>JBDRPZ010000049.1:0-62275 GCA_043826585.1 Pseudomonadota bacterium
TCGGTCGCCTCATCGGTGATGCAGTTCGAGTATCGCGACCATGTGGTGAACCTGCTCGACACACCGGGTCACCAGGATTTCTCCGAAGACACTTATCGCGTGTTGACCGCCGTCGACTCCGCATTGATGGTGATCGACGCGGCCAAGGGCGTGGAAGCGCAGACCATCAAGTTGCTGGACGTGTGCCGCATGCGCGACACGCCTATCGTCACTTTTATGAACAAGATGGACCGCGAAGTGCGCGACCCGCTGGAGCTGCTGGATGAAGTGGAGTCGGTGCTGAAGATACAGTGCGCGCCGGTGACATGGCCGCTGGGTATGGGCAAGACTTTCCGCGGTGTGTATCACTTGCTGAAGGATGAGATCCTGCTGTTCACGCCGGGCGAAGAGCGCGCAGACGGCGCGGTGGAAGTGATCAAGGGCATCGACAATCCGATATTGGCTGAGCGCTTCCCGATGGAGATCGAGCAACTGAAGATGGAAGTGGAGCTGGTGCATGGTGCATCGCATCCCTTCGATCTGCAGGCTTTCCTGGCGGGCAAGCAGACACCGGTGTTCTTCGGTTCCGCCATCAACAACTTCGGTGTGCGCGAGATCCTCAATGCCTTGCTGGATTGGGCACCCGCACCGCGCGAGCGCGATGCTTCGGTGCGCAAGGTCGATCCGAACGAGCAGAAGTTCTCCGGCTTCGTGTTCAAGATCCAGGCCAACATGGATGCCAACCACCGCGACCGCATCGCCTTCCTGCGCGTGTGTTCCGGCCATTTCGAACGCGGCATGAAGATGAAGCATCTGCGCATCGGCAAGGAGATCAGGGTGTCCAGTGTGGTGACCTTCATGGCTTCCAGCCGTGAGCAGGTGGAGGATGCGTATGCCGGTGACATCATCGGCTTGCCCAACCACGGCAACATGCAGATCGGCGACAGTTTCTCCGAGGGGGAGGTGCTGCAATTCACCGGCATCCCGTATTTCGCGCCGGATTACTTCCAGACGGTACGCATCCGCAATCCGATCAAGATCAAGCAGCTGCACAAGGGCTTACAGCAGCTCGGCGAAGAGGGGGCTGTGCAGGTGTTCAAGCCGGTGGACGGCGGCGACCTGATCCTCGGTGCGGTCGGTGTGCTGCAGTTCGACGTGGTGTCCAGCCGTCTCAAGGGGGAATACGGTGTGGATGCGATGTTCGAAGGTGCCAGCGTCAATACCGCGCGTTGGGTGACCTGCGATGATGCGAAGGTGTTCGCAGATTTTCAGAAGGCTTTGTCGCACAACTTGGCCGTTGATGCGGCGGGTAATCTGGCTTATCTGGCACCGAATAGCGTCAATCTGAAACTCACTCAGGAACGCTGGCCCAAGGTGGTGTTCCATACCACGCGCGAGCACGCGGTAAAGCTCTGATGCAAACGATCGATTTCCAGTTGCGCGGCGAATTCATCGCGCTGAACGATCTGCTCAAACTGACCGGTGTGAGCGACAGCGGCGGGGCAGCCAAAGCACTGGTGGCTGATGGGGTTGTTTCCGTCGACGGACAAGTTGAATCGCGCAAGACCGCCAAGATACGAGCGGGACCGGTGGTGGCACTGCCTGGCGTACGAATACGAGTGGTTGCCTGATCCATGCTGTACATCTCTCACCATGTCGTCATTCCTGAACGAGAGATCGAACTGACAGCCGTGCGTGCGCAAGGTGCGGGCGGACAGAATGTGAACAAGGTGTCGAGCGCGATGCATCTGCGCTTCGATATCCATGCCTCTTCGTTGCCAGTGGAAATGAAGGAGCGTCTGCTGCAGATCAATGACCAACGCATCACCAAGGACGGCGTGGTCATCATCAAGGCACAGGAATTCCGCAATCAGGAACAGAACCGCAATGAAGCATTGCGTCGTCTCAAGGCCTTGCTTCAATCTGCGGCAGAAAGGCCCAAGCCGCGTATTGCGACCAAGCCTTCGCGTTCGGCGAAGAAGAAACGGGTGGAAGGGAAAGTGTTGCGCGGCAGGGTGAAAGCCCTGCGTGGCAAAGTCACCGACTGAATCAGTCTTTCAGCTCAAGCTCCACCCGCAGCAGGTGGTGATCGGAACTCGGTGTGGGAATGACCTTCTGTTCCACGCAGCGCAACTGCTCGTTGAAAAAGACGTGATCCAGCACCAGCGGCATGCGCCGCCAGGTGATCTCCGACCACTGGGCAGTGGAAAATCCGGCTTCCTCGAATTGCGCCACCAGCGTCTCGTGTCCGCTGACGTTGAAATCACCGCCCAGCAGGGTCGGCAATTCGGACTGGCGTAATTGATTGACCACCATCTCGCGCTGTTCAGGGTGCATCGTGCTGGAGGACTTCAGCATGAAGAAGGCCAGCAGATGGGTGTTGAACAACTGTATGTCGTGTCCCGCGATCTTCGTCTTAGCCCCGATCAGCAAGCGGTCGGTCGGGGTCTTGGTCTCGCCGTTGAAATTGAATTCGATGGGCGGTGAGGGCAGATCAAGCCTGGTCGTGTCGAACAGTTTGCTGCGCGAGAAGATGGCGAGGCCGATGCCGAAAGGCAGTTCACGCTCATCCGGCTTGGGGTAGCTGAAGTAGCTGTCGTATTCCGGCAGCGCAGCTTTCAGCCGCGTGTAGTTGGGGGGCGGGTCGATCTGCTTGCCGCCGGGTTCGGCGTGTTCGACTTCCTGCAGCAGGATGATGTCGGCGTTCTGCTGCTTGATCTCGGCGATGGTTTGCTCAAGGTCGACCGGAGCGTGGTCGGGATAGGCGTCATCCCAGACTTGGCCGAACTGCATATTGAATTGAAGGACGCTGAACCGTGACATGCTGGCGTACGGACAATTGATGATTGGCGAACTTTATAGAAACAGCCGGTTGGAATCAAGCAATAGGAAACGTTCTTTTAAGATATTGCTCACGTAGCTGCGGGGCGAATCGCTCGATCGCATAGCGCAACGCTGTGCGCGGCAATCTTGGGTAATGCTGTTTCAGGAATCGCTCTTCCAGTTTCTGCTCGCGCTTCCCTACTTCACGCAGCATCCAGCCCACTGCCTTGTGCATCAGGTCGTGCTCGTCATCAAGCAGCATCTCGGCGATGTGCAGCGTGTCCGTAAAATCATTCTGGCGGATGAAGTGCAGGGTGGAGATGATGGCGATGCGCCGTTCCCACAGTGAGTCTGAGCGCGCCAATTGCAACAATATTCCGCGTGGTCTTTGTTCCAGGTGGCGGCCGACGATGTGCGGCGCGGAAACATCCACCAGATCCCAGTTGTTAATGCGGGCAGTGTTGGCGAGGTAAAGGTCGTATGCGGCTTGCTGTCCGGTTTCATCCGCTGTTTTGTAGAACTGCATCAACAGCAGCAGTGCGAACATGCGTTCCTCGTGATATTTCGAGGCCAGCAATGACGCGATGGCGACAAGGTCGGCATCGCGATGTTGTTTCGCCAATGCTCGCAAGGGCGGGATCTTGATGCCGAGGAATACATCGCCTGCACCATATTGTCCCGGCCCAGTCTTGAAGAAGCCTTGCAGGATGGCTGCCGTGTCCGGTGAAGCGAGCGCATGCAGTTGTGCGCTGATCTCGTTGGCTTTGCTCATTGCGGTTTGTGGGCGACGATGAGGAAGATGGGGAATTCGCGCGTTCCTTGCCCCTCGATCTCTTTGCTGACGGACGTGGCGGTGCAGTCCTTCACTTCCACATAGCCGGCCTCCTGCAATAGTTGCTTCAGGTGCGCGCGGTCGAACCCCAGATGGAACACGCCGGTGTTGTCGCCATGGAATGCGCCGTCTTCGCTGTCGAGATCGGCGAATGCGATCTGCCCGCCGGGATTCAGCAAGCGGAACCATTCCGCGAACAGCGCAGCGGTGTCCGGCACATGGTGCGTGACCATGCTGCTGACGATCAGGTCGTAACTGCCGGTGGCATGAGCGCCGTTCTCGAAATCGACGAACTGGGTCGTGGCGTTGGTGATGCTCTGCGTGGCGATCTTGTTCGCCATCACTTCCAGCATGGCAGGCGAACTGTCTGCACCGCTGAGCGATCCGATTTGCGGCAGCAGTTGCAGGGAGAGCAGGCCGGTGCCGCAGCCGTAATCGAGTGTCGCCATCTGTGGTGACAGCGCCACTTCTCGCTTGATCGCTGCAGCTACTTCGGTGGCGATGCGAACGCGGCCGGGGTTGCTGTCCCAGCGCGCGGCGACGGATTCGAAGTCGCGTCTTGTTTGTTCCATGTTGCAAACCCAGCTGTTTGAGTGAGGGGGGATTATCTAGGTAGTGCATGTGCTGCGCAAACATGGCTGGATTAAAGCCTCGTGGCTAAAAAGGTTTTGACACTCTGTTTTGCAGAGTGATAAGCTCTGCAAAACAGAGTTGATGGATTCGATCAGGGCCGGGATTTGGAAATCTTGCTACATCACACGGGAAACAATACAGCGCGTGCGCAACTGCAACGCCTGCGCGTGCCGTTCCTGATCGCGCTGACACTGCACGCCATGGCCTTGTTCTCACTCAATGTCGATCACGACAGAGCGCAAGAAATCAATTTGCCAGCGCCGCTCATGATCCGTTTGATGCCTGCGCAACTACCTCAGGCAGGGCAGAAGAAACATTCGTCCGCGCTTGCGAAAATGATGGATGCAGAGCCGGTGTTGTCGTCCAGCACAAGCGAGATGCAACTGGATATGAGTCTGATCCGCGATCAGGCCAGAGCCTATGCGAGCGCATTGCCAGCCAGCAACGGTCCGGGACTGTCTGTCGAGGGCGATTACTACGGTAGTTATGGCGGCGACGACAGCGGCGTTTTCTTCTTCCATATGAATCGCGATGGACAAGGCACGGGCACGGGCGAGTCGGAATCGTTCGGCATCCCCTTCGTGATCTCGGGCAAGGTGGATGCGCAAGGCAAATTGCATATGACTGGTAACGGCGTGGCAGGTGAGGCGCGCTTCAATGGTCAGCTGGATATGCGTAGCGGCGAGGTGAAAGGGACATGGACTGTGCATGGCCTGCTCAAGGGCAGCTTCGCTGGTCATCGTGAGGCGCAACGTGTGTCATTCAACAACTAAGGTGAACAGGAGCAGCGATGTCGCAAATGGCTAGTCAGCAACTTGATTCGATCCACTCGATGTTATCGGCGGGGCAGCGCAATCTGCGTATCGAACGGCATACCCTGTTGTTATGGGGACTCAGCTGCGGGGCGGTCATACTCGCCAGCGATCACATCCTGACCGTGGAGCAATTCCCCGATCTGGTGCAGCGTGCATTTGCCTGGCTGATTCTGCTCGCCTTGCTGGTGTCGGGGGTGGCGATGATCGACTGGCACTTGACGCGTCGCGCCAAGCAGGTGCGCGACGAGACATGGTCGTTCATCCATCAACAGGTGCTGAAGGTGATGTGGCTGTTGATGGCCGTCGGTGTGTTGCTCACGTTCGCAGCCTTTTTCTTCGGTGGTGGTTACCTGATCTATGCCGAATGGGTGGTGCTGTTCGGGGTGGGGCTGTATGTGCACGGCCTGTTCTCCGAAGAGTTGCTGGAGTGGGTGGGCGCCTTGCTCATCGCCATCGGCGTCAGCATGGTCGCGTTCCGTGTGAGCTATACCGACATGCAGTGGATCGCTGCCTCGGCGCTGGGGCTGGGCCTGCCGCTGCTGTCGCGCATGCTGGATCGTGGGCGGGTGCGCTCGGTGGGTTTCCGCCTGATGCAGACCGTGGGCTGGTTGTTATGCGTGTTGCTGATCCCGGTGCTGGTGCATGCAAGCAATGCTTCCGGGCAACAAGTCCCCGAAGTACCTGTCGTTTCGCTCGAAGCATTCCGTCAGCAACCGTATGCCCATAACGCGGTGGTGATCCCGCGCGGGACGGTCGTTCCGGTCAAGGTGGATGTTTCCGGTGACCTGTTCCGCACGGGCGATGCACTCACATTTCCCTTGCAGCTCGAAAAGCCGGTGCTGGTCATGATGAATGAAGGCAAGCCCACGGGCGAGATGCGTGTGGCGGGCGGCGACTGGGTACGCTGGCAGGACACGCTCACCATCCACATCCCGCGTATCACGGCGGAATACGACACGGCGCAAGGCGCGGTGATACGCAGCACCCTGATCGTCAACACCAGAGACAACGCAACACACTGAGGATAACGATATGGAAACACTGGACCCATTGTTGCACCAACCCCTGCGCACACAGCTTGCAGCCTTTCTGGCCGGGGCGGGCGAGGCGACCTTTGCCGAGCTCAAGCGGCAGCTTGAAGTCTCGGACGGCAATCTGGATTCGCACCTGAAGAAATTGATCGCCGCCGAGTATGTGAGTGTGCGCAAGGATGACAGCGCTGCGCGCGTGCAGACCTGTTATGCATTGACGCCTGTCGGGCGGACAGCACTGCAGCGATACATCGCCGCGTTGCAAAAATTACTCCCTTTGGTTAGTTCCTCATCGTCGTTGGCAGCCGCACCACGCACAGGCAAGCTGCAAACGAATTGATGGGGATATCGCTTACAGGAACAGGACGAATGATGATGAATAGGGTCGTAATGACTGCCATGTTTTTGTGCTGCGCCCTGCAGGCGCAAGCTGCCGAGTGGGTGATACGCGGCACGGTGTATGAGAAGGGGACAGACCGGGTGCTGAAGGATGCGGAAGTCATTGTGCGCGGTGCCAGCGAGGCGAAGACGGCAACATCAGCCGACGGGACATTCCAGTTGCTGGTGACGGAGGCTGGCGATCATGAGCTGGTCGCCAGTTATGCGGGCGTCAGCATCGTGCGCGTCCTGCATCTGCAAGAGGGCGAGATGGTCGCGCCGCAGACGTTCTTCCTGCGCTTGCCGGAAAGCTTGCGCGAGATGGTGGTGACTGCACCGCGCAGTCCGGACCGGGTGAGTAAGACCGTCATCAGCGGCAAGACCTTGCGCAGCATCCCCGGTTCAGGCGGCGACCCGCTGGCCGGGCTGCAAGCCATGCCGGGCGTGGTGGCGGTGAACGGCACCAGTGCACCGGCGGTGCGCGGTTCCGGGCCGGGCGACAACGTGTATTACGTGGATGGCATGGTGATCGGCAAGCTGTTCCACTACGGCAGCCTCAGTGTGTTCAATCCCGATTTGATCGAAGACTTTAATCTGCATGCGGGCGCATTCGCGCCGCATTACGGCGATGTGACCGGGGCCGTGATCGATGTCGCTCTGCGCAAACCGCGCACGGATCGTATCGGCACCAAGATCGACGTCAGCTTGATGGGGGCGAATCTGCTGGTGGAAGGGCCGGTTGCGCAAGACCAGTCGTTCTACTTTGCGGCGCGGCGCAGTTATGTCGATCTGTTCATCAAGGAGATCAAGAATCAGGATACGACGATCCAGGTGCCGAAATACTGGGACTACCAGGGCAAGTATCTGTGGCAATTGAATGATCGCAACAAACTCGGTTTCCATCTGCATGGTGCCAACGATACCGTCAGCCTGAGCATTTCGCCGACGTCCAATACGGCCATCCATGAACCGATACTGGTGGGCGATCTAGCCTTCCGGGATGCAGGTGCGTCGCAGGCTGTGGTGCTGGATAGCGTGTTGTCGGATGCGACACTCAATACGTTGATGCTGCAACACAGAACACGCGATTCGAACAATCACATCGCGCAGGCGGGTGACTTGGCACTTGGGCAGGAGTCCTTGTTGTTGCGCGACCAACTGCGTCTGGAGATGGACGGTGACCATGAGCTGATGCTGGGGGCGGAGTTGAGTCGAGTCAACGTGGCAGTGGATGCGAGTCTGAACAACACACCGTGCACGCAATTCGATGCCAATTGCGATCTTACAACCGGGACGCGCTTGACGATGAGCGAACATTTCACCGCGCGATCCTGGGCGATGTCAGTGCAGGACAGGAAGCGTGTGCTGGAAAGGCTGACCCTGATTGCGGGGGCACGCTATTCGAAAGAAGATTATCTGGATCGCAGCTACACCGAGCCCCGACTCGGTCTGGAATGGGAATGGAGTCGAGACACTTTGCTGACCGCAGGTTGGGGAAGGCACAACCAGATGCCGACCGGACAACAGATAGTGCGTGTCTTCGGCAATCCCGGTTTGTCACATATCCGTGCCGATCACCGTGTGCTTGGTATCTCGCAGAAACTGAATGCGGACTGGAACTGGAAGAGCGAGGCTTATTACAAGAAGTTCAGCAATCTGGTGGCCAGCGATCCAACACTCAATTACATCAATGCTGCAAGCGGCAAGGCCTACGGACTGGAATTCCTGCTCAAGAAAGAAGAGACCGAAAAGCTCTCGGGCTGGTTTGTGCTCAATCTGGCCAAGTCGCAGCGCCGCAACGATGTGACTGGAGAGGCTTTCCGTTTCCAGTACGACGAGCCGGTGAACACCACACTGGTTGGGAAATACAAGATGAGTGAGGATTGGAGCTTCGGACTGAAGTGGAACTATCACTCCGGCTTGCCGTACACGCCGGTCATAGGCACCAGCGGAAACTATTCGGATGGTCGCTTCATTCCGAAATATGCCGCCATCAACTCCGGCACCATGCCTGTGTACCACACGCTGGATTTGCGTGCGGAGCGGAACATGGTGATGGACCACTGGAAGTTGAAGGCCTATCTGGAGCTTAACAACGTCTATCAGCGCAAGAACATCGCCGGCTATACCTACAACGCAGACTATTCATCTCGCGATCCGGTCTACACCTTTGAGCTGCCTATCTCATTCGGGGTGCAGGGAGAATTTTGAAAAAGTTGAAAAAAAGGCCTAAAGTATCCGCAAGTTGTGCCGATAAGTTGTCCATGGATGAGCGGTAAAGTGTCCGTCGAACGCATAATAGGAGGTCTATCATGGCAATTAACCCAGTAGATTCAAGCAGTAACTACGTTTCTCAAGTGCAGCCTCAGCCGCAAACACGCGAAGAGCGAGAGGTGGTCAAAGAGCAGGACACTGCAGTCAAGGAGGTAGTTGCTCAGGCGACACAAGAACCGAAACCGACGGTAAACACCCAAGGTCAGACCGTAGGTTCGGTCATCAACGTTCAGGCCTGAGTCATAAGAGAAGTTTGAAAGAAGCGGGGGCGCAGCGATGCGCCCCCGTTTTCATATGGCGATGCCGGCTTCCTCAGCCTGGATGTCGGCAAAGTAACTGCTACGCACCATGGGCGCACAGGCGGCGTGCGAGAAGCCCATCTTTTTCGCTTCTTCTTCGAACATCTTGAAGGCTTCCGGTGTGACGTAGCGCAGCACGGGCAGGTGGCCGTTCGAGGGCTGCAGGTATTGGCCCAAGGTCAGCATCTCTACATCGTGTTCACGCAGATCGCGCATCACTTGCAGCACTTCTTCGTCGGTCTCACCCAGCCCCAGCATCAGGCCTGATTTGGTCATCACCTGCGGGAAGCGCGCCTTGAATTCCTTCAATAGCTTTAGCGAGTGCGCATAGTCGGCGCCGGGACGTGCCATGGGATACAGGCGCGGCACGGTTTCCAGATTGTGGTTCAGCACATCCGGCAGTTCCTCCGCCATCGCATCCAGCGCCACGTCCAGGCGGCCACGGAAGTCCGGTACCAGCGTTTCCAGTTTGGTGCCGGGCGAGGCGGCGCGGATCTAGCGCAGGCAGGCGGAGAAGTGCGCAGCACCTCCATCGCGCAGGTCGTCGCGGTCCACGCTGGTGATCACCACATAGCGTAGCTTGAGCAGGCCGATGGAGTGGGCGAGGTTCTTGGGTTCATCCGCATCGGGCGGCAGTGGCTTGCCGTGCGCCACGTCGCAGAACGGGCAGCGGCGCGTGCAGATGTCGCCGAGGATCATGAAGCTGGCCGTGCCCTTGCCGAAGCATTCGCCGATGTTGGGGCAGGAGGCTTCTTCGCATACGGTGTGCAGGCTGTGTTCTCGCAGCATGCGCTTCACTTCGTTATAGCCCGCGCCGCTGCCGGATTTGACACGTATCCATTGCGGTTTGCGCAGGCGCTCTTGCAGGGGGATGATCTTGATCGGGTTGCGCGCAGTCTTGGCTGCGCCGGTCTGTTTGATTGGTTCGCTCATGGGGTGGATTGTAATGCATCCAGAATACCCAAGTATAAAAGTATGGTATATTTCTGCCCCGTGGCGATGCCATCACCGCTCATCGAATTCATAACAAGGAGACTCTCATGGAACACCAACTGCCAGCTCTTCCCTATGCAAAAGACGCTCTCGCGCCGCACATGTCCGCCGAGACTTTCGATTATCACTACAGCAAGCACCATCAGGCGTATGTGACCAATCTGAATAACCTGATCAAGGGCACCGAATACGAGAACCTCGATCTGGAAGCTATTGTGAAGAAGGCACCGGCCGGCGGCATCTACAACAACGCGGCACAGGTTTCCAACCACACTTTCTTCTGGAACTGCATGAAGCCTAACGGCGGCGGCGCACCGAGCGGCGCATTGGCTGCTGCTATCGATGCCAAGTGGGGTTCGCTGGACGAGTTCAAGAAAGCCTTCCAGGCTTCCGCAGTGGGCAACTTCGGTTCCGGCTGGACATGGCTGGTGAAGAAGGCCGATGGTTCCGTGGACATCGTCAACATGGGCGCTGCCGGAACACCGCTGACCACAGCCGACAAGCCGCTGCTGTGTGTGGACGTGTGGGAACACGCATACTACATCGACTACCGCAACGCGCGTCCCAAGTTCGTTGAGACTTTCCTGGGCAATCTGGTGAACTGGGAATTCGCGGAAAAGAACTTCGCGTAAGTCTGCAATAGATCAACTCCACATCAAGGCCGGGGCATGCTCCGGCCTTTTTGTTTGTGCAAGCGAGCGCTACACCGTTGATCTCGACGCGATAAGCTTTCGCCACATTCGAGCATGGATCGGGCAGGCTGCAGCCAGCACCCGATCAGAAAACACATGCTCAGAAGCCGAACATCCCCTTGAGATCTTTCATGCCCTCCATCTTGCCGCCGGTCGGATCATGTTTTTCCGTGTCGCAAGCCTTTCCGATACGTTTGCCGCGATAGGTCGCAGTCATATCGAACTTCTCGCCATCGGTCGTGCCGCGCATATGCGTCTTGCCGTGGTAGCTGCCTTTGCCATGCGTGATCTCTCCGTTGCCTGTCATCTTCTGGCCTTCTTTGTCGCAACGCATTTTCCAGGTGGTTTTGCTGCCGGACTGTTTGATGTTGGTCACTTTGCAACTGTCATCCTGCTGCGTCATGTGGCGCGGGTCCTGCTGGTCCTTCTTGGGCATACAAACAGTGATGGTGGTTTCTGGCATGGCATATGGCATGCCGGCCATTTCGGTCTTGGTGGTGATTTGCCAGGTTTCGCCAGATTCGGCATGGGCGAGGGGGGTAATCATCGTGAGGAGTGTGGCGAGCATCGGATATGAAAGTCTTGGCATGGCGGTCTCCGTTGTATTGGATTTAAGTGCGGGATTTCGCTGGGGATTCTTTACCTTATGTGGCGGGGCGTCAAGACGAGTGGATAGGAAGCCGACGGCGGCTCGGGTATCATGCACGCCCTCCCAAGGTTTGAATTGATTGCCATGAATCCTACACTCGTCTTTGACATCGAAACCATTCCGGACATCGCCGGCCTGCGTACCTTGTACGAGCTGGATGCCGACGTCAGCGACACGGAAGTCGCCGAAATGGCTTTCCAGATGCGGCGCCAGAAGATCGGCAGCGATTTCCTGCCGCATCATCTGCAGAAGGTCGCGGCGATCTCCTGCGTGCTCCGTGAAGGCGATAACTTCAAAGTGTGGTCGCTGGGCGAAGAGGGTGAGGACGAAGGCAGCATCATCCAGCGCTTCTTCGACGGTATCGAGAAATACACGCCGCAGATCGTGTCATGGAACGGCAGCGGCTTTGACCTGCCGGTGCTGCATTACCGCGGCCTGATCCACGGCATCCAGTGTCCGCGCTACTGGGACATGGGCGAGGACGACCGCGACTTTAAATGGAACAACTACATCAGCCGCTACCACACACGCCATCTCGACCTGATGGACCTGCTGGCGATGTACGGCGGGCGCGCCAATGCGCCGCTGGATGATCTGGCGAAACTGATCGGTTTTCCGGGCAAGCTGGGCATGGACGGCAGCAAGGTGTGGGAGGCCTACCAGCAAGGCAAGCTGGCGGAGATCCGCAACTACTGCGAGACCGACGTGGTGAACACCTATCTGGTATTCGCGCGCTTCCTGCTGATGCGCGGCCAGTTCAGCAAGGCGCGCTATGAGCAGGAGATCGAGCTGGTGCGCAGCAACCTGGCAAAATCCACCGAAGCGCACTGGGCGGAGTATCTGGCAGCCTGGAAGTAAGTATGTCCGGTTTGCACAAAGTCTGGCTGGGGTTTGGCTGGCTGTGGGTCGTGCTGGTTTGTTACCTGTCGCTGATGCCTCACCCGCCGCAACCTGTCTCCTTCGAGGGTATCGACAAGATTGAACATCTGCTGGCCTATACCGGGCTGATGCTGTGGTTCTGCCAGGTGTATGTGGCACGTGACGCACGCATCAAAATATTGTTCGGTTTGGTGGCGTTGGGAGTGGTGATAGAGATATTGCAGGGCATGGGCGGTTACCGTTATTTTGAATATACAGACATGCTGGCGAACAGCGCCGGCGTGTTGATCGGATGGGGTTTGGCGCACACCCGCATGGGGCGCGTGATTTTATTGTTGGAACGAAATGGCAAATACTGAGCAGACAGTGGTGATCGAATCCATCGATCAGGAAGGGCGCGGCATCGCGCATCATGAGGGCAAGGTCATATTCATCGAAGGCGCACTGCCTGGTGAGCGTGTGACATATGTCTCGTATCGCAGAAAACCCAGTTTCGAAATGGCGCAGGCGACCAGCATCGCCAGCCATTCCTTCATGCGCGTGCAGCCCAAGTGTGTGCACTTCGGTGTGTGCGGCGGTTGCGCCATGCAGCATCTGGATTCCGGCGCGCAGGTCGCAGTGAAGCAGCGCATCCTTGAAGAGAATCTGGCGCGCATCGGCAAGGTCGAACCGGAGACCATCCTTTCTCCCATACACGGCAGCTACTGGGGTTATCGTCAGCGGGCGCGTATCAGTGTGCGCCACGTGATTAAGAAGGGCAGGACGCTGGTGGGATTCCATGAGAAGCGCAGCAGTTTCGTGGCCGACCTGACGCGCTGCGAGATACTGTCGCCCAAGATATCCGCCTTGATCACGCCGTTGTCGGAACTGATCGACGGCCTATCCATTCGCGAACGTTTGCCGCAGATCGAGATCGCCTGCGGTGACGATGTCGATGTGCTGGTGCTGCGCATCATGGAGGCACTGTCGCCGTCGGATGAGACCGCTTTGCGCGCTTTCGCCGACGCGCACGATATCCAGTTCTGGCTGCAAACCAAAGGGCCGGAAACAGCGGTGCCGTTCCATCCGCTGGACGCGCCGCCGCTCAGCTATAGTCTGCCCGAGTTCGCTGTCGAGATGCCGTTCGCACCGACCGAATTCACCCAGGTCAACCACCAGCTCAATCGTGTGATGGTGCACCGCGCATTGCGTCTGCTTGATCCGCAGCCGCATGAAAACATCGCGGATTTCTTCTGCGGACTGGGTAACTTTACCTTGCCTATCGCACGCAGCGGCGCGCAGGTGTTAGGTATCGAAGGTAGTGCGGCGCTGGTGAAGCGCGCTATGCAGGGCGCGCAGCATAACGGCCTGACCGCCAACACGCGCTTCATGGATATGAACCTGTTCGAGATGGACGAAGAGAGCTTGAAGAAGCTGGGATGCTTCGACAAATGGCTGGTCGATCCGCCGCGCGACGGTGCCATCGAACTGATCAAGGCCATCACGCCGGAGACCGCGCCGCAGCGCATCGTGTACGTGAGCTGCAACCCGGCCACGCTGGCGCGCGATGCCGAAGTGCTGGTACATGTGAAGGGCTATGCGATGAAAGCGGCGGGCGTGATGAATATGTTTCCGCAGACGGCGCATGTGGAATCCATCGCGTTATTCGAACGGGAGTGATATGCCGATCGCCAAGATAGAGGTTCGCAAACATCGGTCGCCGGAGCAGGTGCAGGCCATCATGGAGGCGGTCTACCAGGCGCAACGTGCCGCATTGAAAGTGCCGGAACGTGATCGGCAGATACGCTACATTGAGCATAGGCCGGAACATTTCCACGTGCCGCCAGGCAAGTCGGAGAACTACACGCTGGTCGAGATCACATTGTTCGCGGGGCGTTCGCTGGAAACGAAACGTGAGCTGTACCGGGAGATCGTCGTCAGGCTGGGAGGGATCGGTATCGCGGCGGAAGACATTTTCATCGTGCTGCGTGAGGAGCCGCTTGAAAACTGGGGAATCCGTGGCGGCATTCCGGCCTCAGAGGTCGATTTGGGATTCAAGGTGGAAGTATGAAACGTTATGACGATCTTGTGGAAGAAGCGCTGACGCGTGTGAAGGAAGTCACCCCGTGGGACTTCGGGCGGCGCTACAAATCGGGTGATGTGCCTTTGCTGCTGGATATCCGTGAACCGGCGGAATTCGACGCGTTGCGCATCCCCGGCTCCATCAACGTGCCGCGCGGCATCCTGGAGCAATCCTGCGAATGGGATTACGACGAGACCGTGCCGGAATTGGCAGCGGGACGCGAGCGCGAGATCGTGGTCATCTGCCGTTCGGGTAAACGTTCCGTGCTGGCGGCAGACACGATGCAACAGATGGGCTTTAGTAATGTAGCTTCACTCAAGCTGGGCATCCGCGGCTGGAACGATGCAGAGTTGCCCATGGAAGATGCTAACGGCGATGAAGTCGATGCGGATACGGGCGATGAATTGCTGGCTTCGAGCCTGAAGCCGGAGCAACGCAAGCCAAAGTGATCAGGCGCTTTTGGGCGTCAGCGCAGTACCTTCGAACGAGATGCCTTCCCAGCCGGTCTTCATGAAGTTGCGGATATTGGCATGGTCGCTCCCTTCCGGATTACCGAGTACATCCTTGCGGTAATAATCCCCGAAGCATGTCAGCGTTTGCTGAGGTGTGAGCATATGTAACTTTGCGAACGAGAACAGTTTGCACGAGCCGTTGTTCTGGCCGGCCTCGTTGCGGGTGGTGCCGTTGTCGAATGCGGTGGGGGTGAAGTCGTAAAGCTGGTCGATCAGCGCCATCGTGTCGTTGAAACCGACGCTGTCCGGTGTGTTGTTCAAACGTTGTAAAAAAGTATCAAGTGCCATATTGATTCCATACAGGTAGAAAACAAAAGGCGGCCAACAGGCCGCCTTTGTATTGGATCAAGCGTTTAGTCGCGTTCGCCTGAGAATGCCATCAGCAATTGCAACAGGTTGATGAACAGGTTGTAGATGCTCAGATACAGGCCCAGTGTCGCCATCACATAGTTGGTCTCGCCGCCGTTCACGATCTGGCTCACGTCATACAGGATGTAGGCGGAGAAGATCAGCACCGCGATGGCAGAGATGGTCAGTGACAGCGCCGGGATCTGGAAGAACAGGTTGGCCAGCGAAGCGACGATCAGCAGGATCAGGCCGATGAACAGGAACTTGCCCATGAAGCTGAAATCCTTCTTGGTCACGGTGGCGATGGTGGCCAGCGAGAAGAAGATGATGCCGGTGCCGCCTGCAGCCATGCCGATCAGTTGCGCGCCGTTCTTCAGGTGCAGGGCGACCTGCAGGATAGGGCCGAGGAACACGCCGGCGACGAAGGTGAAGCCGAGCAGGGCGGCGATGCCCCATACGCTGTTGCGCAGGGCGGAAACGGCGAACATCATGCCGATCATCAGACCGAACATGATCAGCGAAGACATGATCGGGCTGGCAGCCATGAAGGACAGATCCATTGAGGTGCCGATGAAGGCGCCGATCACTGTCGGGATCATGGTCAGCGACAACATCATGTAAGTGTTGCGCAAAACCTTGTTCTTTTCTGTGGCAAGCGTGCCGATGGGGGCTGTCTGAGTCTGATAGTTCATTTCTGCTCCGTTCAATAAAGTGCGACATTTGCGCACGGCGAGCGTGAGACTACGCAAGCAGCGAAAAAGTTGCAACCAAATAGCAGATTAGTACGTGGCTTTTGAAGGGTGGATGATTTCGGGTATCATGCGCGGCGTTGCTTGCACACGGTCATAAGCCGTTTGTTGTAAGTGATTGATGAATAAGGAAGCGTGGCCGAGTGGTTGAAGGCACCGGTCTTGAAAACCGGCAACGATGCGAGTCGTTCGTGAGTTCGAATCTCACCGCTTCCGCCAATCACCCCAATACAAGGAGTTCTATATGTTGCGTCGTATTGTTGCTGCAGCACTGATCATGGTCGGTTCGACGGCTTTTGCGGACACGTTGGATATCAATCTGAGCAATAGCAATGCCCAATTCAAATACACGCTCCCGAGCGGAATCGCGGGCAAGTCGGATCTGTTCACTTCGCTGACTTACAACGATGTCAACGACATCATGATCGATGCCGGACTATTGGTCCTTAACGAAGAGGGCAGCGTTTCAGGTCTGTCGCTTGGTATCGGCGCCAAGGTGGTGGCAGCTTCTCTGAGCAAGGTGGCGACGTCACGCAAGCTGGTATCCGGTGTCGCATTGGGCGCTCAAGTGCGCTTCGAATTGCCTAACGACCGCCGTTTCGCCTTCGTGGGCGAATACAACTACGCACCGCGTATCATCAGCTTCGGTGACGTGGACCATTTCACACAGGGTATGGCGCGTTTCGAGTTCGCCATGTCTCCGCTGACCCAGGCTTACATTGGCTACCGCTCCAGCAAGTTCATCATGAAGAACGGTTTCCCCGAAGGTCGCGTGGATAATGGCGGTCACATCGGTGTGCGTCTCTCCTTCTGATCACATCGGTCCCAAGCTGCAAACGAAACGCCCCGGTTGAACCGGGGCGTTTTGCTTTGGTACATGATGAAGCAATCGCTTCAATACCCGAGTGCACGTGCCGACTGGTAGAACACGAAACTGATGGCCCAGGCCAGCGCCAGCGACCAGCCCAGCGTGAACAGGGTATATCTCATGTCCTTGGCCTCGGTGCGCAGGGTGGCGATGGTGGACAGACAGGGGGTATAGACCAGCGTGAACAGCATGAAGCTGTAGGCCTGCACCCAGTCCAGTTGCTGGCCCAGCGCGCCGCTCAATGCATCACCGCTCATGCCATAGATCACCGCCAGCGAACCGATCACGATCTCTTTGGCGACGAAGCCGAAGATCAGCGCGATGGTCAGTTGTTCGTTGATACCGATGGGCTCAAAGATCGGATGCAGCGCGCTGCCTATCATGCCGGCCAATGTGTCCGGTCCCCCCGCTGCGGCGGAAGCAGGCAGATTGGTCAGCAGCCAGACCAGCACCACGCCGGCGATGATGAACTGCGTGGCGCGACTTAGGAAATGGCGCACCTCGATCCAGCCGCGCAACAGCATCTGGCGCAAGGTGGGGAAGCGATAGGGCGGCAGTTCCAGCACGAACGGTTCACTGCTCTGGAACTTGTTGCGGAACAGCAGCGCGGTGAGGATGGCGGCAGCGAAGCTGAACAGATACAAACTGAACAAAACCAAAGGCGCATGCCGGGGCGAGAATAGCGCGGCGGTGATGAATACGAACACCTGCAAACGCGCCGAACACAGTGAGAACGGGATCACCAGCATGGTCAGCAGACGCATGCCGCGTGAACGCATCACACGCGTCCCCATCAGTGCCGGTACGTTGCAACCGAAACCCATCAACAACATCACGAAGCCGCGTCCGTCCAGACCCATCTTTGCCATCAGCGCGTCCATCAGGAAAGCGGCGCGCGACAGATAACCGCTGTCCTCGACCATGGCCATGAACAGGAAGAACAGCACGATGATGGGTACGAAAGCCGCGACCGTCGCCACACCGTTGTAGATGCCATCCAGCAGCAAGCCGGACAGCCAAGGCGGTGCACCGGCGACCGCCGCTTCCAGGGCATTGCTGCGCAGCCAGCTCAGTACTTCTGCGACGCCACCCTGCAGCGGTTGTCCGAGCAGGAAGATGCCCTGGAACAGCAGATACATGATGCCGAAGAAGATAGGCAGGCCGAGCCAAGGGTGCAGCATCACACGATCGAGTTTGTCGGTGAGATGTTCGGGCATCTGCACCGGCACCTGTACCGCATGATGCAACACGCGCGCCATCTCCGATTCGATGTGCTCGTCCTGTTCCAGCTGCGAGCGCAACTGTTCGGCCATGCCGGGAGTGGGGTAGCGCAAGGCTTTGGTGACGGCCTGCAGCGCATCCTGATAGCCTGCGCCGTATTTTCCGCTGAGCAGATAGATAGGCAAACCCAGCATCTCGGACATCTTGTCGCTGTCGATGGTGATGCCGTATTTACGCGCCTCGTCCGACATATTGAGCAGCACAACCACATTCATATTGAGTTGCTTCAGTTGCAGCAACAGGCTCATCTGGCGTTCGATCTGGGTGGCGTTCAGGATCACCAGTGCCAGATCGGGCACATTGTCATGCAGGAAGTGGCGCACCACCTGCTCGTCGTCGGAGAAACCGTGCAGATCATAGATACCGGGCAGGTCGATGATCTCTACCATATCCCCGCCCAGCAATATCTTGCCGGACAGCAGCTCGACCGTGATGCCGGGCCAGTTGCCGACACGCGCTGCGCCGCCGGTCATGCGGTTGAACAGGGTGGACTTGCCGGTGTTGGGCATACCCAACAGTGCTATGCGTTTCATGCGCAGCCGGCTCCTTTGCATACTTCTATCTTGTTGGCTTCATGGCGGCGCAAGACGACATCGGTGGTACCCAGGCGCACCTGCAGCGGGCCGGAAAAGGCGGCCCTGCGGACCAGTTCGATCTGCTTGCCTTTGCGGAAGCCCAAAGCGAGCAGACGCTGATGCAGTGCCTGATCGGCATGGATGGCAACGATGGTGGCGAGATCGCCTTGTTGCAGGGTGGCTAATGTGGAGGCTGACATGGTCCACGCATTATTCCACAGCCGTTGCGCTCCTGTCGCGTAAGCCAGCATGATTAAGGTAGAATGCGCGCTTCCGAAATGTACTAAACAGATCATGATTACTGGCAGTCTCGTAGCAATCGTCACGCCGATGCATGAGGATGGAAGTCTCGACCTTGAGGCATTCCGTGCGTTGATCGATTTCCATCTCGCCGAAGGCACCGACGGTATCGTCGTGGTCGGCACTACCGGCGAATCTCCAACAGTCGACTTGGCAGAGCATGAATTGCTCATCGCCGAGGCGGTGAAGCATGCCAACAAGCGCGTGCCCATCATCGCCGGTACCGGCGCTAACTCCACCAAGGAAGCCATCGAACTGGCCACCTTCTCCAAGAAGGTCGGCGCGGATGCCTCGCTGACCGTCGTGCCTTACTACAACAAGCCGACTCAGGAAGGGCTGTACCTGCACTTCAAGGCCATCGCCGAAGCGGTGGACATGCCGCACATCCTGTACAACGTGCCGGGACGTACCGGGGCAGACATGAGCAACGACACCGTGCTGCGTCTGGCACAGATCCCCAACATCATCGGTATCAAGGATGCGACCGGCAACATCGAGCGCGGCAGCGAGCTGTTGCAGCGTGCGCCAAAAGACTTTGCCATCTACAGCGGCGATGATGCCAGCACGCTGGCACTGATGCTGCTCGGCGGTCACGGCACCATCTCGGTGACAGCCAACGTCGCGCCGAAGCTGATGCACGAGATGTGCGCAGCCGCGTTGAAGGGGGATGTCGCCACCGCGCGCGAGATCAACTTCCGTCTGCTCGGTCTGCACCGCAAGCTGTTCATCGAAGCGAATCCGATCCCGGTGAAATGGGCGGTCGCCCGTATGGGCAAGATGAAGAACGTACTGCGTTTGCCGCTCACACCGCTCACACCCGCCGCCCAACCAGCGGTGGAAGAGGCGATGCGTCAGGCCGGCGTCATTTGAACTCACTGGAATCACTATGAAAACAAGTAATGCGATCACTGCCGTTCTCGTCCTTTCCCTGCTGGCCGGGTGCGGCCTCATCCCCGACCGCAAGCCGGTGGACTACAAGAGCGGCGGAACGCCGGCCCCCGCACTCGAAGTACCGCCCGACCTGACCTTGCCCGGTACCAGCCAGCGTTATGCGATCCCCGCTGCGGACGGTACGCAGGTTGCCAGCTACTCCGATTACTCGCGTGACGTGAAGGCTGCCGAGCAACCTTGCACTGCGCCTGTGGCGGCACCTGTTGTGGCTACAGAAGTTGAGCCTGTACGTCTGATGTCGGTGGAAGGCCAGCGTTTCGTGCTGCTATCCGAGCCGTTCGACCGTGCATGGCGCAAGGTCAGTCTGGCGCTGGAGCGTGCCCGGATCGCCGCGGGTGACGTGAATCGCAGCAAAGGCGTGTTCTACCTGAAGGGCACGGAAAAACAACCGACTGAAGTGCGTGTGCTGGTGCAGGAGACCAAGGGCGTCAGTGTTGTGACGGTCGCTGCAGATGCCGTTGCACAAGCTGAAGCTGCACGTATTCTCGACCTGATCTTCAATCAACTGGAGAAATATAGCGCTGTGAGGCGTTTCGGTTGTCTCGGCAGCGGCAGCGAGGGTATCTCGCTGCTGGTGCAGGCCGGTAACACCACCCTGATGCTGGATTGCGGCTTCTCAGTCAATGAGACCGTGTCTCGTCTGTCACGTCTCGGCCTGCAGGCCGAACAAATCAACGGCATCCTCGTCACCCACGAACACAGCGACCACATAGGCGGCGTGGCGCGGCTGGCGCGCAAGTTCAAGCTGCCGGTGTGGATGACGCACGGCACCTTGCTGACACAGACTGCGTTTGCTGACATCAGCGTCACCGAACTTAATCCCCATCATTGCATCGCCATCGGCGACATCGAAGTGCAGCCGTTCCTGGTGCCGCACGACGCACGCGAGCCGGTGCAGTATGTGTTCAGCGACGGCACGCGCCGCCTGGGCGTGCTGACCGACACCGGGCACATCACGCCGCACATCGAAGCATCGCTGGCGGGGTGTCATGCTTTGGTGCTGGAATGCAATCATGATGAAGAGATGTTGCGCACCGGACGTTATCCGCCTTCACTCAAGCAGCGCGTCGGCGGCCGCTTCGGCCATCTGAGCAACCGTCAGGCGGCAGGGCTGCTGGCGGGCATGGATACCAGTCTTCTGAGATATATCGTGGCCGCGCACCTGAGCAAGCAGAACAACAGGCCCGAGTTGGCCGCGCAGGCATTGAGTGAGGTGCTGTCATGCAAACACGATGAAATCACGATCGCGTCGCAGTCCGAGGGGCTGGACTGGATAGTCATAGATTGATGCACTGCGTTGCAAAGTAAAGATGCAAAGAAAAAAGCCGGCTTGCGCCGGCTTTTTTATCGTACGGGTGTTACTTGGCAGCAGATTTCGGAGCTTCTGTAGCCGGTGCAGCTGCTTCAGTTGCGGAAGCAGCGACAGGTGCTGCAACTTCGGTTGCTGGAGCAGCGGCAACAGGAGCGGCAGTTTCGGCAGATTTCTCACCACAAGCAGACAAAGACAGAGCCAACAGAGCTGCGATCAATGCAGAGCGTTTCATTTTCAATTTTCCAATCGATAGATAGGTACTACTAGACTTTAAGTGAAGGTTTGTATTGAGCTGCCCTTTCTGCAACCTTCCCAAAGAAAAGGCGGCGCATTCTAGCGCTTCCGATGTGAAATACAAGCGGGATGATGTGGCGAAAAATCCCTTTTATTTCAGGTGGAAAGCACTTCTTCAGGGCGCTGTCAAAAGCATGCAATTGCAGCGATTGTCTGGCAATTCCAGAGCGGGTGGATGAGTGCGGCGAATCGGACTTGCCCGACTCGCCGGAAGGACGAAAAGCTTACTTGTTGACGGCGTCTGCTGCGTCGTTGACAGCTTTCTTGGCCGCATCCTTGGCGGCAGTGGCCGCATCGTCGGCGACCTCCTTAGCCTTGTCGGCAGCAGCCTGGGCCGCATCTTCCGCAGCACTTTTGGCGGCGTCTCCTACATCTTTGGCGGCTTCCTTCGCGGCATCTGTGGCTTTGTCGGCAGCTTCGGCAGCGGCTTTCTTGGCAGCATTCAGCGACTCGGTGGCCTGTTCTCCGCAGGCGGACAAAGTGAGGGCTAGTACGGCGGCGATCAGTGATGCAAATCTCATTTTCGTTCCTATCGTTCCATTTGAATAAAGTGAAGGGTCGTGCAGTGGAATTCTACCAAGACATGCCAAAGATTACAGTCCCAGACGGGTCGGCGTTGCGCCTGGATGGGAAGACGACCACATCTCCTGGAAGCGCGAGTTCAATTCGTGCGCGCCCTCCGGATCGTTCTTTGCCAACAGTCCGCGCGTATCGTCGAAGTGATAGCGGCGCACGAAATGGTGGCCATCGGCTACGGCGAAAGGCTCGGTCACACCGTGCAGATGGGGCGGGGTCTGGTAGATCGCCATGCTGTGGCTGAACTCTTTTAACAACATCATCATGCGCGGACAGAAACGGATCAGATGCTGCGTATCGTGCGCCAGCAGCTGCAGGCGGTTGTTTGTGCTGAGGAGAAGATAGTGGCGCAGCGCATCGTAACGCGCTTCGGAATTGAAACCGATGTCCGAAAAATCCTTCTCGAAGATGTTCAGCGAGTGTTGTGCCGAACTGCATACCGTATCCAGTGCCGCGATGTAATCGGCAACGCCATCGAAAGTGGTGTGCTGCAAGGTCTCATCGTTCATGGTCAGCGTCTCCGGGTTGCGGGGGCAAGGTATCCGTCCAGATACCATTCATACAACAATTCCATAGCGTCTGGCGACAATGCGGTTTCGGCGGGGAGGGTGCGTGCGTCGGCCAATTCACGCAATACGCGATAGTCGCTCTTGCGCACCTTGTAGGCCTCGCCGTTGACGAACAGTGTACGGTCTTGGCACAGCATCAAAGTCTTCAGATCCAGCTTCACACCATGTTTTGTGACAGCATCCGCGAAGCGGGCTGCGGAAAGAGGTCTGGCAGGGCCATCGAAGAAGATATGCGGCTTGGGTTCAGAGAGATAGCTGCCGAGAAAGTTCGCGATATCTTCATCATCCCAACGCACCTTGCGGATCGTGGCACCGACTTGCTTCAACATCGCGGGGCCGATCTCGGAGGGATGTTTCTGCAACTTCAGGTCGGGATCGGCATAAGTGCCTTTGACCTCGATGCGGTCTTGCAGATATACGAGGAACTGTTCCGCCAACTCCTGATGCCAGGGGGTACGGAAGCCGATGGAGTAGGTCATGCAGTCATCTTCAGCGATACCGTTGTGCGCACAGTGCGGTGGCAGGTACAGCATGTCACCGGGTTCCAGTACCCACTCCTGTTCCACTTTGAAATCCTTGAGGATACGCAGCGGTGCACCTTCTATCAGCGTCTGGTCAGCCTGGGTGGAGATCTGCCAGCGGCGATGTCCGTGGCCCTGCAGCAGAAACACGTCATACGCATCGAAGTGCGGACCGACACCGCCGCCTTTGGGCGCATAGCTCACCATCAGGTCGTCCAGTCGCGCATGCGGGATGAAATCGAAATGCTTCAGCAGTTCGGTGGCTTCCGGCAGGAAATGATTCACACCCTGCACCAGTACCGACCATTGGCCTTTCTTTGACAGTCCGGTGAAATCTTTCGCCGAGAATGGCGAGTGACGCGGATCGAACTCGCCGCGCTGACAGGTGACCAACCGCGCTTGGACATCTTCATCACAAGCCAATGCCATCAATTGCCTGGGGTCGAGCAGACCTTTGAAGCCGGGCACCGCCTGACGGATCAACAGCGGCTTTTTTTGCCAGTAATCGCGCAGGAATTTTTGCGGGGACAATCCGCCGAGCAGGGTATTTTTCATATACGGATTATAGCCCTGCTATATGTATTGAAAAGTGCATGCAACAGAAAATTCGGAGGTTCCTGTGCCGAGAATTTCGATAGAATGCAGGCAGGAGGACGTTATGCCAACACAAGCTGTACCACTACAAGCTGGAATGGAGGCGCCGCACTTCGAGTTGCCGGATGCCGACATGGAGACGTTCAAGCTGGTCGCGCAACAAGGCAAGCACAACGTCGTACTGTACTTCTACCCGCGGGACGACACGCCGGGTTGCACGATGGAAGCGAACGAATTTACTGATCTCGAGGATTCGTTTGCGCAGCACGACACCATCGTGGTTGGCATCAGTCGTGACGATTGCATCAGTCACGCATGTTTTCGCGACAAATACGGCCTCTCGGTTCTGTTGTTGTCGGATCCGGATGCCCGGGTTTGCAAGAAATATGGCGTCATGTACGAGAAGGAAGTGGATGGACACAAGAAACTCTCCATCCAGCGCTCGACCTTCATCATCGACAAGACCGGCACGCTACGCCACGCCCTCTATGCCGTACACGCCCACGGGCATGCACAAGAGATACTTACACTGATAAAGGAAATGAAATGAAGATCGAAAAGAACGCCGTCGTCTCACTGACCTACGCATTGAATGACGCCAGCGGCGCATTGATCGAACAAACGAGCGATCCCATCAGCTATCTGCACGGTGGCTTCGACGGTATTTTCCCCGCAGTCGAGGAAGCACTGCACGGCAAGGATGTGGGCGACAAGTTCTCCGTCAGCATGACGCCGGATGATGCTTTTGGCGAATACGAACACGACTTGGTGCGCGTCGAGCCGCGCGATATGTTCCCGGCTGAAGTTGCTGTGGGTATGCAGTTCGAGGGCGGTGCGGAAGGCGACGATGACGAAGACTACATGCTGTACACCGTAACCGAAGTCACCGACAAGGAAGTCACCGTTGACGGTAACCATCCGCTGGCTGGCAAAACATTGACCTTCTCCGGAACCGTTACCGATGTGCGCGCAGCCACTGCGGAAGAGTTGGAACACGGCCATGTGCATGGTGACGGTGGTCATCACCACTAACAGGCTATTGCAAAACTACTGCGGTGGTCATCTGCGGCGTTGCGCGGTGCTCGGAATCCTCATGTACTTTATGTACATTCCGGTTCCTGCGCGCCGTGCGCCTTGCATCTGACCATCCTCGCTACGTTTTTCAATAACCTGTTAAGCAATAAAGAGGCGAGACATGAAGAAATGGCTGCGTGAGAACAAGGGATTCCTCCTTTTCATTCTGCTCCTGGGCATCTTCCGTACTGCGGTAGCGGACTGGAACCCGATCCCCTCGGGTTCCATGCGTCCGAATCTGCTTGAAGGCGATGTGGTGTTCGTCAATCGCCTGGCCTACGATATCAAGCTGCCACTGACAGATGTTGTTCTCGCGCATCTGAACGATCCGAAGCGCGGGGATATCGTCACCTTCACTTCTCCTGCTGACGGTCAGCGCCTGATCAAACGCCTGATCGCGCTGCCGGGAGACAGGGTGGAGATGCGCAACAAACAATTGCTCATCAATGGTGAGCGCGCAGAATATGAATTGCAGACTATAACCACCGAATCACTTGCTCCAGGCAATAACTTGCCGGCAGTCAGAGTGAGCGAGAAAGTCGCAGGAAAGCAGCGCATCATCCAATGGTTGCCAGACTTGCAACGTGCTGATCGGTCGTGCGGAACGTATTCTGGTCTCGGCTGCCATTCTTGACGATTGGTCCTTGCGTACCGATCGTATCGGCCAGTCTCTCTACTGATTCTTTCTTTCCGCCAGGATGTGGCACAAGTGCTCGTCAGCCGGCTCCAATGTATAGCGGGCCACATCATTGAGTAGCGCCTGAATCTCTTCCAGCGTGAAGTGCGCCATCAGGCGGTTCGCGATGTCCGGCTCGATCGGCAGCAGCCTCGCCTCGCCGCTGGGCAACTTGAAGCCAAAGCCGGCCAGTCTGTGCAGATCGCCGTCTGCTGCACTCATATCCTCCTGCTCGTCCTCTAGCGATTCGTAGAAAGTCTCGATCTCGTCGGAAAGTTCTTCCGGGATATCTTCGGGAATGGCGACCACCAGACCGAGCGGATCATCGCTGCTTTCGCAGTTCAGACCATGCTGTTGCACAAAGGCGACGAAACGGTCGCGCAGGTCGGCGGAGAAGAATATGTATTCGATCATGCTATTCAATCGGGACAGGAAAGGCCGACATGGTGACGGCTGCAAGGTTTGCTGGCAATCACCCGAAGGGGCGATGGTGGCTTGGATAGGTGATTTTGTTGTTAGAATCGCGCACATACAACTGTTCCGGCGTTATAGAGCCGACAAACTGAGACAACGGAAACGACATCATGGATAAGACCGTCAAGATTCGCGCATATACCGATCCCGCTTCGGGGCAGCCGGCCTCCAAACAAAAGGAACAAGACCTGGAGCTCGCCGCCCGCGATGCCCAACTGGCGGACGAGCGCAGCAAATCGCTGGAACAGCTCAAGACCATCGTGCAGCTGCGTGAATCGCTGAAGCAGGAGCAGGCCAAAACGGCAGAGGTCAGCAAGCGGGTGAACGAACTGGAATCCGGTTTGCAGCAGATCACTGCTTCCAGCGCCAACGATCTGGCACGCAAGGACGCGCAGATCGAAGCCGAGATGAAGCGGGCGGTCGATGCCGAGAACAAATGCAAGGAATTGCAGGTGCAGCTCAAGCAGGAGCAAGACAAACTGGCCAGCATGCCGGATCAGACCCGCATGCTGGAAGCCAAAGACAAGGAACTGGCCGAGCTGAAAGCCAAGCTGCAAGATGTAAGTGGCGTGCTGAGCAAAATCATCAGCATCGCCGAAGCTGCCAAACTCGTCGGTAAATCGTAACTTCCACTGCCCGGCTTAGATCGGGCAGCTCTCCGTTCCGCGCAGGAACTGCAGATACTCATCCAGTCGTTCCCGCAGATGCTGCGGTGCTGTCACGATGTCGTGTGACAGAGTGAACAGCGGGTAAGCCCGCCAGTCGAACACGTCGAACTGCTCCACCATCCTTAGCGTGTGCACCCCTTCACCGGAGATATCGTCCCACTCGCCGCGTGCCAGCTTGCGCCCCAGTTCATGGTGATGTGAATCCTCACTGGTCGCCGTCGTGATCAGGTCGCCCAGTCCGGCATAGCTGTAGGGCGTATGAGCCTGCCCACCAAAAGCCTGCACGATGCCGCTCAATTCCGCGATGGAGGCCGCCACCAGATGGCCGCGCATGTTGTCACCGAGTTCCAGTTCATCCGCCATGCCGAACAGGATGGCGTAAACATTCTTCAGGATCACCGACCAGCTGCGTCCGTGCAGATCACTCGCTTGTTGGCATACCAGCGAGCTGCCACGGAACAGGCTGCGTATCACGTCAAAGTCCGCGGCGTCGGACAGCACCGCATCGGCGAATCCCAAATGTCCGGCACGCAATTCTTCAGAGATCATCGGTCCGTAGATCACACCATAGTGGTGCTGATCGCCCAAAATATTTTCGAATGCTTGCGCTGCCGTGCGGCCTGATTCATCCAGCCCTTTGGCGATGGTCAGGCACACGCTGCTCGCAGTAAGGTGCGGTTTGATGCGCTGGGCGATCTCGAAGTGCGGCGTTACAGGTAAACAGAACAGCACGACTTGTGCCTCGGCCACTTCCGCTTCCAGAGTATCGTGCTGGCCTTTGATCACTTCGCCCATGTTCCAGATGCGCACATCATGCTGTCCGGCCAGCAGGAACTCCATGGCATGGCCCATCTCGCCGTATCCCAGAATCAGTATGCGCAGTTTCATTTCATGTCCTCGTTCATCTTGTTCGGTACGACATGATAGATCGGACTTGGACCGGAACGGCTCACGTTCCTGCACCGGATGGATTATTGCTTGATATTATCTGCCCGCGCTGTAGCGATTCGAAGGGAGAAACATGCAGTACGACATGGAAAGATTCGATCAGCCGCTAGTGGATGAGACACAGCCGAAAGCGCATGTGTGGACCGACATCGGCAAAGCAGAGGTAGAGCATTCGATATTCGGCAAGGCCAAGGTTCGCGTCTATCGCAAGAAGGATGAGATCCGCGGTGCGGTGCGTTGGACCTTGGTAACTGTCGGCATAGTGGTCGGCGCAGTGTGGCTGATCAACGATATTTCTCAACAACCTGAGATCGTCTATGTCGCGCCGCCCGAGCAAGCCGTCGAGGTTACTCCTGTCAAATCGCAACAGACTGTTCCCGTCTCTCCGCAGATCAAGCCGCGCGCTACACCACCCATCGCCGTGAGGAAGTCGGTGCCGCAACTGCAAGACTCCTCTGCACCCGTTGCGGCCAGACCGTTAGCTAGTGCGCCCGTCACCGTGTCCGGCGCATCTGCTCCGGCGTTAGCCAAGCCTGCACCGGTGGTGACTAAACCGACCGCCATGGCTGCTCCCGTGGCTGTTGAAGTCAAGCCGGTTGCGCCTGCTGCACGGGCCGCTTCTGCCGTCCCCGTCACAGCCAAGCCTGCTGAGCCGCAGACACCTGCTACAGCTTCATCGGCAGTGCCAGCAACCAACTAAAGCCAGAGCAAAGACTTATTGCAGCACTTCTGCCAGAAAGTGCTGCAATTGTTTCCAGGAATCCTTGTCGGCTGCCGCGTTGTACGCCAGCGGGATGTTGAACTTCTTGCCGTACTTGTCCGCATCCGGATTGGTAAAGCTGTGCATCGCACCGGGATACACCACCGCTTTATAGTCCACACCTGCCGCTTTCATCTCCTGCTCGAACGCAGCCACCTGTGCCGCCGGGATCATCTTGTCATCCGCGCCGGTGAAGCTGCGTACCTTCGCTTTCACCATGCCTTTTTGCGCTGGCGTATCGGTCGCCAGCCCACCGTGGAAACTCGCCACGCCGAGCAAAGGCTCACCTTCGCGCGCCATGTTCAATACCACCGAGCCACCGAAGCAGTAACCGATGGCAGCCAGTTTTCTGCCATCCACGCGCGGATCGTCGCGCAGTAGTTTCATGGCCGCCTCGAAACGTGCTTTCGTCACAGGACGGTTCTTGGAAACTTCGCCGGAGAATTTTCCGGCATCGGATGGGTGCATCGCTTGTTTGCCATCGCCGTACATATCCACCGCCAGCGCCACATAACCCAATTCGGCCAGCATGTTCGCGCGTTTGCGCGCGTAGGCATTGTGTCCCCACCACTCATGCACCACCAGCACCGCCGGGCGCTTGCCCATCGCATGCCCTTCGTATGCCAGCCAGCCTTTCAGCGTGGTGCCGTTCGCGGAGTAGGTGACCTCTTCACCTTCAACTGCCGCGAAGGCTGGGACGATCAGGCAGAACAGGGCAAGGGAAACTAGGGATCTCTTCATGGCAGCCTCCTTCGTGGTGAGGTTCGAAAACAGGAAGCCCGCACTGGCGGGCTTCAGGATGCTATCTGTCATTTCTGTACGGGGGCTACATGCCCACCATCGAGGCTTTGGGGTCGATGTCGCGCACCATGTGCAACAACTCGATGCTTTCGACCTCTTCCGGATCGTATCTGACCAGTAGGGAATGCGGATGCGGCTTGTGCTCGAACTCGGCGCAATCCACACCGATGCGTCCCATGATCTTCCTTTCCAGATCCATCCTCATCTGCGATTCCAGTTCGGGATGCACGTAGATCAACATATCTGCTGTATGCATGGTCATCTCCTTCACGGTAATTGAAGAACGAGAGTCGCGGACATGATCTCCGCGAGTGAGAACCATGCTACGCCTTTGGCAAGACGATAAAAATGGCTACAGGCAACAGGGTTGTTCGGTTCAGAAACGCAGCTCCAAAGCCTGGCACAGGAAGCGCATCAACGGTGCGCCCTGCCGGTATCGCTCCACCACCAGCGGACGCAGTTTGGCCGAAGCGACCGTGGCTTCGGTGAGGTTCGCCAGAGCGATGAAATCCTTGCGCTTCAGGTCCTCCACCTGCGGGTGGTCCTTGGCGAAGCCACGCGGTGCATTGGCCAGCGCATCGCCGACCAGTTCGTATTGTTTGGCAAAAGCCGCATCGTCGCGTGCCGCGATCCACGCCTCGGGTTTCTTTACGATGGCCTCTCGTATCTTGAACAGCGCGTCCGCATCCGGATGCCACAGGCCCACCCCCACGAAACACTCGCCCGGCGAGATGTGCAGGTAATAGCCCGGCGCATGGATGTCTTTGCCCAGTTCATGGCGGAACTGGATGCCGATGTTGGTCTTGTAGGGCGTCTTGTCCTTGCTGAAACGCGTGTCGCGATACACGCGCATCAGTGAGCCGCCCACCTTCTTCGGCTGCGCCAGAAAATGGCGCGAGATGGCGGGCATCTCGTCCGACATGTCGCTGATGAAATCCAGCGCGGGCGTGCGCACCAGATCTTCGTACTCATGCTGGTGCTGCTCGAACCACTCACGGTTGTTGTTCTGCTCCAGTGCGGAGAGGAAAGCGAAAGTCTGTTTGCTGAAGTAGCGGTCGCTCATGGCATCGGTCTCCAGAGAGGGGAAGGTGGTTCGATTCTAAATCAATTCGATTGCTGCGCAGCCTGCTGACCGCGCGCAGCATCCACGCCACGCAGTATCAGCAGCCCCGCCACAAAGAACAGGCCGGTGAACAATATCGCCGTGCGATGGTCGCCGTGCGTCAGCCAGCTCACCAGACCATAGGTCACCGGGCCGAGGATGGCGGCCAGCTTCATCGCCAAACCCCACAGGCCGAAGAACTCTGCGCGACGTTCGACCGGCGAGAACAGCCCGACCAGTGCACGCCCAGCGGACTGGCTAGCGCCCATGCAGATGCCGGCCAGATTGGCCGCTGCCCAGAACAGTGCTGGCCCTTCGGATGCCCAGGCCATCAGCACCATCACGATCCAGCCGACCAGCGTCAGCGCGATGGCCGGCACATGGCCGATGCGGTCCTGCAGATAACCGAAAGAAAATGCGCCGACAGCTGCCGTGATGTTGACCACTAAGATCAGCCCCAGCGTATGCTGCATGGTGAAGTGCATAGCCTGCTGCGCATAGATGGCGGCCAGCGTGATCACCGTCTGGATACCCGCCTGATAGAACACCGTGCAGATCAGGAAGCGGCGCAGGTCGCGGTAATGCCGGGCATGGTGGATGGTCTGCAACAGGCGCGCGAAGGATTCCTGCATCATGTTCTTGCCGACCAAGTGTGGTTGCGGTTGTGCGCGTTCCTTTAGCATTAGGAAAGTCGGCAGACTCGCCAAGGCGAACAGCGCCGCCGTGATCAGCATGGTCACCGGCACGAAGTCGGCCGCGGTATCGCCGCGCGCCTGTGCCCAGCTCACATAGGCAAGGCAGATGCCCAGACTCAACAGACCGCCCACATAACCCAGACTCCAGCCCCAGCCCGACACCTTGCCCAGCGATCCCTCGCGCGCCAGCTCCGGCAAGAAGGCCGCGATCAGGTTCTCGCCGCTGCCGTAGAAAAAATTGGACAGCACGATCAGCGGGATCGCCAGCCACAACATTCCCGGCCCCGCGAAATACAGCCCTGCAGTGAACAGCACGCAGCCTGCAGTGGTGGCGAGCAGCAGCCGTTTCTTCGCGGCATAGGCATCCGCATACGCCCCCAGCAACGGCGCGGTCAGCATGATCAGGGCGTAGGAGACTGCCAGCGACAGCGTCCATGCCAAGGTCGCCCAAGGCGCGCCGCCTGCCACCACAGAAACGAAATAGGCATTGAAGATCGCCGTGATGACGATGGTGGTGTAACCCGAGTTGGCGAAGTCATACATCGCCCATGCCCAGGCTTCGCGGCGGTTCACATCGGCGGCAAGGTTGTGGCGCATAGGATTTATGAACAAGAAAATGTTGAAGCGATTCTAAGGCACAACGTGCAGGGCCTAACAAGTTGGCAATGCAGGGGAAATGAAATCAACTTATTCAAGTCAGGCGACAGGAAGGTGAATCATTCCTGCCGCCTTGTCTAATTACTTCATGCGATGCTCAATGGGGAAGTTCTTCCTGGGGTGACCGCTACGTTTTACTTCTGAAACGGAATTCATCGATGGATGTGAGAACTTAACGTCAAATTTGTCTGCCTCCCAAGTGCCTGCCTTCTTAAAGGTGGTTGAGTATTGCAGCATGAAGTCTTGGCCTCTTAGTACCCAGTAGCTGACCGCAAACGCATTGCCATTCGGAAAGGTGTAAGCGACGTTTGCCCGTCCCTTGGTGGCGATCAACTTCACGATTTGCTTATTCCAGTCCATTTCGACGGCTTGGGGGATACCGCTAGGATTGGATGTTTCAAGGATGGCTTCCGCAGCCAAGATCGCATACTTATTGGAGCTACGATGCAAGCAAAGTGCTGTGCTCTTATAGATCGTGAAAATATTTCCTGAGCTGGCATGCCCAAAACCAAGGATGTTTTTTGTTGGCAGGTTCTGCAGTGCCTTTTTGATATGAGCGGAATTTCCGTCCAATTGAGGGATGCATTTCTTCATTTCTGCAGCAAAGTTATCGTGCGTGACTTCAACTGAATCGAAACGATTCTCGATAGCTATCTTATCTATTGGAACATAGTCTGTCGGTGCCGCGAATTGACGTGGCTTGGGTGTTGCGCAGCCAAATAGAGTGATGGAAAGTACGGCAGCAATAGCAAGTCTGTATCTATTCAAAATATGCCTCCCTGAGCAATTGAATGGATTGCTGGTATATGGCTTACACAGCATCACGGGTGAAGTTTCACTTAACAAAGCCTGTTGCGAGCCTGAGAGTACTACAGTCATCTGCCTGAGTCATGGTTGCGCGCCAGAAGAAATGAAGATGCATATTGATAGCAAGCAACTAGAGTTGGCAAAAGTAAATCAACCTATTCGCTCTTGTGAATATTCAATCAGGCACAATAGTGCATAGACAAGATTGTTCTTGAATGAAGAACACAGCTACCTTGCTAAGGAGAGTAGGCAATGAAATATCAGCACTACAAAGGCGGCATCTACGAGATCGTATGCGAGGCGAAGCTGGAGGCTGATCCGAACGTCACGTTGATGATCTACAAATCGGATAACGGCCTGATCTGGGCGCGACCCAAGGACATCTTCTTCGAGTCCGTGCAGCACGAAGGCAAGACCGTGCCGCGCTTTGCTCCACTGGATTGAGTGCGATGGACTTCGCGAGCTTATTGGTTCTGGCTGTACTGGGTTTGGTAGTCTGGGTCTGGCTGCACAGTATCCGCATCCTCGAGATCGCGCGCGAGGCGGGCAGATTGATATGCAAACAGACCGGTGTGCAATTCCTGGACGACACCGTTGCCAGCACCAAACTGCAACTGGCGCGCGACAGCAACGGACGACGTACACTGCGCCGTACCTATCGTTTCGAATTCACCGAGACAGGTAACACCAGGCGAGAAGGAGAAGTGGTGATGCTGGGTGCGCGAATCGAATCCGTCACCATGGAGCCGTATCAGATCATGGAGGAAGTGGAAGAGTCTTAGCTGCCGCTGACGCGGAACCAGCCCGCAATACTGCGGCGAGTCGTGTTCGAGATGAGCACTTCGTGCGGGAACGATTCGCTGAGGAAGATGATCATCGTGCCGAAGGTCGGCTGCACCCTGAGGATCTCGGTCTCGCCGGAAGGATCGTAGACCACCAGTTCGCCGCCGTGCTCTGGCTGCCAATCCTCGTTCAGGTATAGCACGGTGGTCAGGATTCGGTTCTTCTTGCCCTGCAGCACATCGGAATGTTTTGCGTAGCCATAGCCGCTGGTGTAGATGGCGTAGTGGCTCTCGTAATCGAACATGCCCAGGAACAGGCGGGCATTCAATTCACGGCGCAACGTTTCCATCTGTTCCAGAAAAGCGCGGTCGACGGGGTCGTTCGCTTCTATCCAGCTGATGACGTCGCCGCGTAGTGATTCGATCTTTTGCTTGGCCGCGCCGCGTCCCACATGAGCGGGCTGGAAACGCTCAGAACCATCCTCCTCACAGCGCTTTTGCAGACCTTGCAATAGTTCAACCGCCAGCGCGTTTGCCAGCACGATATAGCCGGTCTGTTCCAGCTCTTGGGCGATGAGATCGATGTCCATGGGGCACGGATTCTAGCACCGAAGAATAGGGCGCGAAGCACAAACCTGTCGGCCGGGAATACCGCCGAAGCAGGTCAGTCTGGCGCGCTCCGGGGAAGGATGTGAGAAGGGATCGAACTGCCGGTTGGAACGGAGGGCGTGGCGGTAGCCGCAGTGCCGCAGCCCTCCTGTCAGACGGATAGCGGAGACGTTCAGAAGATCAATTGCCCCCGCGCATGCCACCACCGCTTCCCATGCCGCCACCCTGACGCATACCGCCGCCGGGGCCCATCATCATGCCGCCTGCAGGCGGCATATCCGGTAATGTCACGCCGCGCTCTTTCGCACGTTGCTGCATGAGTTTGTGATGCTCGTTGCGGATCTGCTCGCGTTCTTTAACCGTCTTGGCGGCCCGCATCTTGGCTCGGTACGCGTTGCGTTCTTTCTGCGTCATCAACTGACTGCCATAGATGCGCTCCTGATCCTGAGTCTGCATTTTCATCTGATCCTGCTTCTGTTCGCGTACCTGATCCGCCGCGAACAGCGGCCCAGCCAACACTGCCAAAGCACCAGCCAGTAAAGATACTGAAATAGGTCGTTTCAACATGATGTGCTCCTTTCAAATGAACAAGCGGCGAATTACTATGCGCTTAGCCGGACGAAGGTGCAATATGGAAAATCTCCCCGGGAATTCAGGAAGCAGCCTTTGCGCACAGCAACAGCGATCCGCCTCGTTTCGATCGCGTGATCCAAACAGGCAGGGCAGGCAAGTAATTGTTCACCATCTCCGGCTTGATGACATCCGGTGCTCGCTTGGGCGCGCTATACTGACGCCATCAATCACTGAAGGGGCAGTGACGTGACGAACTATCTCATCAACCTGCGTGAAGCCATCTATTCGCTTTCAGATGCGCTCGATCTGGTCGGCGTCACGCATATCCACCATGGCAAACGTGTCGCTTTCATGGCGGCCGAATGCGCAAAACACCTCGGCTGGAGCAAGGAACAGATCGACGATCTTTTCCAGTCCGCCATCCTGCACGACAGTGGCGTCTCCAAAACAGCGGTGCATGCCAAGCTGGCCCAGCTGCAATGGGAAGAGGAGAGCGAACATTGCGTGCTCGGTGCGCAACTGATGCGCTCTTCGCCGCTGCTGGAGAAGTTCGCCCCCGTCATCCAGTATCACCACACGCACTGGAAAGAGCTGGATGGGATGGACTTGCCGGAAGCGGTCAAGCTCAACGCCAATTGCATCTACATGGTCGACCGCGTCGACATCCTCACGCTGAAGCACTTGGCCGACGGCAAAGACATCCTGCTGGGCAAAGAGAAGATACGCGAGACCATCAACAGCAAGCGCGGTGACTGGTTCCATCCCGAGCTGGTGGATGCCTTCCTCGAAGTCTCACGCTCGGAAGCCTTTTGGTTCTCTCTGGAGAGGGACAGCATCGATGGCTATGTCGCCACCTGGCTAGACGATACGTGGCCGGAGATGATGAACTTCGATGCGCTGCGCAGCCTGGTCAGCGTGTTCTCCTACATCGTCGACGCAAAGAGTGAATTCACCTCGCAGCATTCCGAGGGCGTTGCGCGGCTCGCGCGCTTTCTCGGCGAACAGGCTTCCTTAAGCAAGGAGAGTTGCGAGATGATCGAACTGGCCGGCCTGCTGCACGACATCGGCAAACTGCGCATTCCCGATGACCTGCTGGAGAAGCCGGGCAAGCTGAGCGATACCGAGGTTATCCTCATGCGTCGCCACAGCTTCGACACCTACAACATCCTCAAAAAGATCAGCGGCCTCGAACAGGTCACCAAATGGGCCGCCCAACACCATGAGCGCGTCGACGGCAGCGGCTATCCTTACCATCTGAAAAAAGACGAGCTCGCCATCGAAGCGCGCATCATCGAAGTCGCCGACGTATTCCAGGCTCTCGCCCAGCGCCGCCCCTACCGCGATTCCCTGCCGCCCGAGCAGATACTCTCCATGCTCAAACAGCAGGTCGACAGCGGCAAGCTGGATGGTGATGTAGTCGCGCTGGTGGAAAACAATCTGGAAGCCAGCTGGAAGGCCGCGATGCGGAAGGACGATTGAAGCGTTGCATAGGGCTGGCTTCCCTCTGATTTCTGCAAGCTCGGGATGGCACGGCAGCAGGGATTGTGGAGTCGTCCTAGTTCTTCTCGCGGCCGTCCGCTATTGCAGCGAATATCCCCAAGCCAATGAATAGCCCGCCACCGCAATACCGTGCTGCGCGTCGAATGCTGAAACTGTGCAAGGCAGGAGCGACTGCGCCAGCAGCCAATGCATAAAGGCTGTCGGTCACTGTGGCAACCGTCACGAAGATGCTGCCCAGCAACATGCTCTGCAACACTGGCGCCACCTCTCCACTCAGGAACTGCGGCAAGAATGCCGCGAAGAAGATCGTCGTCTTGGGATTGAGCAGGGCCACCACGAAACCATCCCGGAATATGCGTCCCGTAGGTTCATGCTTGGGTACGCAGACAGTGGTATCGGCTGGGGAGTTGCGCAACATCTGTACCCCAAGATAGATCAGGTAGAGTGCCCCGGCGAACTTGACGATGGAGAAGGCGAGCGACGAGACCGCAAACAAGGCGGCCAAGCCTATGGATGCCGCCAGCGCATTGCCAAGATTGCCCAGCGCAACGCCCGCGACGGACACCAGCCCGCAACGGCGTCCCTGCACCAGGCTGCGCGTGACGATGTAAAGCACACCCGGCCCCGGTGTGATCGCCAGGATCAGGCTGGCGAGCAGGAATGCCGAGAACATCGGCCAGGCAGGGAGCAGGTCAATCATTGCGTAACGTATCCATGAGCGTTGATTCGATCTCAGCAGTCTTCAGCAAATGAACGCCGATATTCATCATCTCTTGCTTTCCTTGAGGGTAAAGCCCCGATACAGCATCCTCCGCCAACACGATTCTGTAATCCCGTTCGCTTGCTTCATATATCGAGGTTCTGGGGCAGTTGGGGAAGTTACAGCCGGTAAATACCAGTGTATCGACACCTTGTGATTTCAGGTGGGATTCAAGCGGGGTGTCAAAGAACGCTCCCCATCTGGGTTTGTAGATGATAACTTCGTTTTCGCTGACCGTCTGAGGACGGCCGGACAGCAGCAGATCGTAATCCAGCCGTACATTTTCGCGGAACAACTCGGGTGCCAGCTCACATCCCGCGCTTCCTTCCAGCAGGACTGCCGCGCCTTCTTCCACTGCCTGCCTGCGGCACAAATCGACATTGCTTCCGTCACGTTTGTATATGCGGACGATATGAATGATGGGCAGCCCATTTTTCCGATAGGCATCCAGTAGCGTCCTGATATTGGGCAACGCAGCGGAAGTGCCGGCGATCTCCAGCGGCTGACCGTCCAGCGTGTCGAATTGTGTATCGATGGTGATGATCGCCGATGATCGATAGTTAGGTGCAGTGTATTTTTCCATGACGGCCTTTCAAATGTTCAGAGCTTTGGCACTAACAGATTTGGTAGGACTCGCTGTTCGTTGGCGTGGCCGACTCATGCATCAGGTCGGCCAGATAGCCGCACAACTCGTCTTCGGCAAGTTCGTTCGGCACGATGAAATCGGCAGGCCTGCGTTTGCCGTCAGCTCCCAGCAGGAAAGCAGACCACTTGCCGGGCTCACCGACGACGGCGATCAACATGCCGAAGATGTTGAAGCGCAGCGTCTTGCTGGTGGTTTCGTTCATGCGTCGTTGTGTGGATAGCTTGGACATGGCAGTTCGATGAAGTGCTTGGAAGATCAGGCGCGTAGTTTAGCCAAAACTTTCCCGAGTCAGTTGCATCGCTTGTCCCGTATTCAATCAAACGCCCTGTTCCGATTGGCGAAACCCCTGCGGCAGGCCGGTGGCCGATGCTAATCTTTGCTTACTCAAGTTTCAGGAGAAGTCCATGAGCGATACACAGGATCCGGTTTACGCGCGCCTGCTAAAGGCTGCGCTGGAATGTTTCCTTTCTGACGATTATCAGAAGGTCACCACGCGCATGATCGCAGACAAGGCGAGCACCAATATCTCCATGATCCGCTATTACTTCGGCAACAAGGAAGGTCTGTACGAAGAGATGATCCGCGACACGCTCAAGCCCATCCTGGACATGATCGACAGCCCGGGACTGAACGACGTCAGCGGTTTTTCCGAATACCTGCGCCTCTATTACGACACCATGCGCAAGCATCCCGAGTTTCCCAAGCTCATGCTCAAGGTGCTTGCCCTCAACCACGGGCCGGGTCATCGCTTCATCCTGCAACTGCTGGAGCGGGGACGCACAGGTGCGGCGCGCAAGCTCGGTGAGTTGAAGGCGAGCGGGTATGTCGACGATGCGCTCGATCCGGACATCGTGCGCATGTCCTTCGTCAGCCTGTCCATGATGCCAATGCTGCTCAAGGAGATATTCGAGGAACAGATGGGCGGGCAGATGGATGAGGCATTCCTGCACAAGCTTGCCGACTTCAACGGCAGGCTGCTGGCAGCCGGCATGGCCGCCGCACAGAAAGGAGCATGAGATGACGTTGCAGAAGAACGCCGGTGCAGTGCGCCGTTTCGCAAAACTCGCCAGCTTCGGCGCATGGTTGCAGAACCTGCCCAACAAGATCGTGCCGCCGCCGTTCCGCCTGATGCAGATCAGCGCCTCCTACTGGCAATCGCGCGCGCTTTATGTCGCGGCGCGGCTGGATATCGCCACTTTGCTCGGCGACAGCGAACTGACGGCGGAAGAGATCGCTACCCGTCTGCGTGCCCAGCCTGATGCGACCTATCGCCTGTTGCGCATGCTCGCTGCGATGGGTGTCTTCGAAGAGTGCGCGCCACACCGTTTCCGTAATAGCAAGCTCTCCCAGCCGTTGCGCGAGGGACATGCGCAGAGCGTGCGCGCCATGATCCTCATGCACAACTCGCCCGAGATCAGCCGTCCCTGGTTCGAGAAGCTGGAGCAGGCCGTGTGCGACGGCGGTGTGCCGTTCGAGCATGTGCATGGTGAAGAGCTGTATTCCTATCTGGATACACATCCCGAATTCGATGCGCTGTTCGCCAGCGCCATGGACAGTGTCGAATCGCTCACCGGCGACAGCTTCATCACCGATTTCGATTGGGCGCGCTTCGATCGCATCATCGACGTCGGCGGTTCCAAAGGTGCGAAGTCTCTCGCCATCCTCAAGCGCCATCCACATCTCAAGGCGCTGGTTGCAGACCGCGAACAGGTCATCGGCGGCGCGGCGCAGTTCTGGCAGCAGCAAGGCGAGGGCGAGGCGCTACAGCGCATGAGCTACCAGGCTTGCGACGTGCTGCAGTCAGTCCCCAAAGCGCTGAGCAACAAGGATGTCTATTTGCTCAGTGCCGTGCTGCACGGCTTCGATGATGACACCTGCACCATCGCGCTGCGTAATGTGGCCGAGGCTGCGAAGGCGGCAGGTGCCACCATCGCCGTGATGGAGATGGTCATGCCCGACCATCAGGCTGATGCAGGTACCACTGCTTTCGACATGCAGATGTTCGTCAACACGCGCGGCCGTGAGCGGACGCTGGCCGAATGGCGGCGTTTATTCGACAGGGGTGGATTGCAGCTAACGGAGACGGTGGGACTGCAAACATTCGGTAATATACTGGTGGCACAGACAATCTGATCGACATTTCATAAGGTGCAGCATGAAAGTTCAACACTGTACGGTTATGGCTGTTCTGCTGTCGCTATCCCTGCTTGCCGGATGTGCGACCACGAACTCTGCCAGTATCAACCCTGAAGCGGGAGCACCAAGCAGACTCATCGTTCATTTCGGCAACATGCAGAACAGCGATGGCCAGCTGCTGGTGTTCGTGCATGACAACAGCAGCACCTACTACTCTGATGACGACACCAGCCGCAAGGACTTCAATGCTTTCCGTTTTGTGAAGGTGAAACCGGTCGCGCCGGTCACGACAGTCATCCTCGAAGATGTGCCGGCAGGCAGATATGCCGTCGGAGCGGTGCACGATGAGGACAACGATGGCAGTCTGGACAGGATGTGGTTCCCGTTCGCGGGGATGCCCAGCGAGAGCTATGGCATCTCGAATGATGTGCACTCGCCCTTTTCAAAAGCTTCATTCGAAAAGGCGCTTATCGAAGTGAAAGAACCCGTAACGGAAATATCGATAAAGATGTCCACCCATCTACGCAAGCTGGTGGGGCACTAGTTTGCCGGGGGCGTGCCAAACAGTCCTGTCACATGACTGTGGCAATACGCGGGCGAAAGCCGCATCGGCATTATTGTTGTTCGACCCAGGCCCTTAGCTGGCTGGTCTCCCGTTGCAGGAGCTTCGTATCCTTGTACACATGGGCAATGACGGCGATGCCCTGTGCGCGCCCCAGCAAGTGGAGGGCCAGCGCATCGGCATCGTCCGTCTTGCCCAGTTCCTGGAAGCGGGCCGCCAGCCAGTGGCGGAACAAATCGAACAGCGCGCGCGCGTCTTGTTGCAGGTCGCGTCTATCCTTGGCCAGTTCGCTGTTGAGTGTGCCGATGGGACAGCCGTATTTCACCAGTTCGTTCTTCCTGCCGGTGACCATGTCGATAAAGGCTAGCAAGCGTTTCTTCGGGTCTGCGCTCTGCTGTTCCCAGTTTGCGAGTAGTGCGCCGTATTCGTTCAGGTGCTGCGCCACAACCGCGTTTAGAATGTCGTCTTTGGATTTGAAGTAATGATAGATGTTGCCGCGCACCAGACCGGACGCCTCGACGATGGCAGAGAAGGTGGTGCCGTCATAGCCATGTTCGTAGAACAAGCGGCGCGCGCATTCGACTATGTCGGCGCGGGTTCTTTCGCCTTTACTGAGTGTTGCAGTCATTTCGTCCTGTCCTGATCAGCGCTAAAGGTATTCCGCCCGGCAGGGGGCGAAATGCCGCAATGCGGCGCTACAGTGGTAAAGCTTCGGCAATCTCATCTCCATCCCTGCGCATCACACTTGAGAAAGGCCGCCGTATTCAAACGATCTGCTTGGTCATGCTCATCGGGCTGAGCTGCCGTACCTGCATCTCCTGCACCTGTGCGCGGATGGCATCTTGCCAACTGTGCACCGGATGATACCCCAGCCGTTGCGTGGCTTTGTCGTTGTCCGCCCCCGTTTCTTCCATCAGGTGGATGATGCTGCGGGTGACCAGCGGTTCCCAGGGAACGACAGGATCCAGCTTTTCCATTAACCAGGCGAACGGATAGGCCAGCGCAAAAGGCACGCTGAAATGCGGCAGGGGCAGCCCGTATTCCTCGTGCAAGAATGTGATGACTTGCCTGACCGTAGGCACTACCGGCCCAACGATGTTGAAACCCTCGTATTCGTCCAATCCCTCCGCCAATGCAGCGCGGGCAAATGCTTGACCGATATCGCGGCCGTCAATCACGGGCAGCCCGGTCTTGCCGCCCGCTACCCAGGGCACAAGATGCGTCTTCAGACGCGGCATCAGGATGGGCAGCAGACCCAGTGCATAGCGCTGGCCGGCGAAGATGCCCAAACGCAGATTCACTACCTGAAACGTGCGGCTTGCCGCATCGCGCAACACATTCTCAATCGTCACCACATTGCACAAATGCGGCCATAGGGGACGGGCAATACCCCGGCTTGACGGATCGGCAGAATGATCCGGCGCCGCTGCGCTGGCTGTGCTGGTATTGACGAAGCGCCGCACTCCGGCTTTCTTTGCCGCCGTGATCAGGCCGATACTGGGTTCGAGGAACAACTCGCGCGATTCTCTGGCATGGCCCCACAGCGAACTCCAGGCCGCCGCATGGCACAGTACATCCACGCCGGCCACCACACTCTCCCGGTAGTGCACATCACGCAGATCGCCTTCGCGCACCTCGCCCGTGAATTGCGCGGGCAGCTTGCTTCCGTCGCGGCACGCGGCAATGGCTTGCACGCCTTCGCAGCGCTGCAATGCTTCCAGAGCATGGCTGCCGACAAAACCGTTTGCTCCCGTTACCAATATCCTAGTCACCATGAACGTCTCCTTGTCTAAATAGTACGGCCGTCCTAATCATATAGGATGATCGTACTAAAATGCAAAGAGATAACACATCAAGCATTCGGGCCGTCTGGCTGCGAATGAATGGCTAAGCGATAGGGATGTCTTGGCAGTGGCTGAATGAAACGAACGTCAAACTGTGTGGCAAGTCATGGTGGTTTGTCCCCGATTGCTTGCTAAGTTCCCGGGTTTAGTCGAACGATGACCTTGTCGGGATAATCGAAGCCCGCACCGGTCAGCTTGTCGAACCAGTATCCAATCCCGAACAGGAACAGGAAATTGCTCGCATAGGCCGCATTGGCAGTCGATTCCACACTCACCTTTCCGAGCACCTGGGCGCCTTTGCATTCCACCACCAGCTTCTCTGCACTCTTGTGCACCGTCACGCTGGCAGGGCTGTTGAGTGTCCAGCGGCCGGCATCGTTTTGCAGATCGCACGCTATCCCAGTGCGTTCGACATCCCCTTGATGGGTCTGAACGGTAAAGGTCTGCTGCGTGCCCGAAGTCATGGATGCACAAGCGGAGAGCCCGAGGCAGCAGCAGAGCAGGGCGAACAAACGTGTGATGTGGTTCATGATCTTTTCCCTTCATTGAATCTGCGCTCGAAGAAGAAGTCTCTGTCCCGGTACAGCAGATAGAGGGAGAGCAGCGTCAGCAGCACGGTCTGTATCACCTTGCTGTCGGGATGCGTGGCGAACATCTCGTTGAACCACCCGGCGGTGATGTGGAACACGATGGCGATCAGGATGTTGCGGTCGGTCTTGTAGTACAGCCAATTCATCAGGATGACGAAGGGGATCAGGCTGAACGCGAAGTTGAGGCTGTAGAGCAGCCCCGTCTCGGCCACGTTGCTGTGGTAGTAATCCTTGATGAACGACAGGGGCAGATGCCAGAACGCCCAGAACACGGCGAACACCATCGATGCCTTGAACAGGTTCATGCGCACGCGCAGACAGTCCGTGCCGTAAGAGTGCCAGGCCAGTTCTTCCACCAGCGGCGCAAGGAACAGCAAAAACCATCCGGGAAATATCCCCGCCGAGAACGACGATGCCCCGGCCAGCACGAACTGATCCGTGCTGTGGCCGAACAGCAGCGAGATCGCCTGCGCCAGCAGGATGCTGCCCAGCATCAGGAAGCCGGTCATGAGCAGATGGATGGGCTGGATGCCCTTCAGGTTGAACAAGCGGCGCTTGATGTCGGTCCTCAGTTCGGTGTCCGGCCAGATCATCCGGTACGCGATGAACGCCGGGGCAAACAGGCCGGCGACCCCCAGCACGCCCACCGATACCGCCAGCAATTCATTCGCAGGCGAGAGGTGGCTCAGGTAGGCCGCCGCGAACCACAGCGCCCACGGGATAGCAGTCGACAAGCCATAGAACAACCAGGGGTGGCGGTATCTTTCGATGATCATGGCAGCCTCCTCAGCAAAGAGCGCGTGCGGGGCGTATGCAGTGTCACACGAACCTGTTTGAGGATGTCATGTTCGCGCACCTCAAAAGTGGCCGAGTAGGGGCGGCCCCTGTTCGCCGCATTCAGGATCTCCTGCACATGCAGACCGCGTGCAGCCAGTGCCTGCAGTGCCGCAGCAGGCAACAGGCGCCGCGCCGCTCTCAAGGCCCATGCCGGAACGCTGACCGCACTTTCAAACGCCCCATGCACATACTTCTCGATCTTCACGTTTGCCATTTCGTTTTCCCCGAAAATCCATAAAACTTTAGTCGACTAAAAGATAATGCCGAAAACGCCGCTTGTCAATAAATTTATAGTCAACTAAACTGTTTTGCGTGAAGACTGGAGGCTCAGTCGTTTGAGCGGGGTGAGAACAGCAACATGGCAGATTACGGCAAGCGCGCCCTCAACCGGGCGCAGACGCGGATGGATATCCTTGATGCGGCTTACCGCATGACGGAAACGGTGAACTTCAGGGAACTGAAGGTGAAAGACATCGCCCAGGCGGTCGGCATCACCGAGATGACCTTCTTCAACCACTACGCCAAGAAAGAAGACATCCTGCGTTACATGATGGGCGTCTGGGCGCTGGACATCGCCGCGCAGCAGTTCAGCGCACCGCTGGCGGGCGAAGCCGCCATCCGCCGCATCTTCGCCATGACCGCCCAGCAAGTGAAACAGTACCCGCGCATGATGGTGAGCTTCATCGCCTACATCGTCACCAACGAGATCAGCCCCGACGCCGAAGTACTCGATGCGCCCGACCGCTTCCTGCGTTATCCGGAAATGCCAGAACTCCACGAAGCCCGCATCCCCAGCGGCAACGAGATGCTCCTGCACCACCTGAACGAGATCGCCCCCGGGCGGGATCACATGGAGATACTGTTGCACCTGGCTTCAAGTTTCTACGGGGACGTGCTGGTGGCGCATACGGCCGGGGTGGATATCGGGATGCTCTATACGAAGAGCCTTGATCTGATATTGGGGCGGTTTGCAAAGTAAACCTCACATTGTTTTTTGAAAAACAAATGCGCCCCACACCATAGTATGCGAAAAAATTCGCTACTGATTTGCTTTTACAACTTTCAGTACGGGGTTGCTTGAAATTAGACGTACGAAAAACTGTGGTGGTTGAAAGCCACTAGCTACTTCTCGAAGCTTTGCTAATGAAACTGATCTTCTAAGTTGCTTTACGTCGTCAAGCTCAAGAGCAACGCCTTCAGAGACTCCATTGAAATAATCAAAAAATTCATTCTTTGATAGCCCGGAAACAACACCATATCGCCGCCAAAGTGCTGTGGGGGAGGAAGTATGCATGGCTCTAATTGTTACTCGCCCGACAATAGCGCCGATGGGTAGCTTTACGTAAATCCATGCTTTTGTACCTGGTGTGATATGCATGGTTCGACGACGAAGTTCAACTAACTTTTTTCCTGAAAAAATGTTTTCTGCATGTCTCGGTGTTAGCGATATGAGTATGTGTTCTTCATTTCTCACGATGAAAATGCCTCTCGGAGAATTTCTCGTAGTTGTGCATCATTTATTGGGTGAGTGGTAATTAGGTCTGTTGGCTTGCCACATCCAATTCTTTGGAGCGTTGTTAGGGGAACGGGTTTGGGAAGTGGGTAAATATTATCGAATACAGTGACAGTTCTCATTTTGGATTTTCCGATACTTGTGAGGGTTGTTTCGGTAAGCACAGATTGCGTTAGATCGGAATTGTCGAAATTTTCGAATGGCTTGAGGAAAGCTTGGCGCACGCGAGCAATTGCGACAATTTCGCAGCGTCCCTTTTGCTTGGTGGATTCGTAAAAAAGTATCAATGTGCCGCGCTTAAAATGCCGGAGTGTTTGTTGGCCGCTAAGGTAGTGCCGTTCCTGAAATAGCGATGCTGATCTTAGTGGTAATAGTGTGTTTTGTTTGGAATGTCCAAGAAGTGGTTCTGAGAAGCTACGTTGAATCGGTGTGATTACTGCCGGTCGACCGGGTAAGCAAAAAAGAGCTGGAGACAATAAAGTTTCAAGCGCATCTAAAGCTACGTGAGTTTGATTTCCATCAGGTGTCAGAATTGGCAGAAGCTGATTGTCACTTCGGTATGCGGGTATGGCGCTAGGTAGCTTTAGCTTGCTCTTTTTAGCAAGCTTTTCTTGGTAAACATTCCATGTCTCGCAGGTAAGAACGCCCCCCAGAATAATTTTTGATAAGACGTGCTGCTCTGTAGAACAACTAAAGCCAAAACCGGAAGCTAACTCTCTTATGTACGACTGACGAGGAGGGAGTTCAAGTCTAACTAGATATGGCCCATTAGGTGATAGTTGGTCGAGCAAATAGATTAATAGAATTCGTGCAGCACTTAGTGCCTGTGTGTTCATTTCATCTACTGCTACACGTGCCCCTACGCTTCCGGTGTTATCTCTTGCTGACCAAGTTAAGTAACCAATAAGCGTCGAGCCATTCCATACGGCGTAACGTGATGCAATACGTCCGTGTTGCTCTGATGGCAGCCAGCCAGATGAGATCGTGGAGCCAGACAGGCCAAGATTTGAAAGTAATGAATGAATGGTCGATTCGTCAGAGTTGGATACTTCGAGAAGAGTTAGGGTGTCTTCCTCGGCGGTTTCGAAGTTGTTGTTACTGCGTGGAACGGAATCATCAAGTGTGAAGGCCGAAGGAGATATGACTTCGACGCCATATTTCGTTTCAATTGTCTGAGCGGCTTCGAGAATAGCGTCGTCGTTTGTAATTAATCCAGCAAGTTTGCATTGGATAACCGTGGCTACATGACGCAAGTCAGATTGATCGTTTTGACTAAGCTGGCCTGTTTTGGTCTTTTTAGGAAAAACTATTGAGGCAAGGTCCTCAAAAAGGGTTTTCGACTCATTGTTTTGGGAGAGAGGGAAGGAAGGGAAAACATTAATGAATGTTTCCATGGGGTCTGTTTTCCCTTGAGCCGCCGTACGCTGCAGCTCTTTTCGGATTTCATTACTTATGGCCAGCCGGCAGAAGTTCATGCGCTCGGCTTGAAATAGACTGGTCGCTTCATTATGGCGAAAGCGCCGTGGTGAAAGGTCAAAGAGGACGTTAAGGTCCAGTAAATACAGCGGGATGACATTTGATGAAGCCGTTGCTAGCCCAAGTGGGTTGTTTGCATTAATTCCACTGGAGGGGAAAAGCTGAGGTGAGGCTAGTTCGTGGCAGCGTACAAGTATTTTCCTTTTACGCGACGCTCCACCTGCTTCGATTCGCTGCACATAGAATTTCTGATGGTGCCAGTAGGCATTAGCTTCATCTAGATCCTCCGCTACTCTGGCATAGATAGAGGTGAATCCATCTTTGGTAAGGGAGGACTGTAGATGTTTAATGAGTTTTGTAGCTAGACCACGTCGTCTGTATTTTTCGAGCGTAAACATTTGTACGATTTTGGCTCGAGGAAATCTACGTTCAAAAAGTAAGTGACCTGCGTAGTGATGGCCGTCTGAAGTTTTCCTGACAAGGACGTATAGGTGGTCTTTCCTAGAAAATTCTTCATATACGCTTCTTGCATAAAATCCTAAAGCATTGCGATGCTCATCAGCGGAACTCTGGACATCATCAAGGAATTCTGATGTCCTGTTGTGGCCACTAATAATCTCAAATTTATCAGTCATGATTGGGAATCACATGGATGGGAGAACGGCGCTTTTAAAATTGTCGCACCAGCTTCTTCAACTGATAAATCTTTTCTAGCGCCGCCTTCGGACTCAGATCGTCCGGGTCCACATCGCGCATCGCTGATACCAAAGGATGCTCGTCCGGTTCCGGCGCTTCCGGCACGGCGGCGAACAGGTCGCCTTGCGGGTTCTGTGCGGCGCTGTTCTGTTCCAACTTCACCAACTGTTTCTTCGCGCTGCGGATGACGCTGCCGGGTACACCGGCGAGGGCGGCGACTTGCAGGCCGTAGCTCTGGCTGGCGGCGCCTTCGTTCACGCTGTGCAGGACCACGATGCTGTGCTGGTGTTCGACGGCGGCGAGGTGGACGTTGGCGAGTTGTTTGAATTCTTCGGCCAGGCGCGTGAGTTCGAAATAGTGCGTGGCGAATAATGTGTAGCTGCGGTTGAGTTCCAGCAGGTGGCGCGCGATGGCGTAGGCCAATGCCAGACCGTCGAAGGTGCTGGTGCCGCGGCCGATCTCGTCCACCAGCACCAGGCTCTTCTCTGTGGCGTTGTGCAGGATGTTGGCGGCCTCGGTCATCTCGACCATGAAGGTGGAACGTCCTGATGCCAAGTCGTCCGATGCGCCGATGCGGGTAAAGATCTGGTCGATCTCGCCGAGCACGGCTTCCTGCGCGGGCACGAAGCAGCCGACATGCGCGAGCAGCGCGATGATGGCGACCTGACGCATGTAGGTCGATTTACCGCCCATGTTGGGGCCGGTGATGAGCAGCATGCGGCGCGCATCGCCCAGCGCGGTGTCGTTCGGGGTGAAGGTATCCACCTGCGCTTCCACCACCGGGTGGCGGCCTTGCTTGATGTGCAGCTGCGCATCGTCGCTGAATCGTGGTGCGCAGAAGTTCAACGTGGCTGCGCGTTCGGCGAAGGTGGCGAGCACGTCCAGTTCGGCGATGGCAGCGGCGACGGCTTGCAGTTGCGGGATGCTCGGTGCGAGCGTGTCCAGCAACTGGTCGTACAGATATTTCTCGCGTGCCAGTGCGCGGTCGTTGGCGGACAGCGCCTTGTCTTCGAAGGCTTTCAGTTCCGGCGTGATGTAACGCTCGACGTTCTTCAGCGTCTGGCGGCGGCGGTAGTCGTCCGGCACCTTGTCTGCGTTGGCGACGCTGACTTCGATGTAGAAACCGTGCACGCGGTTGTATTCCACCTTGAGCTTGTCGATGCCGGTGCGTTCGCGTTCGCGCTTCTCCAGCGCCAGCAGGAAGTCGCCGCAGTTGGACTGGATGCCGCGCAGTTCATCCAGCTCGGCATCGTAGCCGTCGGCGATCACGCCGCCTTCGCGCAGCACGGAGGAGGGTTCTTCCTTGATGGTCTTCTGCAACAGTTCGACCAGTGCGCTGTCGGCTTGCAGCGCGGCGGTGAGTTGCTGGATGCGCGGTGCGGTGACGTTCGCCAGCAGGGCGTGCAGTTCGGGCAGGCGCTTGAGCGTGTCGCGCAGGCCGGAAAGGTCGCGCGGCCTTGCGCTCTTCAATGCGATGCGCGCGGTGATGCGTTCCACGTCCACGCTGGATTTGAGCTGGTCGTGCACATCGTTGTATTTGCTATCCAGTTCGTCCACTGCATCCAGTCGTGCGCGCAACACTTCGCGGTCGCGCAGCGGATGGTGCAGCCAGTGCGCGAGCAGACGGCTGCCCATGTTCGAAGCGCAGGTGTCGAGCAGCGAGAGCAGGGTGGGCGCGGGTTCGCCGCGCAAGGTCTGGGTGATCTCCAGATTGCGGCGGGTGGCGGCGTCCATGCGCACGTATTTGTCTGCGCTGTACACCTGTGCACTGCGGATGTGGGCGATGCTCTGGCCTTGCGTGAGCTTGGCGTAGCCGAGCAATGCACCGGCGGCGCTCAAGCCCAGTGTAAATTCTTCGCAACCGAAACCGGCGAGGTCGCGTGTGCCGAACTGCTGGCACAGCGCACGGTGCGCGGTGTCGCGCTCGAAGTGCCAGTCGGGCAGTGATTTGTTGGCGGCGTGCTTGAACTGCGGTGCGGCGGCGCTTTCAGAGTACAAAATCTCGGAAGGCTGCAGGCGCTCCAGTTCGGCGGACAGTTGCTTGGCATCCACTTCGGCCAGGGTTAATTGGCCCGAAGCGAGGTTGAGCCAGGCGAGGCCGATCTCGTTCCTGCCTTGATGCAGCGCGAGCAGCAGGTTGTCGCGTTTCTCTTCCAGCAGGGCGGAGTCGGTGACGGTGCCGGGGGTGACGATGCGCACCACCTTGCGTTCGACCGGGCCTTTGCTGGTGGCGGGGTCGCCGATCTGTTCGCAGATGGCGACCGATTCGCCCATCTTCACCAGTCGTGCCAGATATTGTTCGGCGGCGTGATAGGGCACGCCCGCCATCTTGATCGGTATACCGCCGGATGCACCGCGCTGGGTCAGCGTGATGTCCAGCAGTTTGGCGACGCGCACCGCATCGTCCATGAACAGTTCGTAGAAATCGCCCATGCGATAGAACAACAGCTTGTCCTGATGGTCGGCCTTCAGGCCGAAGTACTGCTGCATCATGGGGGTATGTTTTTGCGGTGCGGTGTCTTTCATGCGTCTAATCGAGTGCGACGTACTGGCCGGTGAATTCCACGGCGGTCTTGTCTTGTTGGTGGATGGCGACGGTGAGGGTGATGCGCGCGCGGCCTTTTTTTTGCAGCGGCTGCATGAACTCGGTCAGTACATCGCCGGTGAGCGTGCAAGTGGCGTGCAGTTCGCCGGTGACCGGCAGCAGGTAACGCGTGTGCGCTTCGTGGATGACGATGTTCTTTTTGTTCAACCCGGCTTCGTTCAATTTCAGTCGCAGCAAGCTCCAGCCGCACAGCACAGCGATGTTGTACAGACTGCCGCCGAACGCGGTGCCCTTGTCGTTCACGTTGGGGGCGAGCGGGGCGGTGAGTTGCAGGGTCTGACCGTCATAAGCGGCGACGCGCAAACCCATCTCGCGGGTGAGCGGGATGTCCGTATGCAGTGTTTGCTGTAGTTGTTGGCGGGCGGCGTCGTTCATCGGCTTATTGCAGGTTCCGGTCGATTTATCGCGAGGAGCAGGAGTATACTTTTTCCCAGTCAGTGTTACACGCACGGAGTGAGGAAGATGCCCAAGACCATCATCATCACGGATGTGGACGGTACGCTGCTCGATGCCGAGCGCTATTCCTTTGCGCCGGCGCTGCCCGCGATCGATCTGATCCGCGCGCGCCAAATCCCGCTCATCCTCTGTTCCAGCAAAACGCGCGCCGAGATCGAGGTGCTGCGCGAGACGCTGGGCAACACACATCCCTTCATCAGCGGCAACGGCGGCGGTGTGTTCATCCCGCGCGATTATTTCACCATGCCGTTCGAAGCCGAAGTCGTCGGCGACTATCGTGTGATCACTCTCGGTACCCCCTACGCGGAGATACGCCGCCGTTTCGTGCGGCTGTGCGATGCCTTGCAGGTGAAGGTGCGCGGCTTCGGCGATATGACTGCGCAGGAAGTGGCCGAGCTGACCGGCCTGCCGCTGGATGCGGCGCGGCGCGCACAGCAGCGCGATTTCGACGAGCCGTTCGTGTTCGAGGGTGCGCCGGATGTGCGCTTCCTGCATGCCATCGAGGCGGATGGCCTGAGCTGGACCGAGGGCCGTCTGTTCCACATGCTGGGACGGCACGACAAGGGACGCGCGGTGCATCTGTTGCAGGCGCTGTATCAACAGCAGTACGGCGCGGTCGAGAGCATCGGTCTGGGCGACAGCCTGAACGATCTGGCGATGTTGCAGGCGGTCGATAAGGCGCTGCTGGTGATGCACGACGATGGCACGCACGATGCGCGTATCAATGTGCCGGGCATGATCAAGACGCGGCTGCCCGGCCCGGCGGGCTGGAACGAGAGCGTGCTGCGACTGCTCGCCGCGCGCAGTGTCGGCGTGCCGGGTGAGTTGTTCGAAGCCGCGCTGGCGGCTGTCGATCCGTATCGCGCGGTGCTCAATGCGGCCAAGGTGGTGGATGGACGATTGCAACTGGCGGATGCGGGTTATGACCTTGCCGCATTCGAGCGTGTGCTGGTGGTCGGCGGCGGCAAGGCCACGGCACGCATGGCGCAGGCGCTCGAAGCGCTGCTTGGTGCGCGTATCACCGGCGGGCTGATCGTGGTGAAGTACGGGCACGGCGTGCCGCTGCAATACATCGAACAGGTGGAAGCGGCGCATCCGGTGCCGGATGCAGCAGGCGAGGCGGGTGCGCTGCGCATACTGGATATGGTGCGCGCGGCCGACGACAAGACGCTGGTGATCTGTCTGCTGTCGGGCGGCGCATCCGCCTTGCTGGTGGCGCCCGCCGAGGGGCTGACCTTGACCGACAAACAGCATGCGACCGATCTGCTGTTGCGCGCCGGTGCCGCCATCGGCGAACTGAACGCGGTGCGCAAACATCTTTCCGCGTTCAAGGGCGGGCGGCTGGCGCAGGCGGCCATGCCTGCGCAGTTGCTCACGTTGCTGCTGTCCGATGTGATCGGCGACAAGCTGGATGTGATCGCCTCCGGTCCCACTGCGCCGGATGCCTCGACCTTCGCCTATGCGCTGGATGTGATCGCGAAATTCGAACTGGCCGACAGTATGCCGCCGCGTGTGATGGCGCATCTGCAGCAGGGCGCCGCGGGCGATGTGGCAGAGACGGCGAAGTCGGACGATGCCTGCTTCGCGCAGACGCGCAACGTGGTGGTCGGTGCGCTGGCGCTGGCGTTGCAGGCGGCGGCCGCGCGTGCCCGGCAACTCGGGTTGCAGACGCGCATCATCAGCGCCGAATTACAGGGCGAAGCACGGGAAGCCGCGCAATTGCTGGCGCAGACCGCACGCGACACGCTGGCGGAAATGCAGCCGGGCGAGCGTCGCTGCCTGTTGTGCGGCGGCGAGACCACGGTCACCGTGCGCGGCAAGGGACTGGGCGGGCGCAACCAGGAACTGGCGCTGGCGTTCGCGCTGCAGATCGAGGGTCTGCACGGGGTGACGCTGCTGTCTGCAGGCACCGACGGCAGCGACGGCCCCACCGAGGCGGGCGGTGCCTGGGTGGACGGCGACACCGCGGCCGAAGCGCGTGCACTCGGCATCGACCCGCAGCGTTATCTGGATGACAACGACTCCTGCCACTTCTTCCGCCGTTACGATGTTGCGGCTGCCGGTCAGCATCATTTCATCACCGGACCGACCGGCACCAATGTGATGGATATGCAGATCGTGCTGCTGCACAAGGAGCGTGCAAATACCCAAGCAAAGTAGTATGGTAAATCCCGGCAAGGAGGTGTCCTGCTATGGAAGCCGTTACGCTCAGAACCGATGTTCATCAGCAGATCGAACAGGTAGGGCATGCCGACATCATCGTGGGCATTCCCAGCTTCAATAGCGCGCACACCATCGCGCATGTGGTGCGCGCAGTGCAGGCCGGTCTGGCCAAATATTTCCCCGATCATAAAGCAGTTATCATCAACTCCGACGGTGGTTCGGTCGACGGCACCATGGACGTGGTGCACCAGACCTCCATCGCCGATTTCGACACCATCCTGCTGCATCACCGCATCGAGCCTGTGCTCAAGCTGGCGTTCCCGTACACCGGCATCCCCGGCAAGGGCAGCGCCTTCCGCGCGGTGTTCGAGGTGGCGCAGGCGCTGGACGCCAAGGCTTGCGTGGTGGTTGATTCCGACCTGCGCAGCATCACGCCGGAATGGATAGAGCTGTTGCTCAAGCCGGTGCTGAACGGCGGCTTCGACTATGTCGCGCCGCTCTACCATCGCCACAAGTTCGACGGCACCATCACCAACAGCATCGTGTATCCGCTCACCCGCGCGCTGTACGGCAAACGGGTGCGCCAGCCGATCGGCGGCGACTTCGGTTTCTCCGGCAAGCTGGCGCAGTTCTATCTGACCAAGGATGTGTGGGAGACGGATGTGGCGCGTTTCGGCATCGACATCTGGATGACCACCACCGCGCTGGCCAACGGTTTCCGCATGGCGCAATCCTTCCTCGGTGCTAAGATCCACGATGCCAAGGACCCCGGCACCGACCTGAGCAACATGCTGTACCAAGTGGTCAGCGCCACTTTCCAGCTGATGGAGGATTACGACGCGAAGTGGTTGACGGTGAGCGGTTCGGAGCCGGTGCCCACCTTCGGTTTCGAATACGGTGTGGGGCTGGAGCATGTGAACGTGAACTCCGCGCGCATGATCGCGCTGTTCCGCGAGGGCGTGCAGAACCTGAGCGAGATATGGCTCGGCATCCTCGGAGCGGGCGACCTGCGCGAGGTGGAGCGGCTGGCGACGCAGGACGATGCCGCGTTCCGTTTTCCGCTCGCGCTGTGGACGCGCATCATCTACGACTATGCACTCGCTTTCCACCGCCGGCAGTTGCCGGCGGAACACCTGCTGAAATCCCTGCTGCCGCTGTATGTCGGCAAGACCGCATCGTTCGTGCTGGAGGTGACGCCGCTGGAGGCGCACGAGGCGGAGGCGGAGATCGACAAGCTGTGTCTGGAGTTCGAACACAGCAAGGACTACCTGTGCAGTCAATGGAAATGACAAGGAGGCGATCATGATGGACTTTCTCAATCTGATACTGGAGCCGCTGCAGGATGTGTTCCTGAAGTTCAGGGACTTCCTGCCCAACCTGCTGGCGATGCTGGTGATTCTGTTGCTCGGCATCCTGCTGGCCAAGCTGCTGCGCTTCATCCTGGTCAAGTTCCTGCATGCCATCGCGTTCGACAACTGGTCCGACCGCATGGGCTTCACCGCGCTGATGCGCAAGGGCGACCTGTGGGTGAAACCTTCCGCAGTGGTCGGCGGCGTGGTGTTCTGGATACTGATCATCGTCACGCTGATGGCCGGTCTGGGCGCGCTCAATGTGGCGGCCATCGACATGCTGGTGGCGCAGTTCTTCAGCTACCTGCCGCGCGTGTTCTCGGCGGCGATCATCCTCGCCATCGGTTACCTGTTCACCAGCTTCATCAGCCGCGCGGTGCTGATCGCGGTGGCGAACGGCGGTTACCACTATGCGCGCCTGCTGGCTGAAGCGATCCGCGTGCTGCTGATGCTGATGATCCTGGCCATGGTGATGGAGCAGTTGCAGATCGCGACCAGCATCGTGCTGGCGGCGTTCTCCATCCTGTTCGGCGGCATCGTGGTCGCGCTGGCTATCGCTTTCGGCGTGGGCGGCATCGATACCGCGCGGCGCATCGTGGAGCAGCAGTTCGCCGAAGATGAAAAACCGAAGCCGCCGGACGATATCGAACACTTGTGAATGAAAGGAGGCTGCCATGTCGGACTTCTTCCAGAGCGGCATCATCACCACCTTGCACCAGCTGGGCCAGCCTTCGCTGGAGCGGCTGGAAGCGGAGCTGGCCGGCTTTGCCACGACGCGCCCGATCGCGCTGGTGTTGCCCGCGCTGTATTCGGAATTCGAGGGGCCGGCGATGCCGGGCATCGTGCAGGAACTGAGCAAGGTGAAATACCTGAACGAGGTCGTGCTGGCGCTGGATCAGGCGACTGAGGAACAGTACCAGCGCGTGCGCGGCATCATGTCGGTCATCCCGACCGAAGTGAAAATCGTGCACAACAAGGGCAAGCGCATCACCGAGGTGTACGAAACGCTGGCGCGCAACGGTCTGGATGCGGGGCCGCAGGGCAAGGGGCGCTCGGCCTGGCTGTCATACGGCTATGTGCTGGCGCGCGGCAAGTCGGACGTGATCGCGCTGCACGATTGCGACATCATCACCTACAGCCGCACGCTGCTGGCACGGCTGTGCTATCCCATCGCCAGTCCGACCTTGAACTATGTGTTCTGCAAGGGCTACTACAGCCGCGTGACCGACAAGATGAACGGGCGCGTGACGCGTTTGCTGGTGACGCCGCTGGTGCGCTCGCTGCAGCAGCTGACTGGGACACACGGTTTCCTCACCTTCCTCGACAGCTTCCGCTACCCGCTGGCGGGCGAGTTCAGCATGAGCGCCGAACTGGCGCGCATCAATCGCATCCCGTCCGACTGGGGGCTGGAAGTGGGGTCGCTGGCCGAGGTTTATCGCAACTATTCGCCGCATCGCGTGTGCCAGGTGGACATCGCTGCCACCTATGAACACAAGCACCAGCAGCTGTCATCCGAGGACGCGCAGAAGGGGCTGATGAAGATGGCAGTGGACATCTGCAAGTCCATCTTCCGCACGCTGGCATCGGACGGCGTGGTGTTCTCGGAAAGTCTTTTCCGTTCGCTGAGTGTGACCTATCTGCGTCAGGCCGAGGACACACTGTTGAAGTACGAATCGGATGCCAAGATCAATGGTCTGGATTTCGACCGCCACGAGGAGGCCAAGGCGGTGGAGGCGTTCACCCGCGCCATCGCGATGGCGGCGCAGGCGTTTCTGGAGAATCCGATGGGCACGCCGCTGATCCCCAACTGGAACCGCGTCGGTGCGGCCATCCCCGGTATCTTCGATATGCTCAGGAAAGCGGTGGACGAGGACAACAAGTGAACGCGTGCGCGCTCAGCTGATCTTGACCACGATGTCGTGCAGCGTGTTGGCGCACTGGGCCATGTGTTCGGCGGCGTTGGTCAGGTGGCGATATATCTCGCGACGTTTGAACATGTTGATGTAGTCGTCGCCTTCGAACAGCTCGGGCAGGGCAAAGCGATAGAGCTTCTCGGCATGACGCTCGGCCTTGCGCGCGATGTCGGCATCCAGTGCGGCAGTGGCCGGGGTGGTGGCGAGCTTGGCGAAACCGTTCGCCAGCGCATCCACGCCGCCTTTGATGCGCAATGATATGTCGCGCATGAACTTGTCCGGCGTCACGCCCAGCACGTCCATCTCGTGCACGGTGGTCTTGCAGTACATCACGATGTCGTCCAGCGCCATGATGGCGCGGTAGATGTCTTCGCGGTCGATGGGGGTGGAGAAGGCGTCGTTCAATTCGTGCAGGTTGCGCACCTTGATCAGGTCGGCCTGATGCACGTTCTCTTTCAGTGCTTCGGCGATAGCCGGATCGCCACGCTCCATGTATTCGACCAGCAGGTTGACGGTGAGTGCGACCTCTATGGTTTGCTCGGTGAGCATGTGGAAGAAGTCCGGCACCTTGGGGAACACCCGGTCAAGGATGCGGGCCAGCATGGTTTTGGAAGCGTCTATGGGTGGTGTCATGGTCTCTTGATTCAGACGAACAACTGGACGACAAGATAACATCCAATCGCCATCAATGCTGCACCGGGGATGGTGATGACCCAGGTGGCGACGATCTCGAACGCTTTGCCCCAGCGCACGGCCTTGGGTCGTTCCGATGCGCCGATTCCCATGATGGATGAGGCGACCACGTGCGTGGTGGAAACGGGGGCACCGAACAGCGATGAACTGAAGATGACGCTGGCGGCGGTCATCTGCGAATCGAGCGCGTGCAGTGGGCGGATTTTATAAATGGAAAAGCCCAGCGTGCGCACGATCTGCCAGCCGCCGGACAGAATGCCCAGTGTGATGGCGAGCGAACAGGCCAGCATCACCCAGAACGGCACTTCAAAAGTAGGAATGAATCCCCCCAGTACCAACACCAGTGTGAGTATGCCCATGCTTTTCTGCGCATCGTTCGCGCCGTGCGAGAAGGCGAGGCCGGCCGAGGTGACGAATTGCAGATGGCGCAGGTCGCGATTGATGGAAGGACGCGCGCCGCGCAACAGTGTGAGCATGATACGGTGCAACACAAAGCCGACCCAGAAACCGATGATGGGTGACAGGATGAGGGCGGCGATGACTTTTGCCACACCGTGGAACTCGCCGTGCAGCAGATCGGCGAAACCCCATTCCACATGATTGGCACCGGCAGCGACCACCACCACACCCGCCAACCCGCCCACCAAAGCATGCGAGGAAGAGGAGGGGATGCCGAACCACCAGGTGGCGAGGTTCCAGGCGATGGCCCCGATCAGGCCGCACAGCACGACGATGAGACTGAGTGTGCCTTCCAGATCGTCCAGTGTGATGAAAGTGCCGATGGTGTTGGCGACGGCAGTGCCGCCCAACAATGGGCCGAGGAATTCGAAGAAGGCGACAAGCAGCACCGCCTGCACCGGCGTCATCGCGCGTGAGGCGATGACGGTGGCGATGATGTTGGCAGCGTCGTGGAAACCGTTGGTGTACTCGAAGACTAAGACGATCACGATGGTCGTGATTGCGAGGACGAGCAAGGAGTTATCCATCGTTCGCTGCCCGAACTGCTTAGCCCTTCAGACCGTCGGTGAGGTGCGGTTCGATCAGTTTCAGCAGTTGCTCGTGGATGTGCGGATTGCCGGCGCAGATGTGGCCGCTTTCCAGTTGGTTCTGATTGCCCGCGAGGTCGGAGACGATGCCGCCCGCTTCGGAGATCAGCAGTGCGCCACCGGCGAGGTCCCAAGGCTTGAGGCCGGTCTCGAAGAAGCCATCGTAACGACCGGCTGCTGTCCAAGCAAGATCGAGCTATGCTGCGCCGGGACGGCGCAGACCGGCAGTGTTCTGCATCACATCCTTGAAGATGTTGATGTAGGCGTCCATGTGTTCGAAACGGGTGTAAGGGAAGCCGGTGCCGATCAGGCTGTCGGCCAGTTCCTTGCGCTTGCTGACGCGGATGCGTTTGTCGTTGAGGAACGCACCGCGACCGCGCGTGGCGGTGAACAGGTCGTTCTTGGTCGGATCGTACACAACAGACTGGGTCAACACGCCGTTATGTTGCAGCGCGATGGAGACGGCGTACTGCGGCACGCCATGCAGGAAGTTGGTGGTGCCATCGAGCGGATCGATGATCCAGACGTATTCCGACTCGCCTTGGGCGCCGCCTTCCTCTGCTAGAATCGCATGGGTCGGATAGGCCTGTAGCAAGATGTCCACGATGGCTTGTTCCGCGACGCGGTCCACTTCGCTGACGTAATCCGCATGGGATTTTTTGGTCACGGTGAGGTGGTCGAGGTTATCGGCGGCGCGATGGATAATATTGCCGGCGCGACGAGCGGCCTTCACCGCGATGTTGAGCATGGGGTGCATAATCAGTACGACCTTTTTAATGAGCAGGGGAAATCCGGCTCGCATTTTAATCGGTATCGCCTTTTGAATAAACCTAATCCTTTGAATAATGTTCGTGTGGTGATGAGTCACACCTCACATCCCGGCAATATCGGCGCGGCTGCGCGGGCGATGAAGGTCATGGGATTGCGCCATTTATACCTTATCAATCCGCGTTTTTTCCCCGATGCACAGGCCAGTGCCATGGCTTCGGGCGCGGACGATATCCTCGACAATGCCGTGGTTTGCAGTTCTATAGACGAGGCTTTGCAGGGCGTGGTGTACGCCGTGGCGATGACCGCGCGCTTGCGTGATATCTCCATCGAAGTGCAAACACCTCGCGAAGCCGCGCCAAAGGTGATGCAGGAAGCTTCAGCCGGACCAGTGGCTTTGTTGTTCGGCACCGAGATGTCCGGTTTGACCAATGAGGAGATGGGGAAGGCGCAGCTGGGGGTGAACATCCCGGCCAATCCCGAGTTCTCTTCGCTCAACGTGGCGTCCGCCGTGCAGTTGATGGCTTATGAGTTGAGTGTGGCGTCCGCCTCGTTCCAGCCCGCTTTGCCGGAGATCAGCCCGGCGGCGCATGAACGTGTGGAAGGTCTTTACGAACATCTGGAAAAGACACTCGCTGAGATCGGCTTTTTCACCACGCAGAACCCGGAACGTTTGATGCGCCGTCTGCGCCGTTTGTTCTCGCGCACGCGGCTGGAAGATGAAGAGGTCAACCTGCTGCGCGGTATCCTGACTGTGACGACCGAGTACAATGCACGCCTCAGGAAGCGTTACCAGGAAGAGCACCCAGATGTTTAAGAATATCCGAGAAGATATCGCCAGCGTTTTTGCCCGCGATCCCGCCGCCCGCACCACGTTCGAAGTGCTGACCTGCTATCCGGGGCTGCACGCGCGCATCTTCCATCGTCTTTCAAATGCCTTGTGGCATGCCGGCCTGAAGTGGATGGCGCGCTTCGTTTCGCACATGGCTCGCTGGTTCACCGGCATCGAGATCCATCCCGGCGCGACCATCGGCCGCCGCTTCTTCATCGACCATGGCATGGGTGTGGTGATCGGCGAGACCGCGCATATCGGTGACGATGTGACGCTGTATCACGGCGTGACGCTGGGCGGCACCTCATGGAAAGAGGGTAAACGCCATCCCACACTGGAGAACGGTGTGGTGGTGGGGGCGGGGGCCAAGATACTCGGGCCGCTCACCATCGGTGCCAACGCCAAGATCGGCTCCAATGCAGTGGTGGTGAAAGATGTGCCGGCCGGTGCGACAGCGGCAGGCATCCCTGCGCGTGTACTGGATGATGCGAAAAAGAACGCAGGGTTCAACGCATACGGTATCAGTGGTGACCAGAACGACCCGGTGGCTAAAGCATTGCACGGCTTGATCGGACACACTGTTGCTGTTGACCAGCGTATCGAATTGATTCTTCAGCAATTGGAGAAGATGGGCGTGCGTTTGGAGGACGAGCAGGCGACCGCCGACAAGTTCGATCCGAACTACCTGAACAAGATAGTTGATTAAAACTCTCGGGTATCCTATGATTCTTTTCAGAGGGGGTCATTTCAGGGTTTGGAATGGCTACAACAAGTAGTACTGGACATTCTGAGGAGATTCACAACATGCGCTTAACAACAAAAGGACGTTTCGCAGTCACAGCAATGGTCGATCTGACCCAACGTGGTGGCAAAGGCCCGGTCACGCTGGCGGCGATCAGCGAACGTCAGCAGATCTCGCTGTCTTATCTGGAGCAACTGTTCGCCAAGCTGCGCAAGAACAATGTGGTTGCCAGCGTACGCGGCCCGGGTGGCGGTTACTGTCTGGCGCGCCCAGCAGTCAAGATCAGCATCGCCGATATCGTGGTGGCCGTGGATGAGCCGCTGGATGCGACCAACTGCGACCGTCAAGGCAACTGCAAAGACGGCAAACCGTGCTCCACACATGATCTGTGGTTCGGTCTGAGCGAGCGAATCTACGAATACCTGCAGCAGGTCAATCTGCAACAGTTGGCCGACGGCGAACTGGGCAACAAAGAGACATCCACGGTGCATATGAAACGTGACGCATTACAGCCCGGCGCTGCAGCCTGATTGCAATAAATAAGGAAGCGAAACCCATGCAACTGCCTATCTACATGGATTACTCGGCAACCACCCCGGTAGACCCGCGTGTGGCCGAGGCCATGATCCCTTACTTGACCGAGAAGTTCGGTAACCCGGCTTCGCGTTCGCACTCCTTCGGCTGGACGGCCGACGAGGCGGTCGAGAAGGCGCGTGCCCAAGTCGCAGCGCTGGTGAATGCCGATCCGAAAGAGATCGTGTGGACATCCGGCGCGACCGAGTCGAACAACCTCGCCATCAAAGGCGCGGCACACTTCTACAAGGACAAGGGCAAGCACATCGTCACCGTGATGACCGAGCACAAGGCTGTGCTCGACACGGTGCGTGAGCTGGAGCGGCAGGGTTTCTCCGCGACCTATCTCGATCCCGAGCCGAACGGCCTGATCGATCTGGCAAAGCTGCAAGCGGCACTGCGTCCCGACACCACCATCGTTTCGGTGATGCTGGTCAACAACGAGATCGGCGTGGTGCAGGACATCGAAGCCATCGGCGAGATCTGCCGCAGCAAAGGCATCCTGTTCCATGTGGATGCGGCGCAGGCCACCGGCAAAGTCGGTATCGACCTGCAAAAGCTCAAGGTCGATCTGATGAGCTTCTCCGCGCACAAGACCTACGGCCCCAAGGGTATCGGAGCTCTGTATGTGCGCCGCAAACCGCGCGTGCGCCTGGAAGCGCAGATGCACGGCGGCGGTCACGAACGCGGTTTCCGTTCCGGCACACTGGCCACACACCAGATCGTCGGCATGGGCGAAGCGTTCCGTATCGCACAGGAAGAGATGGCTGCCGAGAACGAACGCATCCGCATGCTGCGCGACCGTCTGTGGGCGGGCCTGTCCAGCATGGAAGAGGTGTATCTGAACGGTGATATGGAAGCGCGCGTGCCGCACAATCTGAACGTCAGCTTCAACTTCGTCGAAGGCGAATCGCTGATCATGGCGGTGAAAGATGTCGCGGTATCCAGCGGTTCGGCCTGTACTTCGGCCAGTCTGGAACCCTCTTACGTATTGCGTGCGCTGGGGCGTAACGACGAACTGGCGCACAGTTCCATCCGCTTCACCGTGGGACGTTTCACCACAGTCGAAGAAGTGGATTATGTGGTGAAACTTTTGCAGGACAAGATCGCCAAACTGCGTGACCTATCCCCCTTATGGGATATGTACAAAGACGGCATCGACATTAATACTATCGAGTGGGCGGCACACTAGAGAACTGCCCTTTGTCTGCCTGGCGGCGTTGTCGGGCTGCTTGTTTACTAGAGTAAACGGCGCAGCCCTCCGCCTTGCCAGACAGACAAATCATCAGTTCTCTGAAGAAACTTAAGGAGCACGAAATGGCTTATAGCGAAAAAGTACTGGATCACTACGAGAACCCGCGTAACGTCGGTTCGATGGACAAGGACGATTCTTTCGTCGGTACCGGCATGGTCGGCGCACCGGCGTGCGGCGATGTGATGAAGCTGCAGATCAAGGTCGGCAAGGATGGCGTGATCGAGGATGCGAAGTTCAAGACCTACGGATGCGGTTCGGCCATCGCGTCGAGCTCGCTGGTCACCGAGTGGGTGAAAGGCAAGACAGTCGATCAGGCACTGGATATCAAGAACACGCAGATCGCCGAAGAACTGGCACTGCCGCCGGTGAAGATCCACTGTTCCATCCTCGCGGAAGACGCGATCAAGGCAGCCGTGGCGGACTACAAGGCCAAGCACGGTTCAAACGTTGAAGCAGCAGCCTGTAACGCGAACAAGTAGGAGTTGAAGATGAGCATCTCGTTGACTGAGAACGCGGCTAAACACGTGCAGAATTTTCTGGTCAAACGCGGCAAAGGCGTGGGCCTGCGTATCGGTGTGCGCACCAGCGGCTGTTCCGGCATGGCATACAAGCTGGAGTTCGCCGATGCAGCCGAGGGCGAAGACTTGCAGTTCGAAAGCCACGGCGTGACTGTGCTGGTCGATCCGCAAAGCATGCCTTACATCGACGGTATGGAACTGGATTACACGCGCGAAGGTTTGAACGAAGGCTTCAAGTTCAACAATCCGAACGTGAAGGATTCGTGCGGCTGCGGAGAAAGCTTTAAAGTGTGATGACTTCTCCGGCTGTCGATCTCCAGCAAGACTTCTTCACCGTATTCGATCTTCCACGCAGCTTTCAGCTTGATAGCGCAGCGCTAGACCAGC
>JBDRPZ010000050.1:0-17511 GCA_043826585.1 Pseudomonadota bacterium
AGCTCGTCCGCGGTCAAGGCCCGCAGCACGTTGTGCTCGTCGCGGCGTCCCACCGTGATACCGACGAAGGTCATGCCTGCCATGCGAGCCTCGATGATCAGGCCTATCGAATAGCCCAGTCCGAACATGTCGCCGAACAACACAAAGACATCGCCTTTGCGGAAGATGTTGGACTGCGGAACGTTGCGTAAAGGGATCGGTGCTTGCATACGATGGACTCCGTTTAATGTTTTGTGGCAAGGCGAGCCAGCGGGCCGCTCGCGAGGGCGCAATTGTACAGAATAAGGGGCCAGAACGGCTCGCCTTAGGTGTTTGCATCCCGCTGCGAGTCAATCCTGCAGCGTAATGGTGGCGACAGCCGTCATCTTGTCTATATCGAGCTGCAATTCGCAGAATTCATCCAGCTCGTTCGTCGGCGTGGGGTCGTCGGCACAACTGCAGCCCGCGATCACACTTTTGAAGAATATCCCGGCCATCACGCGGATGACCGGGCCGGCATCGTCGATGCGCTTGATGATCACGCTGATCGGCCGGTCTAGCGCCTGGCTGCCCGAAGTCAGCCCCGCCTGCAGCGGAAGATCCGCTATGCCGAGTCGCATCAGCTCGCGCTTGAGCGTCTCCTCGAACTCGGGACGTCCCCACACCGATAGCGCCGCCTCAAGGCGCAGCATCGCTCATTCCTCGACCACACAGTCGCGGCCATTATCCTTGGCGCGATACAAAGCCTGATCCACGCGCACCAGCCAGCTGTCCAGCGATTCGCCCGAACGGATCTCTGCCACGCCGAACGAAGCCGAAACACACCAGGCATGCTGCTGTCCGGCCAGCAGATCGCACTCCTTCAACTTGTTGCGGATACGCTCGGCGAGTTGCGCGGCGGCGGCACTATCCGTCATCGGCAACACCAATATGAATTCCTCGCCACCGTAGCGCCCGAAGAAATCCCCCTGACGCAGCAACGGTTCCACACAACGGGCGAACGACACCAGCACATCGTCTCCTATCCCGTGACCGAAACTGTCGTTCACGTTCTTGAAGTGGTCGATGTCGATCAGCACGATGGTGCACGCACTGCCGTAGCGGCCGAACATCTCATACTGGCGCTCCAGCTGTTCAACGATGAAGTGGCGGTTATACAGACCGGTGAGCTGGTCATGCACAGCCATCACTTGCAGCGTCTGGTTGAGCGCTTCGAGCTGCCCGTTGCGCAACTCCAGCTGGCGGCGGTTGCGGCGGTTCTGCACCAGCTGGCGCATCCCTTCCGTGAACTGACGATAGGCATCCCAGCCGATCTGCATCTCGACCAGGAACAGCACCCCCAGTCCGATGGCAAGATTGATATAGAGCGATTCGCCCAACGACAGGAAGAACAGAAAGGGCACGATCAGGATGGACGCGCAAAAGGTCAGCATGGTGATGAACGAAGGCGCCATGTTGGTCACGCTGACCGCCGAGATGGAGATCAACAGCAGCAGGATGATCATATCGCTGATCGCCGCAGTCTCTCCTTCGCCGTGGAAGAACACGATGGCCGCGCCCCAGCTCAGCCCCTGCAGCACGCGCAACACGATCTGCCAGTTGAGCGCGGCCGGGATGCGTGCATGCGGCAAGGGCTGTTGCAACCAGCGACCGGAGAGCACATAGGTGATACCGTCGGACAGGCTGTTGAGCAGCATCCAGCCGAGCAGCCAGAACCATGGCGTGGTTTCCCACACCAGCCAGGCGATGTACAGCGTGCCTAGCGGCGCCATCATCGAAGCCAGTCGCGCACGCTCCAACAGCGTCCGGAAACACAATACATCTACTTCCGCCTCATCTTCCGGCGAGAGGCTTTCCATCCATAGTTCCTGCATATCTCCTCCAGACTGCCCGAGTCTAATTCTCCGGGGCGCGTTTTGCCAGAAACCCTTCCAGCAGCGCAACTTTAAGCAACGATCCTTAAGGAGTACCATGTACTTGCCGAACGATCATTTCTCGATCCAGTTCCGGGGGAGAAGAAAATGGATCCCATCAGCAACATCAATCCCAACCTCTATCTGGCCAACATCCTCGCCAATGATGCGGTCACGCCGTCCTACGGTTTGCTGTCGGCCGAACTCAGCCTTTCCACTCCCGGCATCTTCAACAACAGTTCCACCTATGTCGGCATCTCAACCAGAGGGCAGTTACTGTCGGCAGCTGTACTGTTCCAGAATACGCTGCGTTTGAATGCCGACGCGGAACCGGATATCGAAAGCCTGACCAGCACCGCGCAAAGGCTGGTTGATAGTTTCAACCATCTGCAGTTGAGTGTCGCCGATCTCAACATAACGAACGGATTTCCGGCCACGGGTGTCACCGCTGCCTCGAGTCTGACCCAGCCACTCAATGTGCAGGCCCAGGCGACCTATGCCAACGGCGACTCATCGCTGACGCAATTATCGCAACTGGGCATCACCTACCAGGCCCCCGTATTTCCCGGCGCAACCGCCAGCTTGAGTCTGGACCCGGACACACTGCAGGCCGCTTTCGAAAGCGATGCCGCCGGTGCGGCTTCGCTGCTGTCCCAAGCCACCAGCGCATTCAGCGACGTGGCGGGCAGGTTCATCAGTCAGTCCGGCAGTCAGTACGCAACACTCGATACGCTGCTGCAATCCACGTCGGATTACTCGCTACTGTTCAACAACCCGCCGCGACAGAATTTCAACGATCTGTTAAGCCTGCTGTCCAGCCAGCCCCAGACCGGCAACAGGAATTGGGGCAACGTGTTTTCCGCCATCAACGAATACAACCTGGTCTCGCAACTGTTCAGTTAAGCGACCGGCTTTGCCAACGCCCGCAACACCGCCTGCAGCAGTTCCCAGCAGCGCCCGACCGATTCGACTTCAACGCGCTCGCCCGGCGCATGCGCCCCGCGTATATCCGGCCCGAACGAGATCATGTCCAGATGCGGATGGCTGGCCGCCAGCAAGCCGCATTCCAGCCCTGCATGGATCACCTGCAGCGATGCCGGCGCGCCGAACTGCGCCTCGTACACCTGCCGGCACAAAGCCAGCAAAGCCGATGCTGGATTCGGCGTCCAGCCCGGATACGCGCCGTCCTTCCAGGCTCGCAGTCCATAACCCGAAGCGAAAGCGACCAGCTTGTCAGCCAACACATCGGCGCGCGCATCCAGCAGGGAGCGCACTTTGAAAGTCACTTTACTCTCGCCTTGTGTCAGCTTGAATACACCCAGATTGCTAGACGTATCGGTCACACCCGCGAAGTCATCGCTGATACGCGATACGCCATTGACTACGTTATCGATGAATCCGAGCAGGTAGTCTCGTTCGGTGGAAATGACTGCCTGCCCCACCGGCATCTCATCCAACTCATAGCGGAAAGCGATGTCCGCATCCACATCCGCGAAGCGGTGCTGCCATGATGCCAAGCGATGCTCCACCCATTCATCGATGCCGGAAACCGCAGCGGCAGGCAACGCGCAGATCGCGAACGCCTCGCGCGGGATGGCGTTGCGCGCCGACCCGCCCTGCATCTCGATCAGGCGGACATCGGTGTGTGCGGCCAGATCGCGCAGAGCTTCGGCCAACAGCTTGATGGCGTTGCCGCGCCCGAGATGGATGTCGATACCGGAATGGCCGCCGCGCAAGCCGGACACATCGAAACGCAACACCGCATAATCCTGCGGCAGCGACTCCGTTTCGCTGATGTGGCGCACCTCCACATCCATCCCGCCCGCACAACCCAGATAGAAATGGCCCCACTCCTCAGTATCCAGATTGATGAGCAACTGGCCCTGCAAAGTACCGGGTGCCAGACCGCGCGCGCCGTCCATGCCCGACTCTTCATTGATGGTCAGCAACACTTCCAGCGCCGGATGCTCAAGCCCCTCCGCTTCCAGCGCAGCCAGTGCCAGCGCCACACCGATGCCGTTATCCGCGCCCAGCGTGGTGTTCTCCGCCACCACCCAGCCGTCGCGCAGAACGGCCTGGATCGCATCGCGCTCGAAATCGTGCACCGTGCCGGTGTTGGCCTGGCACACCATGTCGAGATGCCCTTGCAGGATCACGCCGGGCGCAGACTCGCAACCGGGACTGGCCGGTTTGTGCAGGATGAGGTTGCCGACTGCATCCTCGAAATGGGCGATGCCGTGTGCATCGGCCCAGGCAGCAAGATGCCGTTTGAGTGCCTGCTCATGATAGGACGGCCGCGGGATCGCGCACATCGAGGCAAAGTGAGACCAGACTTGAGACGGCTGCAAACCGCTCAAGGGCGATTCATTCATGGTTTCTTTCATATTCAGGATACGGTGATGTTCACCGCTTTCTCATCGTAAAAATCAGTACGTTTGTCCAGCAAGGGGATGGTGGTGCCCTTGAGCCGGTTCTCGTCGAGCAGTGCGAGGTCCACATCGGCCACCACGATCTGCTCCTCGTTCATCACACCTTCCGCCGCGATGCCGTCGCGCGCGAACGGGAAGTCGGAAGGTGTGATGATGGATGCTTGCCCATAATGCAAGCGCAGACCGGCCACCGGCAGGTTACCCACCGTGCTGGTCATGGCAACGTAGATCTGGTTCTCGATGGCGCGCGCATGGCAGCAATAGCGCACGCGCAAAAAGCCCTGCCTGTCGTCGGTGCACGAAGGCACGAACACGATCTCCGCGCCCTCTTCCGACAAACGGCGCGCCAGCTCCGGGAACTCGATGTCATAGCAGATCAGGATGCCGATCTTGGCATGCGGCGTGTGGAATACCTTCAGCGCATCGCCGTGGTCGGTGTGCCATTTCTCTTTCTCCCAGCGCGTGCGGTGGATCTTGTCCTGCGTGTGCACCTCGCCATCCGGCGTGAACAGATAAGCGGTATTGAACAGCTTACCTTCGCGCATGGTGGGGTGACTGCCGCCGATCAGAAAGAAATTGTGTTTCATCGCCAGACCGCGCAACAGCTCGACATAGCGCTCCGTGTATTCGCTCAGCTCGCGTACCGCCTTGGGCACATCCTCGTTGTCCATGAACGAAAGTACCTGCGTGGTGAATATCTCCGGCAGCAACACATAATGGGGCTCATAGTCGGCTGCACTATGCAGGACGAAGCGTACCTGATTGGCGAAGCCCTCCCAATCGTCGATATGCCGCAACTTGTACTGGACTGCCGCAATGCGAACTCTCATATTCCCTCCTGTAGCAGGTTGACGGGCGGTAACTGGGTGGGACGTTCCGCATCGAAATCTGTATTCAGCCAAACGATCAGTGCCGCATTGCCGCGTGAATCGTCATCCGCAGGCAGATAGCCTTTCAGGATGCCGCAATAGTTGAAACCTTCGCCCAACTGGAAGCGCAGCACCGGATCATAGATATCCCCCCACACCACGCGTTTGGCATATTCCTCGGGCGGCATCCGGTCGGCCACTTTGCGATAACCGGGCAAGCGTCCGCCGGCGATGATGCGTTTCAGATTCATGGCGCGGCACAACTTGCGCCGCGCTTCGTACAAACCATGCCCCACCCCCTGATGACGCACCTCGGGATCGACGCACACCTCCGCGCCGTACAAAGTGCGGCCGCTCATATCATGCGTATCGAAGAAAGCGTTGTTGGTCACGCTGTCCCATGTGTGATGCAGGCTGTAATCGTCCCAGGTGATCACCAGTGAAACGGCCAGACCAACGATCTTGCCATCCAGCTCGGCGACGAACTGCCCCTGCGGGAAATGGTCGAGCAGGCTCTCGAACTGCTGCCGGGTGAACGGCGGGATCGCGGAATAGACCCGCTCCTGCAGATCGGTCGCGGCCTCGATGTCCTTTGCTGCCATACTTCTAATCTTCACGTTTCGCCTCCCGTCGAAAGAACTGCCTGTACCCAGGTCAACGGCCTGCACCTACATGTTCGTCCAGTTGCCGCTCTCAAAATCCCACAGCGTCAAAGGCCGGGAAAACAGATAGCCCTGGAACGTGCGACAACCGAAGGATACCAGCAGGTCGAGCTGATCCTGTGTCTCCACGCCTTCCGCCACCACTTCCAGACCGAGGTTCTGCGCCATGCCGATGATGGTCTTGGCGATCATCGCATCACCCGTTTCGGTGACCACGTTGCGCACGAACGCGCGGTCGATCTTCAACTGGCTGATCGGTAACTGGCGCAGATAGGAGAGCGATGAATACCCCGTGCCGAAGTCATCCAGCGAGAAGCGGATGCCGGCCGATTTGAGGCGGCTGATCTTGCCGATCGCCTCATCCACGCCGTCGACCAGCGAAGTCTCGGTCAGCTCCAGCTTGAGCAGCCCCGGCTCGACCCCGCAGCTATTCACGATGGACAGTACATCCTCGACGAAATCGGCGCGCATGAAGGCGGCTGCCGAGACGTTGACTGCCAGCGGGATACTCGCGAAGTCCGACTTCTCCTGCCAGCGCTGCAGCCGCTGACAGGCCTCGCGCAGCACCCAGAAATCGATTTCGGCAATCATCCCGGATTCTTCCGCATGCGAGATGAAAGCGTTCGGGAACAGCAGGCCGCGCTCGGGATGTTCCCATCTGAGCAACACCTCGGCACCCGTGCAACACCCTGCTGCATCGACCTGCGGCTGGAAATACAACTGGAACTGCCGTTCACGCAAAGCCTGATGCATATCCTTGTTCAGTCTGGCCCGCAGCTCCAGCGCCTGCTGCATGGAAGGGTCGAAGAAGCGCAACGTCGCGCGTCCGCTGTTCTTGGCCTGATACAGCGCCACATCGGAATGCTTGAGCAATTCGTCCACGCTCTTGCCGGAACCGTGGAACAGCGTCACGCCGATACTGGCCGTGCCGTGGTATTGCTGACCGTTGAGCAGATAGGGCAGATTGAGCGACGCAAGCACCTTGGTCGCCACCGATTCAGCGCGCGGCACCACATCCAGTTCGGTGTCGAACAGGTTGGCCAGCATGACCACGAACTCGTCCCCGCCCAGTCTGGCCACCGTATCCCCCGTGCGCACGCAGGCGAGCAGCCGGTGCGCCACCTCGACCAGCAACTGGTCGCCGACGTCGTGGCCTTGCGTGTCATTCAGGTCCTTGAAGTTATCCAGATCGATGAACAGCACCGCGCCGTAACTCTGGTTGCGGTCGCACGCTGCCATCGCCAGCTGCAGACGGTCGATCAGCAGACGCCGGTTGGGCAAGGAGGTGAGCGTATCGTAATAGGCGAGGCGGTTGATCTCCTCCTCGGCGGCCTTGCGGTTGGTGATGTCGCTGAATATCCCGACGTAGTTCGTTACCCGCCCCTGCTCGTTCTTGACTGCGGTGATAGTCAGTTGCTTGGGATAGATATCCCCGCTCTTGCGGCGGTCCAGCAACTCGCCTTCCCATCGCCCCTCGCGCCTGATCGTTGCCCACATCTCGTCGTAGAAAGCCTTGTCATGCTTGCCCGATTTCAGGATGGCCGGCGTCTTGCCGATCACCTCTTCCGGCTCATAGCCGGTGATCTCGGTGAATGCCTTGTTGGCGCGGATGATCCGACTTTCAGCATCGGTGATCAGAATGGCATCGTGCGTCTCGAACGCGGTCGCGGCGATGGCCAATTGCTGCTCCTTCAGCATGCGCTCGGTGACATCCAGATTGGTCGAGCGCACTCCCAGTATCTTTCCCTGCGCATCCCGCACATCACTGCATATATGTTCAAGCCAACGCAGTTCGCCCTGGTCGGTCTTGATTCTGATCAGCAAGCGTTCTGGCACACCATGTTCATGCATCCTGTGCACATGCTTATCCCAGACAGGAATATCCTCCTTGAGGATCAACTCGTTCATCAGATGCGGCTGCGCATAGAACGCTTGCTGGCTGTAGCCGGTCACCGCCATACAGGAAGGTGAAACATATTCATAACTGCCATCCAGATTGCGCACATAGATGAATTCCTGCGCGAGATCGGCCACGGCACGGAATATCTTCTGCCCGTTGGCAAGCTCTTTCCGTAATGCAACCAGTGTGGATAACAGAAAGCCGATGAAGGTGCCGAGCAAGACCGGCACGATGAAGTGCCTGGGCTGGTATTCGGACAGGATGAAGAAGATCTGGAACGAAGCAAATGACAGGACGATGACCAGACCCAGCAGGGTATATCGCAGATAGAGGAATCTATTTCTGCGCAGGAACGGAAGCATTTCCATTTGTATCCCCCCTCTATGATCGGCCTGCCCCCTCAGACTGCCGCAACCAAGCGCACCGCGTTAAAACTGTATCACAGTAGCCTCACCCGAACAGCTTCTGCCACCATCGCCGTCGATTGCCCGGCAAGGGGGCATCATCCTCGACCTTTGAAGGCGACATGCGGCTCAGCATCCAGCGCGGCGGCACAGGCGTGCTGCTGCACGAACTGCCGATACTGCCCGGATCATGGATCTTGATGAATGAAGGTTGCTCGATATCGTCGGCATAGACGATGCCGCAATGTGTGCAGTCATGTTCGCGCCGCAACAGTTCGTCCACTTCCGTGATGAAATTGTCCAATGCTTCGACCGTCATCGTCTGCGGCACGGGCTCCTCGCCGACCATGCTGATGTACCAGCCCTCCGGCTTCGCCCGCACCGCCGCCCACAGCGCATCCAGATCGCTCCAGTGCAGCATGCCCCGGAAAGGGCCCTTCAATCTATCCAGAAATTCCTGACTCATGGTGTCCCCATCCAACGAATCGCCGATCAATCACAACCACCGCCGCCATCTCCGCCGCAGCTGCCGCCCCAATCCCCGCCGCCGCTATCACCCCCGCTCGTCCCCGGGACGCCCATGTTCCGCTTCAAGCGATCCACCTGCGCCTTGTTCTTATCGAACTCGGCATCGATGGACGCGATCTGTTGCTCGGAATACAGCAACGCCTGCGGCAGGTCGGCACCGCACGACTCGCAACGCGGCACGCGGCGATTGAAGATCGGGAAGTCACAGGCGGGGCATCTGTATCTCATGCCGTCATGTTACACCGCAGGCTGCGACGCACGTTCCGTGAGCGACTCCATGCAGGAACGGGAAAGTATCACGCGGTTGCGTCCGGCCTGCTTGGCCTGATATAGCGCCCCATCCGCTTCAGCCAGCAGACTCTTCAGGTCTCGCCGTCCCTCGGCCCTGCAGCAAGCGATACCGATGCTCACCATAACGGACACCTCCCCTGCTTCCGTCTGCAGCGGTGTGATCGCGATGATCTCGCGCAAGGCTTCGGCCAGTATCGATGCCCCTGTGGCATCGGTATCCGGCGCGATCACGCAGAATTCCTCGCCGCCGTAGCGCCCCAGCACATCTCCGCCGCGCAGACGCCGCGCCATCAATGCGGTAGCTTGACACAGCACCTCATCGCCCGCCGGATGGCCATAGGTATCGTTGATGCGTTTGAAGTGATCGACATCGATCATCAGCAAAGACATCGGGCGGCCGCCGCGTTGCGCCAGCACCAGCTCCCCCTGATCCATCAATGCACGGCGATTGGGCACACCTGTCAAACTATCCGTCATCGCCAGATGCATGATCTCGCGATCGGTGCGCTCTTTGATCATCAAAATAAAACCGACCGACCCGAGCAAGGCTGTCGCCATCACAGCGATAAAAGTGACCACCTGCACCCAATGCATTGCGATGTGATTCTGCGGCTGGGCGAAATCGACCATGCCAGACAAAGCAGCCACTGCACGCATAGCCAACACCAACAGGATCATGATCGTGCCAGCATATAGCAGACGCCAGGCTCGCCCCTTGCGCGTCTCGCTATCGGACAGCAGGGCATGCAGGATCAATGCCGCCTGGAATGCATAGATCGCGCCGCCCCAGACAAAGCGCCCCGCTATGTCGTCGATCAGCAAGCCGGTCACAGCGACCTCCAACACGACCGGCACGAAGAACTTCCAGGGAGCGAAGTCACGACGCTGAAATTGGTAGACGGCGGCCAGGAACATCGCAAAGGAAGCAGCTTTGAAAAAGTTGGCTAGTACGACAGAGAGCTCATCCGGTATCACACCACGGCCGGCGATCAGCAGCCAGGTGAATGTCTCCAGCAATACCGCCAGCGCCCACTTGTTCAACCCTTGCTCACGCCCCTTAAAAGAAGCCGCGACGAACAGGCTCAGCACCATGAGCGTATTGGTCAGGATCAAAGAGAACAAGAGCGTGCGGGGATCGAGAAGCATGGGTAACTGCAGCTACAAAGAGGCGATAGGTCGGAAAGGAGGCTGAAGCATAGGGGGATGGGCAATCAGGGTCAACATAATAGGTGGCAATTCATTACTGACAACAAGGACTTGCTGCCGATTGCCACCGGGTCAGCGTTGCATGGCCCGCAACTGCTCCAGCAGCTGCGCAGCATCCTGCGACACCTCCACTTGTGGCTGCGGCCCCGCCACCCAGTCCACCACCTCACCCGTCCCCCATGACACAAGGTAGGCCAGCACGAACACCAGCAGACCGCGCGTCATGCCCTTGGCGATACCCTGCCCGTTCAACAAGCGATTGAAATACCACACGGCCACAAAGAACACGATGGTGGAAATCACGATATTCCATATGGATGGCAGTTCCAGCAGCATTGAAATGCCCGATACTCAAAATTGGAGGTGGCAGGTTGCACTGCTTTGTCTGGCGACACAAGCCCGAACGCCAGATCGATCCACAGGCCTATATATTTTTATTTGTTTACAAAGAATGGATCAGGCGGTAGCTTTATGCCCTAGTCAGCAGAACGCCCATTCACTGAGCTGCGACGATATGGGCTATTGGTATGCACAAATCAACAATCCAGCCCGATAAGGATCGCCATGCATCGCACATACATACGCATTCCAGCCCATTTCTATCGCGTCACGCTACACAACCCCACAGACAGCATCACCATGGCACTGGTACCCGACGAGAACAATGCCACCCTGATCGCCCACCTGCTCACCGAACATTACGGCCTGCGCAAGGACGAGCACATCACGGTCACGACCACCGTGATCCGTCATGAGGACGAACGCGCGACCGGTCACGTCGTGCTCTCCAACAGCTAGATCCGCAGACGGCCTTCTTCGCAGCCGGGCAGCGTCGCCAGCCTGTCCAGCATCAGCGACAACGCCAGACCGGCATCCTCCTTTGCCGCCCTCGCCTGCAATTCCTCCAACGCAATATCGATCGGATCGCCCGCCGCCGCGAAGGCGATGGTGTTGCCACTGGCACATCGCGGGAATCTCACTGCACGCTGATCGAAGGCCGATTCGATGAACGCGAAACCGCCTTTCACCCCGTCGCTCAAGCCGATGAGATTGACCGCCAGGATGCCTCGACCGGTCAGCTTCTCGCGGCAAGCTTTGTAGAACGGCAGCGTGTTCAGATCGCCGGGATGCGAGTGATCGTTGAAACCGTCCACCATGATCAGGTCGTATCGTTGGTTGATCCGGTACACGAAATCCACCCCGTCGCCCACCACCACCTCCAGCCGCGCAGCATCGTCCGGCAGGCAGAACGATTCCTTCGCGGCGGTCACTACTTCGGGTTCTATCTCCACCACGGTCAGATTCGCTGCCGGTCGATACTTGTACAGGAACTTGGTCTGTGAACCCGCGCCCAGGCCGATCAGCAACACCTTCTTCGGAAAGTCGCCTTCGCGCAATAACAACGCCGCCATCATCACCCGCGTATATTCGAATGCCAGATCGTAAGGACTGTCGATACGCATCGCCCCCTGCATCCACGCCGAACCGAAATGCAGCGAGCGCAAGCCATCATTCTCCTTAACCTCGACCGTAAATCCCATGTTGTCGCTATCCTTTATGAACTCTGCGTCATCAATGCCTGTAGCTCCGCTTCGCTGAATCCCGCCGCCCGCCGTGCTTCCAGATTGAACGGACCGCGCAATGGCGAAGGATGATGCGCGGCGAACAGTCCGGCATAGGTTTCAAGCGGATCCATCCCGCGCTGTGCGCACAGATGGTTGAACCAGCGATTACCGATCTGCACATGCCCCACCTCATCGCGCAGGATCACATCCATGATGGGCGCTATCGCCTTGTCGCCCGCCTGCACCAGTCGCGCCTTCATACCCGGCGTCACATCCAGTCCCCGCGCTTCCAGCGTGCGCGGCAGCAAAGCCATGCGCGCCAGCACGTCATGCTGTGTCTTCTGCGCCATATCCCACAACCCGTTGTGCGCGGGAAAATCACCGTAGACATAGCCCAGCGTGTGCAAATGATCCGCCAGGAGTGTGAAATGCAGCGCCTCCTCGTCTGCCACCTGCAGCCAGTCCGCGTAATACTCGCGCGGCATATCGGCAAAACGCCACACCGCATCCAGTGCCAGATTGATCGCGTTGAATTCGATATGCGCCATCGCATGCACCATCGCTGCACGACCTTCCGGAGTATGCATGGCACGACGCGGCACAACACGCGGGGCGACCAGTTCCGGTCTGGCGGGATGTCCGGGAATGGGGACAGGCGCAGACAAAGTCGCCTCAGCATCCAGCCCTAGCCGCCCATCCAACCATTGTCGCGCCAGTTTTCGAACACCCGCTGTCTTGGCGCCGACATCGCATTCAGCCAATAAATCGCGTGCAGCCAGTCTTAATTCGATCGGGGCGGACAACAAGGCTTCCTTATGACGTTACGACTCGGCAACAGGCCACTCGCTGAACGGGAAAGGCACCTCTTCTGTCTCAAAAGTCAGATAGCGCACGGTCTGCTGCAAATACGCACCCAAACTGCGACCGAACGAAACAAGCCTTTCGTTCGGTGTGTCGCTCATCAAAACGATCACGAACTGGATGACCGTGACGATGAACAACACTGTGCCACTCACATGGAATGCGAAGCCGATCAACAACATGAACAGTCCGCGCATCCAGATGTTGCGCTTTTCCCCGGAGGGCTTGGTGATCTCATTCATTGCACATACTCCCGATTGAACCGGTCACATTCTGCCCGAACTCACCCTCGTTTGCCTGCCAGCGCGCAGGCATACGGCCGAATGGAAAAGTAGCCCGCATTCCTGCTCCTTTTCATGACATCAGATAAAACTTGATGCGGCTACATTAAAGTAGTCCTGAAAACCGCCGATATAAATTTCAAACGGAGGGCATCATGGTCAAGATATACCTCACCACCGATCCGGAGACGCACCGCGCGCTCTACGACAACGAATCCAGATTCCTTGGGATCTTCCAGTCGATGCGGGATGCGTATGAGTCACTGGGCGAATTGCTGAGCTTCTGTAGCATCCGCTCTGCCAACTAGGCAGGATCGATCCGCCTCACTCATCAGCGCCATGTGCATCATGGCGCTGAGCTTCTGACGAACGTCAGGCCGCCTGCAAGCGCAGTTCGTTCAACTCATCAAGACAAAGATGGATGAAGGCCAGCGCGACATACACCGGCGCAATGAAGTTCAGCAACGGTACGAACTGCAACAACCCCGCCAACGCCCCCAGCAGATACAGCTTCCCCGAAGCACGCTCCACGACCTGATCTATTTCCTCGCGACTGGCATGCTCCGCCAAGGCGTCGTATCGAAACAAGCGCTGATTCAAATAAGCCATCAGTACGACAGGCAAGACCAGAGCAAAAGGTGTGAACAACCACAGCGGCAAACTGATGATCCACCCCAGGCAATACACCGCAACAGCCATCACGGCATTCGAAACATTACCAGCCATTGTGCCGCCTTGTTTGCGTTCCAAAGTTGGGTAGTTCTTTGTTGCGACATGATCGACCATCGCCGGCATCGAAAAGATCGCGGTGATCATCAGTGCCGTCACATAGATCGCCGGAAGCAGCAACAACACCAGCACGGTGGCGATGAAGTAGTGGGTCGCTATCGCCAGAAAACCCTGTGCGATCCATTGTTCCAGCCCGGTCTGCTGAACCAGTCCGGTCAGGCTGTCCATCCAGCTGCCCCAGAAGATGAAAGCCGCGCCCACCCACAACGCTGTCGCCAGCAACATCGGCCATAGCACCAATGCCAGCATTCTGGGATGGAAGAAGGTCTTGAGCGCGACCAGCAGCGCGGCGAAGACTGCGTTCATCTATCTGCATCCCTTGCGCGTGCAATACCCAAAGACTTTTCCAGCACCTCGAACTTCAGTCCCGGCACCTTGGGCAGGCCGAATCGCGGCTCGCCGCTCGGGAACGGCTTGAACTCACCCGTGCGCGAAAAACCGCGCCGTTCATAGAAGGCGATCAGCTCTTCGCGCAAAGTGATCACCTGCATCTGCAAACGCGAGACACCCCATTGCTCCATCAGGAATCGTTCCGCCTCATCCATCAGATGGCTGCCCAGCCCCCGCCCCTGCAACCCCGGCTTGACCACCAGCATCCCCAGATAGGCCGTGCCCGCATCCTGCCGCAGCAGATGCACCGAACCGATGGTCTCGCCATCGCACACGCTCAACAGGAACACCGATCCCGCCTCGGTGATCGACTGTGCGACCTCCTCAGCATCCGTACGCTGCCCACCCAGGATATCCGCCTCGGTCGTCCAGCCCGCGCGGCTGGAATCGCCGCGATAGGCAGAATTGACCAGCGCCACGACACTATCGACATCGGACGTATCGGCACAACGCACCGTCAGAGTCGCAGCAAGTCGTGAGTGATTGGTAGCGGACATCATTTGCTTTCCGGGCGATAGCAAATGGGGCTCAGTAACGCCCCTGCGTCTTGGTGATGTAGTTCGCCAGCTCCTTGCTCTCCCGGTTCATGCGCGACAGATTGGCGTGGGTCACGCGGAACAGGGCGCGCATCACCATGAAAGCGAGACGCGGTTCGACATCCAGCAAAGCTTCGAAATCGTCAGGCGAAAGTGTGTAGACGGTGGAATCTCCCACCGAGCGTAGCGTCGCTTTGCGCGGCGAGCGCTCGACGAAGGCGCGCGTCCCGGCGCATTCCCCTTCCTTCATCGTGTAAACAGCCTGCTCAACACCCTGCGCATCCTTGCTGGTCACCGCCAGTTTGCCGGTGGCCAAAATGAACAAAGTCTGGTCGGCCTCGCCTTCATTCACCAGCAGTTCGCCGTCCTTCAATTGGCGCACGCCCAGTTTACCGGCCAGCAGTTTGGCCTTGTCCTCCGTCAGCTCGGTGCCCACGGTGGAATTTCGAACGATCTTGAAATCTGCGACTGCGGTCATGACTCGACTCCTCCTGTTGATGATTGCCAATTAGCTTGATGATAAAACGACCCCGATACTACAGGCTGCAGGTTACAGCCTCAATTTCAGAGCGGCGCAGCCTGCTGCCGCTTCGCTTCGTTCAGCTTCATTCGTTCCTCTTCGCGCATACGCTTGCGGATGCGCTCCGCATCGGCGGAAAATTTCGCGTTGCGCGTGAATGCGTAGGCGTTCTCGAAGCGCATCAGTGCCTCACCCAGACGGCCTTCGCTCTCGTCGAACACACCCAGATTATATTCGGCCGCATGGCGACACTCTGCATCACCGCTGCCGCTCATTGCCTGCCAGTGGCTGGCAGCCGCCAGCCAATCGCCATCCTCGGCAGCCTTGTTGCCCTGCTTGCTCCGCTCGCTGTCGCATTCTTCCAGCACGCGGCTCTCCAGCACGTAGTGCGGGGCGATCTTCTGCACCAGCAGCGCGTTCGCGGCGGCGATCTCTTCCAGCACATAGGACGATACGCTCAACTGCTGTGCGCGCTTGCGCACTTCCGCCTCGCTGTCGTCCGTCCACTTCTTTTCCGAAGCATGTGTCACCTGCGAATTGCCCAGCACCATGCCGCGCTTATCCGTCACCAAAAAGTGCAATGTTGCCTCCACCTTCCGCGTCAACGTGTAGGTGATGCGCTTACCCTCTTCGGCTTTCTTGTTCTCCTGCGAAGACAATCTGTCATCCACGCGATAGTCCACGTGCCCGGTCAGCTTCGCATCTGTCGTTCCGGTGCTGATCTGGTAATAGCCGTTGCGCGACAGCGCATCCACCAGACTGGAATACTGGTTCTCCTGCACGCTCACATCAGATGGCGCTGCAAAGCTGCCCGCTACCGCGTTCTTCACCAGATTGCTCCAGGCATCCCGGCCATTGGCCGCGTCCAGATTCACCTGCCCGGACACGGTGAAGCGCGCCACACTCAAGGTGCGCGCCGCCCCCAGATCGATCTCCGGCGCATGCTTCACGTTCAGCTTCACCACGGATGTACACCCGCCCAGCCCCAAAAACAAAACGGCCAACAAAGTGGCCTTCAGCAATGTACTCATCGTGTCTTTCATATTCGTTTCAATCATTGCACCATCCATGAACATTCAGGAAAACAGGTCGCATTATCGTTCAAAGTTCGCCCGCAGCTTGTAACGCTCATTCCTTCGGCCACCAGGCGGTGGCGATGCCCTCGCCCAGATCGGCCTCCACCAGACGGCGGCGCACTTCCAGCAGGCGCGCAATCAAGGCAGGCTCCTGCTGCGCATAGGCGTCTGCATCGGGGACGCGGTTCACCACCACGCCGAGCAATTCGGTGATCGCATTGCCGATGGAATTCTGGCTGATGGTCACGATCAGCTTGCCCGCATCATTGCGGTAGATGATCTGCTTGAACGCCGGTTGCCAGCGGATCGCATTGGCATATTTCGCATCCACGATGCAGTGGTCGCGCACTTTCTTCGCCGTCTTCATGAAGTCGTTGTTGAACAGCAGCACGTTCTCCACCTGCTCGGGGAAATGCACATCCGTCAGCATCGGCGCATTGTGCGTGGAGACCTGCGAGAAGAAGGTGCGGTAGAAATCCAGGAAGCCCTTCAGCACCTCGTCGTACTCTTTCCAGAAGTGCACATCCTTCAGCGCGCTCGCCCCGCCCTGTATCTCCCAGCTGGGCAGCCCCTGCGGATAGCCGGTCAGATGGATGCGCGCATCCTCTTCGCTTGCCGGCTTGAGTATCTTCAGGCTCAGCGCCTGGTCGAAGAAATCGCGATACACATCGCGCATATAAGCCTGGAACAGACTGTGCTGACCGCCATCGGTGAGATTGGGATTGCCGGGATCGGCCAGTCTGGCCTCGCGCAAAGTCTGCGTGGGAAAGACGATGAAGTGGTTGTGCAACATGCGGATGCTCGGCACACCCGGCGAGGTCAGCGGCCAGGTTGCATCCAGACTCGCCTCGCCCGCCAGAATCAGCGCCTCCGCCGGATCTGGATACTGCTCCAGCATGTAATCGATGATGATCTGGTTCATCCGATTCCACACATGCTTCACATTGTCCGCCACCTGCGTGCGCCGCACCGGGCGTCCCAGCGGATTGAGGATGGTCTTGGAAGTGTTGTAGATGATCGAGCAATCGAACTCGGTGCTGTGCCCCAGCGCCTTGCGATACAACAACAGGTTCTCCGCATTCATCAGCAGACCGTTGTTGTTCACCAGATCGTTCAGGTTCTCCGTGCTGTTGAAGAACTCGTTGTGCTTCATCCCCTCCGGCACCTCCAGCGGGATGTTTCTGAACGGCGTTACGATCTCGCGTGGCCCGGTTTGCATCGTGTCATCCCCTTTGTGCGTTGAAGAAGGTCACTGCTGCTTCAGTAGCTCCAGCTCCCGCTCCAGCTGCTCGATTTCCAGCTGCTGCGCTTG
>JBDRPZ010000051.1:0-11215 GCA_043826585.1 Pseudomonadota bacterium
GGCTAAGAAAGCAGCAGCCAAGAAGCCAGTGGCTAAGAAAGCTGTAGCCAAGAAGCCAGTGGCTAAGAAAGCTGTAGCCAAGAAGCCAGTGGCTAAGAAAGCTGTAGCCAAGAAGCCAGTGGCTAAGAAAGCTGTAGCCAAAAAGCCAGTAGCTAAGAAAGCTGTAGCCAAAAAGCCAGTGGTGGTTAACAAGCCAGCAGCAGCTCCTGTCGCGACGGCACCGGCACCTTCTGCGCCGCCGCCGATTCGTCCGGCTGCGACCTGGCCCTTCCCGACGCCAGGCATCGGCAAGCCAAACTAAGGCTGTGGGAGGCTGTGAAAGCAGCCCCGACTCGTAGTACAGGTAGGGGCTGATTCACCTTTTTTTGCGAGCAAGTGCTTGTGGGTTTATGCGCCTTGAATTTCGAGGGCGCTCAGTCAGCCCGCGTGTGAGCCATACGGCGTGATAAATTGCGCGCCTTGCTTCTGCATTAAGGCTCTTTGCTACTCGATATCAGTCGGACAAATTGCAAAGTGATCGTTTGCGTGGAGCGTTGGGCTGCGTGTTTGCGCGCCCCGTTATAATTGCGCCAGCCGGCCAAAATCGTCTAGGCATACCACTTCCCCAAGGTGCAATGAAGTCTTCATTGACCTGTCACTCCCCGGATTCGGGACATGGATTTGAACTCTGATGCTATTTAGTTCGCCTATCACCTATTTGAAAGATGCCGGTCCATATTTCGCGGCGGTTCGCGATTGGCCATGGGCTGCATGGTTGGATAGCGGAAATATCGGGCGCTTTGACATCATTGTTGCTCAACCGGTGACGACGCTGGTGACGCAGGGCGAACGAACAGCCATAAGCAGCGCATCAGGCAATCGGGAAACAAGTGACGATCCATTCGAAGTGATTCGCGGCGAACTCGGGGATGTGGTTGATCAATATCCTGATATTCCGTTTGCAGGCGGTGCATTGGGGTATTGGGGGTATGACTTGGGGCGCGGCTATCAGCAACTGGCAGTTGGCCCGCAAGAATCGGAAGATATTGCGCAGATGGCTGTGGGCATCTACGACTGGGCCATCGTTATCGATCACCAGAAGAGAGAAGCGCGACTGGTTTCGCGCTTGAGATATCCGCAGACAGAAGCGACATTGGGCCAGGTGCAGCTCCGGGTCGAAACCGCCTTGTCGGCGGTACAGAGAGAGGAGATTTTTGAAGTTCAAGCAGGTGTCACTTCAAATCTATCACCTGCCGAATATAAGCAGGCATACGAGAAAGTGCAGGGCTATTTGCTCGAGGGTGACTGCTATCAGGTCAATCTGGCGCAGCGATTCGCTGCAAAAGCATCCGGAGACGCATTCATTGCGTATCGGGAGTTGCGCAGACTGAGCCCGGCTCCATATTCGGCATTCATGGATTGGCCGCATGTGCAGATACTATGTGCTTCGCCGGAGCGCTTCCTTCAAGTACAAATGGGCAGGGTGCAAACCAAGCCGATCAAAGGCACACGGGCACGGGCGAGCAACCAGGATGAGGATGAGCGCTTATCGAACGATCTGCTAGAAAATCCTAAAGACCGGGCGGAAAATCTGATGATCGTTGATCTGCTGCGTAACGATTTGGGCAAGAGTTGCAAGGCCGGCTCGGTACGAACCCCAAGGCTGTTCGAGTTGGAAAGCTATGCAAATGTGCATCATCTGGTCAGCACCGTGGAGGGCACCCTGAAAAAGGGTTGCGATGCATTGCATGTGCTGCGAGATTGTTTCCCCGGCGGCTCAATAACTGGAGCACCAAAGCGGCGGGCAATGGAAATCATAGAGCAGTTAGAGCCGGATCGCCGAGGCGTGTATTGCGGGAGCATTGGCTATATCGGTTTCGACGGGCAGATGGATACCAACATCGCTATACGAACAATGGTGTATGCGCATGGAGAGATAAGCTGCTGGGCCGGAGGCGGCATCGTGGCTGATTCGCACTGTGAAGACGAATATCAGGAGACTTTCGATAAGGCCAGCGTGATGCTGGAGATACTGGGGCGGTTCTCAGTCTAGTAGCCGCACCTAACCTGCATTCTTCAAGCGGGCGATGCGGATCACTTCCGGGATCTTGCGCAGATTGCGCAAGATGTTGGCGAGGTGCAGGCGGTTGTTGACCTGCAAGGTGAAGTAGGTCGCGGTGTACTCGCCTTCATTGCTGAAATTAACGTTCTCGATGTTCGAGTCAGCGTCCGCGATGGCGGCAGCGACTTTCGCCAACACGCCACGCCGGTTGGCCACGATCAGCTTGATGCTGACATCGAAGGAGCGGCTGATGTTCTTGTCCCACATCACATCCAGCCATTGCTCGCTGCCACGTCCCTTGCGCAAGGTCGGGCAATCATGCGTATGCACGATCAAGCCCTGGCCGCTTTTGATGATGCCGATGATGGGGTCGCCGGGGATTGGGCGGCAGCACTTTGCGAACTGCACAGCCATGCCTTCCGTGCCCTGTATGGTGACCACAGCATTGCCCAAGGCATCACTGGAGATGGTGTCACCTATGCTGGCGAGCTGCTTGGCAACCACCATGTTAAGACGGCGACCAAGCCCGATGTCGGCAAAGATATCCTGCTGAGATTTGACACCGGTATCACGCAGTAATCTTTCCCAATGCGCCTCATCCATATCCTGCAGCTTCAGGCCCAGCGCATTGAAAGCCTGAGAAAGAAGACGCTCGCCCAGTCGGGCGGATTCATTAAGGTGCATGGTCTTCAGGGCATGGCGGATCTCACTGCGTGCTTTGCTGGTGACGACATAGCCCAGCCACGCGGGATTGGGGTGGGCCTGCGGAGCGGTAATGATCTCCACGCGATCACCGTTGCGCAGTTCGGTGCGTAGGGGAACCAGTTCGGAATTGACCTTGCAGGCCACACATCGATTGCCGATATCCGTGTGCACGGAATAGGCGAAATCGACGGTCGTGGCTCCCCTGGGCAAAGCGAAGATTTTGCCCTTGGGCGAGAACACGTAGACCTCATCCGGAAACAGATCGATCTTTAGATGCTCCAGGAATTCGACCGAATCGCCGCTTTGAGCCAGACTCTCCAGCAGACTCTGCAGCCACTGGTGCGTTTTCTGCTGCAGTTCATTGATCTGGGTGTCGCTGGCCTTGTATAGCCAATGTGAGGCCACGCCGCTTTCCGCCAGTTTGTTCATTTCATGCGTGCGGATCTGTACTTCAATCGGCGTGCCGAATGGGCCGAAAAGCGTCGTATGCAGGGACTGATAACCATTGGCCTTGGGAATAGCGATGTAGTCCTTGAATTTTCCCGGGAATGGCTTGTACAGGCTGTGCAAGACACCCAGCGCAAAATAGCAGGACGGAATGTCGTTGACCAGAATGCGGAAACCGTAAATATCCAATACCTGTGCGAATGCCAGTGACTTGCTTTGCATCTTTTGATAGATGCCGAAAAGATGTTTTTCGCGCCCTTTGACTTCGGCCTGGATATTGTTGGCATCCAGGCGCTGTCCTATAGATTCAAGAATCTTGCTGACCACTTCGCGACGATTGCCGCGGGCAACCTTGAGCGCCTTGGAAAGTACGTTATAACGGTTGGGGTGCAGATACTTGAAACTGAGATCTTCCAGTTCCTGATAGATGGTGTTCAATCCGAGGCGATTCGCGATGGGGGCATAAATGTCCATCGTCTCGCGGGCGATGCGCGCACTTTTGTGCGCCGGGACAGAATCCAGCGTGCGCATATTGTGCAGACGGTCAGCCAGTTTGATCAGTATCACGCGCACATCGCGAGCCATCGCCATCAGCATCTTGCGGAAATTCTCAGCCTGCGCATCTTCCAGCGTATCGAACTTCAATTTGTCGATCTTGCTGAGGCCTTCGACGAGTGCCGCAACTGCAGGTCCGAACCGATCGGACACTTCTTCTATGGTGACTGTGGTGTCTTCCACAACATCGTGCAGCAACGCGGCATTGATGGCATGCACATCCAGATGCAGCGGCGTCAGGATGCGGGCAACAGCGATGGGGTGTGTGACGTAAGGAGCGCCCGACTGGCGCATCTGCCCTTCATGGGCTGCGTGACTGAAATCCTGCGCGGACTGGAGCTGTGCTACGTCCTCCGCCTTGAGTTAGGCGGAGACTTCCTGCAGGAGCGCTTCAGCATCGGCTTGGGACATGTATTTGCTCCGCTGAGGTCCTGCAGGGAAAAGTGGTTAGGCCATGCCGCGGTTCAGGATCTCGATACCGACCTTGCCTTCGCTGATCTCACGCAGGGCGACGACGGTCGGTTTGTCCTTGCTGGTTTCGACCAAGTGATTGGCGCCGTTGGCAAGTTGACGGGCACGATAGGCGGCGGCCAATGTCAACTCAAAGCGGTTGGGTATATACGTCATGCAGTCTTCGACGGTGATACGAGCCATGATTAATTCTCCGGTGTCTGTAATTGGTTGATAAGTTGCTGGTGCCTTGCGATCTGTCTCGATCCGCGCAGCCGGGCGGCCAACACGACGGATTCAAGCTCGTGCAGTGCCCTGTTCAGGTCGTCGTTGATAATAACATAATCGAATTCCGCAACATGAGCGACATCGTCCCGCACGGCGGCAAGGCGTTTGGAGATCACGCTGGCGTCGTCAGTGCCGCGACCGTTCAACCGCTGAGCCAAAGCTTCCGGCGAGGGGGGCAGGATAAAGATGGAGACGCATGCAGGGAATATCTTGCGCACCTGTGCTGCGCCCTGCCAATCGATCTCGAGCAGGATGTCCCGACCTTTGGCGGTTTCGTCCGCGATCCATTTTTGCGAAGTGCCATAGAAGTTTCCATAGACTTCGGCACTTTCAAGGAACTCCCCCCGTTTTGCCATTTCGACAAAGGCGTCGCGGGTGATGAAATGATAGTGTTTGCCGTCAATCTCGCCCTCGCGCGGGGCGCGTGTCGTATACGAAACGGAGAGCCCGATTTGAGGGTTATGCTTGAGCAGGGCATGTACCAGACTGGTTTTTCCCGCGCCCGAAGGGGCGCTGATGACAATAAGACTTCCGGGCATGCTGATCTCCTATTCGATGTTCTGTACTTGCTCGCGCATCTGTTCGATCAATAATTTAATATCCATCGCACAGCGTGAAACTTCTGTATCCACAGATTTTGAGCCAAGGGTGTTCGCTTCTCTGTGTAGTTCCTGCATCATGAAATCGAGACGTTTGCCTACGATACCGCCCTTGCCGATTACTCGCTTCACTTCGGCAAGGTGGGTGTGCAGGCGTGAAAGCTCCTCGTCCACATCTATCTTGCTGGCATACAAAGTGATCTCTTGGCGGACGCGTTCATCATCTTCGCTGCCCAATGCTTCGAGCAGGCGTGCGCGCAGTTTTGATTCGTAGGTGGCTACGGCACCGGGGATACGTGGCGCGACAGCCAGTCGTAACTGCTCTATCCCTTCTACCCGTTCAAGCAGGAAGCTGGCAAGCTTCTCACCTTCGCGCTGCCGGGCAGCAGCAAAGTCCTGCAAGGCCTGTTGGAGGGCTTCGGCCACGGCTGAGTTTAGGGATTCGTTGGAGGCGGCGGGGCTTTCAGTCACACCGCTCCACTTCAGTATTTCGGAGATCGTCAGTTCTCCGGCCCCGGGCAGTATCTCGCGCACCTGCGAGCTCCAGTCAGAGAGTTGTTTTACGACATCAAGATTGAGTCTGCTCTGTGGTTGGGCGGAGGCGCGGGAAAGGACGTTGATGCGGCATTCGACCTTGCCACGACTGATCTTGCCCGAGATCTGCTCGCGCAACATCGGCTCCATTGCGCGTAATTCATCCGGCATCCTTAATTGAAGATCCAAATAGCGATGATTGACTGAGCGCAACTCAAGCGAAATTGAACCGGCATCAAGTTCTGCGGTGGCAACGGCATAGCCGGTCATGCTGAAAATCATCAAAACTCCAGGCGGGAGGAAAAAAGACGGACTGAGTGCGGCGCATTATATTACGATTGCGTCCAAGCGCCGCGTCCGTACGTGCTGCGGGCAGGCAAACAGCGGGAAATTGAATGAAGTTCGCTATTCACCAGGCCAACCATATCGGTGGGCGCAAATACAATCAGGACCGTGTGGGCTATGCCTATACCAATGATGCCTTGCTGCTCGTGCTAGCCGACGGCATGGGCGGCCATCTGCATGGTGAGATCGCTGCACAGATCGCTGTCTACACATTCATGCGCGCTTTTAGTCGGCTTGAGTCGGGGCGTGTGAAAGAGCCGGAAGTATTCTTGCGCGCGACTATGCGTGCAGGACATGATGCCATCATCGACTATGCACGTGAACAGAATCTGGGCGGCAGTCCAGGTACGACCTGTGTGGCTGCGCTGGTGCAGGATGGTCAGGTGTGGTTCGCGCATGCCGGGGACTCGCGCTTTTACCTGCTGCGCCAAGGGGCTGTGCAGAGCGTCACGCATGACCACTCGGTAGTTCAGCAGTGGGCGGATTGGGGCATCATCAGCGCTGAAGAGATGCGCACCCATCCCGATCGCAACAAGATTACCAACTGTCTGGGGGGGGTGGAAGATATGTTCTACGCCGAGGTCGCACCCAGTGTCGAAGTGCAAGATGGCGATATGTTGTTGCTCTGCAGCGATGGCTTCTGGAGTCCCTTGGAAGAAACCGAACTGTCTAAGCTGCACGCCACCAGCTATTTGCAAACCACGCTGGGCGAATTGATCGATGTAGCTATCTACCGTGAAGGCGCCCGTGCCGATAATACGACGGCCGTCGTAGCCAGACTTGGAGCGGTGGAGCAGGATCATGTCACCGAGTCGCCGGTGTGCGTGATCCTCGAAGAAGGTGCCGCTGCATAGATCCCCGTGCGAGGCGGTATAATCCGCCTTCGATTTTTTCACGGATCCACGCCATGCGCCCCAGTCAAAGACAGCCGGACCAACTCCGCAACATCTGCATCACCCGTCACTACACCAAACATGCCGAAGGCTCTGTACTCATCGAGTGCGGTGATACCAAAGTCATCTGCACCGCCAGTGTGGAAGAGCGTGTGCCGCCGCACAAGAAGGGTAGCGGCGAAGGCTGGGTGACGGCTGAATACGGCATGTTGCCACGCTCGACCGGCAGTCGCATGGGGCGCGAAGCAGCCAGAGGGAAGCAATCGGGGCGTACGCAAGAGATACAGCGCCTGATCGGGCGTAGCCTGCGTGCCGTGGTCGATCTCGCCAAACTGGGCGAACGCACCATCACACTGGACTGTGATGTTATCCAGGCCGATGGTGGTACGCGCACTGCCAGTATCACCGGTGCCTATGTCGCTTTGCATGATGCAGTGAGCAGCCTGATGCAGCAGGGGCTGGTTAAAGAGAATCCTCTTAAGGATTCCGTCGCCGCGATTTCGGTGGGCATCTACCAAGGCACGCCAGTGCTTGATCTTGATTATCCGGAAGATTCTGATTGCGACACCGATATGAACGTGGTCATGCTGGGCAGTGGCCACTTTGTAGAAGTGCAAGGTACGGCTGAGGGCCATCCTTTCTCTCGCGAAGAGATGGATACCCTGCTTGAGCTGGCCAAGCTCGGCATCGAGCAACTGGGTGAGATGCAACGCGTGGCGCTGGCGCAATGAACAAGCTGGTCATCGCCTCGAACAATGCTGGCAAGTTGCGTGAATTCCAGCGCATGCTGGCCCCGCTGGGTATCGAGGTGCTGACGCAATCACAGCTTGGCATCTCAGAGGCAGAAGAGCCGCACTGCACATTCGTAGAGAATGCGCTGGCCAAAGCCAGGCATGTCAGTCGTGCTAGTGGCTTGCCCGCGCTGGCGGATGATTCCGGCATCTGTGTGGAAGCGCTGGGCGGCGCGCCCGGCGTGATCTCGGCCCGCTATGCAGGCGATGATCCGAAATCAGATGCGCGCAATAACGAGAAGCTGCTGCAAGATATGCAGGGTGTGGCTGACCGGCGTGCGCATTATTACTGTGTGCTGGTGCTGGTGCGCCATGCTGATGACCCGCAGCCCTTGATCGCTGAGGGCGAATGGCAAGGCGAGATATTCCATGAAGAGCGTGGCGAAGGCGGTTTCGGCTACGACCCGATGTTCTGGTTGCCGCAGTTCGGTAAGACGGCCGCTGAACTTTCCCACGATGAAAAGGCTCAGATCAGTCATCGCGCCAAGGCGTTGCAGGTATTGATGCAGCGCTTTCCGCGCACATGAGCGCGCAAATCCTGCAGCCATTCGGCATCAAGTCGCAGCCCGCGAATTTTCAGGCGCTGCCGCCGCTCTCGCTTTACATCCATGTACCCTGGTGTGTGCGCAAATGTCCGTATTGCGATTTCAATTCGCATGAGGCGCACGGCGAGATACCGGACCAGGCATATGTAGATGCCTTGTTGCGCGATCTGGATTCGGCCTTGCCTTTGATCTGGGGGCGCAAAATCTATTCCATCTTCATCGGTGGCGGTACGCCCAGCTTGTTATCTGGCGATGCGCTTTCATTTCTGTTGACGCAGGTGCGCATGCGCTTGCCATTGGCGCATGAGGCTGAGATTACTTTGGAGGCGAATCCTGGCACGGTCGAGGCAGGCAAATTCGTGGCATTCCGCGACGCGGGGGTGAATCGTCTGTCGCTTGGCATTCAAAGTTTTAACGATATCCAACTGCAAGCACTGGGTCGTATCCATTCCGGTGATGAGGCGAGGCGCGCCATCGATATCGCCCAGAGCCACTTTGAAAACATCAATCTGGATCTGATGTATGCCTTGCCAAAGCAAACACAGGAGGAGGCATTGTTTGATGTGCAATCTGCGCTTTCTTTCTCCCCGCAACATCTGTCCTGCTATCACCTGACGCTGGAGCCGAACACGCTGTTCGCGCATCACCCGCCCCAACTGCCGGACGATGATGCGAGTAGCGAGATGCAGCTGGGAATCGAAACGTTGATGGCCGAGCATGGCTATGAACACTATGAGACTTCAGCGTTCGCCAAGCCGGGCAAGCGTGCGCGTCACAATCTGAATTACTGGCTATTCGGCGATTACCTTGGTATCGGCGCGGGTGCGCACAGCAAGCTGAGCTTTCATGACAAGGTCATCCGTCAGGCGCGGCATAAGCAGCCGAAGGCATATATGGAAGGGGTAATGCTGGGCGCGCAGGTGCAGAGCGAGCAAGTGTTGAGCAAGGACGACCTTGCATTTGAATTCATGATGAATGCATTGCGTCTGAATGGCGGGTTCGAAGAATCGCTGTTTCAGGAACGTACCAGCCTGCCACTGTTATTGATACGCAATGAGTTGCAGGCGGCAGAGCTAAAAGGACTGCTGGTGCGAGAAGCTGGGCGCATCGCGCCGACCGAGAGGGGCCGGCGCTTTCTGAATGATCTATTACAGGTCTTTCTTGCGGCGGAAAACTAGATCCCAGACGCCGTGACCAAGCCGTATGCCACGCTGCTCGAACTTGGTGAGTGGGCGGTAGTCAGGGCGAGGGGCGTAATCGGCGGCAGTATTCTCTAGCTGCGGTTCTGAGCTGAAGACATTCAATATCTGTTCTGCATATTCCTGCCAGTCCGTTGCAGCATGGATATATCCACCGGGTTTGAGTTTAAGCACCAGCTTCTCGATGAACGGCGACTGGATAAGGCGGCGCTTGTGGTGACGGGCCTTATGCCATGGGTCGGGGAAGAAGATATGCACGCCATCCAATGACGCATCGGGAATCATGTCGCGTAGCACTTCCACTGCATCGTGCTGGATGATGCGGATATTGTTGATCGATTGCGCATCGATCAGCTTGAGTAGATTGCCAACGCCGGGCGTGTGAACTTCCAAAGTCAGGTAATCATTTTCGGGGTGCGTCGCGGCAATGGTCGCAGTGCTGTCGCCCATGCCGAAGCCGATCTCAAGTATCTTCGGCGCAGAGCGTCCAAAGGCGTGATCCAGATCGAGTGGTCGTGCCACATAAGGTATGCCATAACGTGGTAGTAGCGTATCGACAGCGCGTCGCTGGGCTACTGAAAGGTGGCCCTGCCGCAGGACGAAGCTTCTGATGTGGCGTTGGCGAAAGTCTTCAGGAGCAGTCATCAGCTACGTGTCGAGGCGATGATGCCTGCCGTCGGTGAGCTGGGGCTGGCACTGTAGAGTTTTTTCGGCATACGTCCGGCAAGATAGGCTTCGCGCCCGGCTTCGACACCTTTCTTCATGGCGGATGCCATCAATACCGGATCTTTGGCGCCGGCGATAGCGGTGTTCATCAGAACGCCGTCGCAGCCTAACTCCATGGCGATGGCCGCATCAGAAGCTGTTCCCACGCCGGCATCCACAATCACCGGCACTTGCACACGATCCATGATCAATTGCAGGTTCCAGGGATTCAAGATGCCCATGCCGGAACCAATCAGCGAAGCCAGCGGCATGATTGCGGCACAGCCGATGTCTTCCAGTTGCTTGGCAACGATTGGGTCATCAGAGGTGTAAACCATGACCTGAAAACCCTCTGCAACAAGCGTTTTGGCTGCGGCGATGGTTTCAATCACGTTTGGGTAGAGCGATTGCGGGTCGCCCAGCACTTCCAGCTTGACCAGTGAGTGACCGTCCAATAGTTCACGTGCCAGGCGCAAAGTGCGTACTGCGTCATCAGCCGAATAGCAGCCTGCGGTATTGGGCAGGTAGGTGAATTTTGAAGGTGGAACTGCATCGAGCAGATTTGGCTCGTCGGCGTTCTGGCCCAAGTTGGTGCGTCGGATCGCAACGGTGACGATCTCCGCGCCGCTGGCGTCCAGCGCAGCACGAGTTTCGGTGAAATCCTTATATTTGCCTGTGCCGACCAGCAATCGGGAAAAGTAGCTCTTGCCTGCAATGGTTAAAGTGTCGTTCATATATATATGTGTGTGGCTAAGTTCTGGAATTATGATTACCCGCCGCCAACGGCGGCTACGATTTCAAGCGTGTCGCCATCCTCGAGCTGTTGAGAGGTGAATTGACTGCGTGGCACGATCTCGCCGTTTCGCTCAAGCGCGATGCGCTTGCCGGTCAGTCCCATTTCTTCAATCAATGAGGCGATGTTGGAGGCGTTTGCTAAATGTCGAGAGGCGCCGTTAATGCTGATAGTGATCACTTTACTGAATGATGCCCGTGTTAGAATCCGCGCCGCATTCTACACCATGCGGGTGTAGCTCAATGGTAGAGCAGAAGCTTCCCAAGCTTACGACGAGGGTTCGATTCCCTTCACCCGCTCCAATAAAATCCCGCAGTCCTTACAT
>JBDRPZ010000052.1:0-8586 GCA_043826585.1 Pseudomonadota bacterium
GCGCGAGCTGCCTTCCTTCGGCGTGTTGATGGAATCCAGACCGGCGCCGATCCAGTTGAACGGACGGAACAGCGTGAAGTTCAGGTTGTCCTGCATGCCGTAACCCCAGATCACGCGGTCCATCAGCTGCTTGGAGTTGGAATAGATCCAGCGCGGCTTGTTGATCGGGCCGCACACCAATTCGGATTCTTCCGGATCGAATTCCTCGTCGTGGCACATGCCATAGACTTCGGAGGTCGACGGGAATACCAGATGTTTGTTGTACTTCACCGCCGCACGCACGATGGGCAGGTTGGCTTCGACGTCCAGTTCGAACACGCGCAGCGGCTGCTTCACGTAAGTGGCCGGTGTGGCGATGGCGACCAGCGGCAGGATCACGTCGCATTTCTTGACGTGGTACTCGACCCATTCCTTGTTGATGGTGATGTCGCCTTCGAAGAAGTGGAAGCGCGGCTTGCCGATCAGGTCGGAGATGCGATCGGTGCTCATGTCCATGCCGTAGACTTCCCAGTCGGTGGTCTCGAGAATGCGGTTGGACAGATGGTGACCGATGAAACCGTTCACACCCAGGATCAGGACTTTCTTCATTTTTATAGCCTCAACGATTGAATTCAAATTCTTCAGTGCCGAATCTCTCGGCGAAATCTTGCGCAGTCATCTCGCTGCCGTCCAACTCGAAACGCATTACTTGCAATGTTCCCTTGCCGCATCGCGCATAGGCCTTGCCGTCGCGCACATAGAACACAGCTTTTCCATTCTTGTCACCCTGCCCCATCAAGGTTCGCAGGATGCGCATGGGCTTGCCCAGCAGTGTCGTGGTCGCACCCGGATAGGGCGGCGCCACGGCGCGGACGAGATTATGAATGTTTTGGGCGCTCTGTGCCCAATCAATCTCACCGTCCTGCGGTTTGCGGCCACCGAAATAGGCACCTTTGCTCAGATCCTGCTTGATACGCGGCGCCGTTCCGGCCAGTAAAGCCGGTAATACATCGTTCAATGCCATCTCGGCCGCGACGGTCACCTTCAGGAATACCTCGTGCGCCGTGTCGTCCGGCAGGATAGGCACGGCCTGCTGTGCCACGATGTCGCCGTTGTCCGGCTTCTCGGTCATGTAATGCAGCGTGGCGCCGGTCTCGGTCTCGCCATGGATGATGGCCCAGTTCACCGGCACACGACCGCGATATTTAGGCAGCAGGGAACCGTGCATGTTCAAGGCACCCTGCTTTGGAATTGCCAGCAGTTCCGGCTTCAGCATCTCACGGTAGTAGAACGAGAAATAGAAGTCAGGCTGCAATGCTTTGATCTGCGCAATCACTTCCGGTGTATTGGGATTGTCCGGCGTGATGGTGGGGATGCCGTGCAACTCGGCCAGCTTCTGCACACTGTCGAACCAGATGTTCTCGTTGGGATTGTCGCGGTGTGTCACTACCAGTGCCACATCCACGCCGTGTGCAAGCAATACGCTCAGGCAACGGTAACCGACGTTGTGATATGCAAAGACGACAGCACGACTCATGCTTCGTCGTCCGCGAACATATCCGCTGGTGCCTCGACAGCAGCCTTGGGCTTGCGCGTGCGTTTTGGTTTTTCCACTGCCTGTTCCAGCACTGCCTCGACCAGATATCGCGGTCTGTGACGCACTTGCTGGTAGATACGGCCGATGTATTCACCCAGCAGGCCGATGCCGAACAGCGCGATGCCGATCAGGAAGAACATCAGCGCGAACAAGGTGAACAGGCCTTCCGCCTCGGGGCCGATGATCAGGCGGCGTATCACCAGGAACACGAAGAACGCGCCCGAGCCCAGAGAGATCAGCATGCCCAGCATGGAGAATATCTGCAACGGCACCAGCGAGAAGCTGGTCATCAAGTCGAAGTTGAGGCGGATCAGGCTGTACAGGGAATACTTGGACTCGCCCGCGGCGCGCTCCTCATGCCCGACCACCACTTCGGCCGGATTCTTGGCGAAGCTATAGGCCAGTGCCGGGATGAAGGTATTCACCTCTTTGCAACTATTGACCGCATCGATGATGTTGCGGTCATAGGCGCGGAACATGCAGCCCTGGTCGGTCATCTTGATGCGGGTGATCTTTTCGCGCAGTCCGTTCATGGCGCGCGAAGCGACATGACGCCACCAGCTGTCGTTGCGCTGGCGACGGATAGAGCCGACATAGTCGTGTCCCTCATCCATCTTGGCCAGCAGCAGATGGGTGTCTTCTGGCGGATTCTGCAGGTCGGCATCCAGCGTCACCACCCGAGCGCCTTTACTCTGTTCGAAGCCCGCCATGATCGCCATATGCTGGCCGAAGTTGCCGTTGAATAGCACGACGCGGGTCACATCGGGGCGTTGCTGGAACTGTTCGCGCAGTATGGCTGCAGAGCGGTCGCGGCTGCCGTCGTTGACGAAGATGACTTCATACGGGATCGCCAGTTTGTCCAGTGCTGGATAGAGACGGTCGAACAAGGCTTGCAGCCCCTGCTCTTCGTTGTAGACGGGAATGACGACCGATAGTTGGATAGCGCTCATAGGGGCGGCATTCTACCCCAGCATGTCTGCTTCGCGAAACTGCGGACACTTTACCAATTGCTGGCAGTGATAGCTCTAAGGTATTGGATATATAGGTCTGGGTATAGGTATAGGCATAGGCCAAATGACATATTGAGTTCCGCGCGCAAGTGACGATACTTAACCACTCTGCAAGTGCAGTCTTTTCTGGTCCAGCAAAAGGAGAAAGAAATGTTCAACAACGGCTATAAACAGGAAGTGATGACACTCAAGGAACAGCTGCGTAATTATGAACAGGCACTAAACGAAAGGGAGAACAGCGTGCAATCCCTGCAGCAGGCACATGATTCTGTCATCAGCAAGTTCAACAATACAAGTGAACTGATCGTCATGCACAACGAGCTGTATCAGCATATGGATGCCTATGGAAACTCAGCCAAGGAGGCGCAAGGTTCGCTGGCAAGCATGGCGCAAGCCATGAAGGAAGAGAATTCAGAATTCGCCAACACCATCAATGCACTGGACACCAATCTGGTCGAGGTGGAGCGAATCTCTGCCAATTTGCAGCAGATGTCAGAGCGAACGGCGGAAACCGCACGCAGTGTAGACCGCCTGAATGAACGCACCAAACAGATCGGCGGCATCGTGCAACTGATCAAGGAAGTGGCCGATCAAACCAATCTGTTGGCGCTCAATGCCGCGATCGAAGCGGCGCGCGCAGGCGAACAGGGTCGCGGTTTCGCGGTGGTCGCAGACGAGGTGCGCAAGCTGGCCGAACGCACCTCTTCGGCAACGACCGACATCAGCAAGTTGGTGGGCACCATCCAGGATGAGATGTCCAGCGTCAAATCAATGGTGGAAGTCAGCCCGCAAGAGGCAAAGAACTTCCATCAGGACGGCGAGCAAGCGGCGGAAAGCATGCGCGGTTTGATGGGTATCATCAAACAGATGAAAAACACCATCAGCAGTACCGCTATACGTAGCTTCATAGAGGTGGCGAAGGTCGATCACCTGGTTTACAAATTCGAGGTATATAAAGTGTTTCTTGGTGTTTCGAGCAAAAAGCCTGAAGATTTCGCGGATCACCACAGTTGCCGTCTGGGTAAATGGTATTACGAAGGGGAAGGCGGACATTGTTTCTCAAGCTTTGTGGGCTACAAGGAAATGGAAGAACCTCACAAGCGCGTGCACCATTTCGGTGTCAACGCCTTGAAGCAATATTATGGCGGGGAATATAAAGCGGGACTGCATTCCATTGCGGAAATGGAGAAAGCCAGCATGGAGGTGTTGACTGCGCTGGAGACTATCGCCTCAAGCGGCAAAGAGCACATCAGCACGCCCGAATATCAGAGCTGCGCGGAAAGTGTCTGTGCTACCCGGCATTAGTCGGGCATAACGATTTCACCGCCACCACCACCCGCTCCACATCAGCTTCACTCATCTTTGGGAACAGGGGCAGCGTAACGATGCGCTGCCCAACGTTCTCTGCCACCGGGAACATGCCTTCCCTGAAGCCGCGCTCGCGATACATCTTGAACAGGTGAATAGGCGGGTAATGTACGCCGCAGCCAATATGGTGCTGTTCTTTCATCTTGGCCATGAAGTCGGCGCGCTTCACACCATCTGGCAATACGATCTCGAACATATGCCAGTTGCTGTTCTCGAAATTTGCCAATGGCAATTGCGCGCCCGTCTGCTGTTCGAAATCCGCTCCGAACGACTCAAAGTAATGCTTGGCCAGTATATGGCGTCGTGCAGTGATGTCATTCAATTGTTGTAACTGATTCAGCCCGATGACTGCAGCAACGACCGTCAAGTTGAACTAGCCGCCCAGCACATCGACATCCATACCGTCGAAGCCGGTGCGGGTGACACCCTGCAAACGGTATTTCTCGGCCAGACGGGCTTCTTCTTCGTTGTTCAGTACCAGACAGCCGCCTTCGGTGGTGGTCAGGTTCTTGTTGGCCTGGAAGCTGAACGAGACGAAATCGCCGAAGCTGCCGATGCGTTTGCCTTGCCACATTGATCCGATCGCTTGCGCTGCGTCTTCCACCACGCGCAAATTGTGTTTCGCGGCGATGGCATACAGCTTGTCGCGATCTACCGGCAAACCTGATAGATCTACCGGGATGATGGCTTTGGTACGCGGCGTGATCGCAGCTTCGACTTTATCCAGATCGATGTTGCGCGTGGCCGGATCGATATCCGCGAACACCGGTGTCGCACCGACTTCGAGGATGACGTTGGCGGTCGCCACCCAAGAGATAGGCGTGGTGATGACCTCGTCTCCTGCCCCGATGCCCGCGATGCGCAAGGCGATCTCCATGGTGCAGGTGCCGGAGTTGAAGGTGCGCACCGGACGCCCGCCGAAATATTCGGACAGTGCCTTTTCGAATGCCTGCACCTTGGGGCCGGAGGTGATCCAGCCGGAGCGCAGCACATCGCCGACGGCAGCGATGGTGTCCTCGTCGATATAGGGACGGGTAAAAGGCAGGAATTCACTCATGTTCAGGCTCGGGAAATAATGATGACGCCGATGATGATGACACCCATGCCGACCAGCTTGGTGGCATTGAAGTCCTCGCCCAGCAGATATTTGGCTGCGACGGCGTTGACGACATAGGCCATAGACAACATGGGAAATGCGATGCTGACCGGCACGCGCGACAGCGCCAATATCCATACCACCACACTGATGGCGTAGCAGAACAGCGCCGTGACGATGTGCCATTCGGTCGCCAGTTTCCAGCCGATAGGCATCACGTTGGCCATGCTGAACTCAAAATGGCCGATGGCATTGGTACCCGACTTCATCAGTATCTGGGCAGCGGCGTTGAGCATCACGCCGATAAAAATGAGGCTGAAGTTGAGCAGGCTCATGGTTTGACCACCACCACGAGTTGATGGTCTCGGTAGATCTCTTTCATGGGCAGACCTTTCTTTTCCAATTCAGGGAATACACGCAGCGGCATGATGGCATAGGCTTCTTTGTCGCTTTCCCAGCGCTGAATGAATGTGGCGATATCGGGTATCCACTTGTGCGGCTCCTGCTGGATGCCGAATGCCATCTCATCTTTGAAGTCGACCAAAATAAATGTGCGCTTGAGATAGAACGGCAACGTCTGCTCATAGTTCTCGATCGAATAGAACGGTACTTCGGGCTTGATGTGCGGAGCGATCGCTTCGGCGATGGGGTAGCCGGAACGCTCACGGGCGATGGTGTTGTAGCCGGTGATGCCGATCTGTGCAGCCAGTAACGAAGCCAGCGCGAGCACTGCCAGTGCACTCGTCACTTTTTCGCGCCGGATGCCGTACAGGGCAACGCCAGTTCCAGTCAGCCAGATGGCGGCGGCAACCTTCAGCCAGTCGGCGTAGGCGGAATACATCTCATGCTGCACCGGACTCTCTGACTGCTGATCGACCAGCGGCCCCAGTCCCAACAGCAAGATGAGCAGCAGCGGCAGTACCGGCGCTATCAGCCAGAACAGGCGGCGTGTGGACATCGCCGCGATCTGCTTGCCCATCAACAAGGCCAACGCGGGAAACATGGGCAGCAGATAGGACGGCAGCTTGGAACTGGAGATCGAAAAGAAGATATAGACGAACACCGCCCACACCAGCAGAAAACGCTCAGGACTGAAGTGGCGCGCCTCCGCTGCGCTGTCGCGCCAGGTGCGCAACATTGTATCCAGCATCAGCAATGTCCAGGGGAGCATGCCGAATAGCAGGATAGGCACGAAATAGTGCCAAGGCTGATATCTGGAGTGGACCTTGGTCAGAAAACGCTCGAAGTGTTCATGGATGAAGAAGAACTGGAAGAACTCTGGATTGGCCTGCATCACCAGCACGAACCAAGGTGCGACCACGGCAAAGAACGCCAGCAAGCCAGTAACCCAGTGCATGCGCCACCATATCCCCATGTCCCGGTTGAACACGGCATACAGGAACAGTGCCGCACCAGGCAGGATCAGACCCATCAGTCCTTTGCTCAATACTGCCAATGCCATGGCGGCCCAGGCAAGGATCATCCAGTTTCGTCTGTATGGGATGGCTTGTTCATTCTGTGCCAGCAATAACGAGAAGATGCCCAGTGTGATGAAGAAGGTGACGCCCATATCCAGCGTGTTCACATGTGCCATCAACACATAGAGCGTACTGCTGCCAAGGATCAGGGCGGCATACAGGCCTGCGGCACGCCCAAACAGGCGCATACCCACGAAACCGGTGAGCAGGATGCCGAGGAAGCCCGTCAGAGCAGTCCATAGGCGTGAAGTCCATTGATGTTCGCCGAACACCTCATAAGCGACGGCTGTGGCCCAGTATTGCAGCGGCGGTTTCTCGAAATACTTGAAATCGTTCAGATGCGGTGTGACCCAATCACCGCTCACCACCATTTCACGCGGAATCTCGGCATAGCGCCCTTCATCCGGTTTGATCAGTTTGCGGTATTCCAGATTGCCGAACCAGATGACGACCAGTGCCAGAAGCATCAGCAACAGAGTGCGTCGTGAGAAAGGAAGGTTCATCTTTGGCAAAGTTGGGTTAGAAAGCGAGCGCGAATTTTATCCTAAACTGCTTTCGACTCTGAGGTTTCCTGTACCTGAACGCGAGCGCCACCTTGCGCGAACGTGATGTCCAGCACGTCCCCTGTCTGAATCTGCTCTGAACCGGATACGATGCCTCCCTTGGTTTGGCGCACCAAGCTATAGCCGCGCGCCAACACCTGATTCGGGTCGAGCAGATGGAGATGTTGCTGTAGCGCGAGCAGTCTGTCTTCATGGCGCTCAAGTTGACGCGTCATGGCAGCCTCGGTGCGCTGGGCGTATGTGGACAGCAGGTATTGCGACGCCTCAAAGTCCGGGGCGAGAACACCAAGGCGTTGCATCAACGAGCGCCAGCGCCACTGCATCTGCTGCATGGCACTGCTTTGTGCCAGATCAAGCCGGCGTCGTAATGCATCCAGCTGTTCCGTTTGCTGCTGTATGCGTTGCGCAGGGTGTACCAGCCTGCGTTGCAGATAGTCCACTTGCTGCATGCGGCGTTCAATCTGCCGCATCAGTGACTGTGTGAGCTGCTGTCCCTGCTTCCCCAGATAGTGCAGCAAAGCTTGCCGGTCGGGGACTGCTGCCTGCGCTGCCGCAGTCGGGGTTGCGGCGCGCAGGTCGGCCACGAAATCGGCAATGGTGAAGTCGGTCTCATGGCCGACACCGCTGATGACCGGGATCTCGCTGGCCGCGATGGCGCGCGCCACCACTTCCTCGTTGAACGACCACAAGTCTTCGATACTGCCGCCGCCGCGGCAAACGATGAGCACGTCGCATTCGGCGCGCTCGTTGGCGGTGTGGATCGCCTGTGCGATCTTGCGTCCTGCTCCCTCGCCCTGCACCGGTGTCGGATACAACACGATCGGCACACTCGGCATGCGATTCGCCAAAGTGCGCAACGCATCTCGCAAAGCGGCAGCCTGCGGGGAGGTGACGATGCCGATCTGGCGCGGGAATTCCGGCAGTTCGCGTTTGCGTGCGGCATCGAAGAGGCCTTCTTCGGATAACTTTCCTTTCAGGCGTTCAAACGCTTCATACAGCGCACCCTGCCCGGCCGGACGCATACGCTCCAGTGTCAGCTGGAACTCTCCGCGCGCCTCATATAGCGTGGCCAATGCATGCACTTCAACCAGCATGCCGTTACTCGGGCGGAAATCCAGATACTGTTGTTTATGACGGAACATCACGCAGCGCACTTGCGCCTGTTCGTCCTTGAGCGAGAAATACCAGTGGCCGGAAGAGGCTGCGACGAAGTTGGATATTTCGCCACGCACCCACACCAGCGGCAGGCCGCCTTCGATCAGGCGCTTGGTGGCAAGGTTCAGTTCTCGTACGGAAAGTACGCTATCACTAGGAAACATCAGCGGCCGCGTGCATCACCCCAGCGCAACGGCGTGCGGTCGTCGCCGATGTACCAGGTCGAGCCGGTTTTGTGTTCAACGCAGTATTTGGGCGAGACGATGGTCTCTTCGAACACCATGTCATGCGTGATGCGCGTGTATTCCAGCAGGATGCTGCGGATGACCTTGGCATTCGC
>JBDRPZ010000053.1:0-14614 GCA_043826585.1 Pseudomonadota bacterium
TCTCCCTGAAGAGTTGACTGGAACGGTTACGGCTTGCTTCTGCCGATGCATCATATGCCAATCTAGCTTACGCCACCATTACAGATTGTTCCCCCTCCCCTGCCTGGAACTCCGAGGCGACAGCCACGCCGACCACACACACCAACACCTCTCCGCAATACAACATGGGCAGACGCTCCCGTTGCCAGGGGGGCACACCATTTTCCTGCAACAGATTCTTCATGCTGCGCCGTGCCGCGAGTGGATGCGGACGCAATGTCTCGCCGCCGCTGCGCAATCTCAGAGTCACACGCCCCTGCAGCAATCTATCCCGACTAATGCCTTGCCCGATTGCCTGGGTGAAGTGCAGTTCACGTTGCAATGGTGGCCAGTGCACGACTGACTCTCCTTGCCATTCCAGACGCAACATCGGATCGAATGCAGGCAGTGCTTTCATTACATGGATGTGGTCGCGATACTTGCGCAGCTGCCAGTCGCCAAAATTTACACAGACATCTGCATTGTCTCGTGCACTGTTTAACTGGCGCAGCATGTCATCAAGCTGCGCCTCTTGGGGCATCGGCGCACCTTGAAGATGCAAATGCTGGCGTAGCAGGTTCTTGCCGCGCGGCACAGACAAGGCTTTCAGTTTCTCCACCGCCAGCAATTGTTCACCCGCCCCGTCTGCCAGCGCAACTTCATCCAAAATTCCGGCGGCTTCGGAGAAATGCTTTGCGCTTCGCCCCAGCGTATCGCGCCAGGCCGGAAAACGCTCCTCCAACAAGGGGAACAGGCGATGGCGCAAAAAATTACGCGGATAGCTGTCGTCCGCATTGCTTTCATCTTCTATCCATTGCAAATCCAGCTGTTGCGCATAAGCGAGCAATTCCGTCCGCCCGACCTCAAGCATGGGGCGCAACAACAGTTGACTCCCCTGCGCGCGCGCGTACGGCATGGCAGAAGCACCGCGCAGACCGGCACCGCGCAACAACTGCAACATCAATGTCTCCGCCTGATCGTCCGCATGGTGAGCCAACGCGACGTAGCGGCAAGCGCTTTCGGCAAACGCGGCATGGCGCAATTTGCGCGCCGATGCCTCGATGCCGTGCGCATCTTTCAGCGGCGCGATGTCGACATGTTTGATCTCAAGCGGAATGGCATAGTGTCCGCACAGTTCAGCGCAAAACTTTGCCCAAGCATCGGCATTGGGGCTGATGCCGTGATGGACATGCATGGCGGAAAGTGTGAACCCCAGTTCGGGGGCGAGATGATGGAGAACGTGCAGCAACACGACCGAATCCATGCCACCGCTCAGGCCGAGCAGCAGCTTGCTGCCCGCAGGCAACCGCGGTGCAAGTTGCGCCGCGATGCGGTCATGCAATGGATCCGGACGGGATGAGGTGTGCGACATCGGCGAACGTCGCGTCAGGACAGATACGCTTCCGCGATTACTGGAGCTCGATCTCTTTGAACTTGCCGTAGCCCATCAGACGCATGAAGCGCGTCTGCAACAGTTCGTCGGTTGATTTGCGTTGAGCCTGATTGAGCGCATCGGCCAAGGCTTTTTTCACGCTGGCCATGGTCGCTTCATAATCGCGGTGCGCGCCACCCAAGGGTTCGTTCACGATCTTGTCGACCAGACCGAGCGTCTTCAAACGGGTTGCCGTGATCGCCAACGTGTCGGCAGCTTCTTCGGCCTTGCTCGCACTCTTCCACAGGATGGAGGCACAGCCTTCGGGAGAGATCACCGAATAGGTCGCGTATTGCAGCATCAGCATTGCATCGCCGACTGCCACCGCCAGCGCGCCGCCGGAGCCGCCTTCGCCGATGATGGTGCAGATGATGGGCACACGCAGTTCCGCCATGACGTACAAGTTACGACCGATGGCCTCAGACTGGCCGCGCTCTTCCGCGCCGACGCCGGGATAAGCCCCCGGTGTGTCGATGAAGGTCATGATAGGGATGCCGAACTTCTCGGCCAGACGCATCAGGCGCATCGCCTTGCGATAGCCCTCGGGACGCGGCATGCCGAAGTTGCGGTATTGGCGTTCTTTGGTGTCGCGACCTTTCTGGTGACCGATGACCATCACACTCTGGCCGTTGAAACGCGCCAAGCCGCCCACGATGGCAGGATCGTCAGCGTATACGCGATCACCGTGCAATTCTTCGAAATCGGTGAACAGATGCTCGATGTAATCGAGCGTGTAAGGACGCTGCGGATGACGCGAGACCTGCGAGATCTGCCAAGGGGTGAGCTTGGCATAGATATCCTTGGTCAGACTCTGGCTCTTCTTTTGCAGGCGGCCGATCTCATCCGAGATGTCCAGCGCGGAATCGTCTTGCACATAGCGCAGTTGCTCGATCTTGTTCTCGAGGTCGGAGACCGGTTGTTCGAAATCCAGGAAGGTCAGTTTCATAGTAGCTATCTCAAAGGATCATTCACGGGCGGCATGATACAACATGCCGTGCGGCAAACCGAACGGCTTTGCATGCTGAAATAAAGGAAATTCTATTTTTCAAGGTCTTACTTGCCGAGCGAAAAGAAGCGGCGGATGGTCGCCAATATCTCACCTGTGCTTTGCGTGATATCGGGACGATTGGAAACCGAGTCGATATCCTGCTTCGCATCATTCAGTTCTGCCGTTCGGACGGCCAACATGTGCGACACTTCCTCGGCGATGGACGGCCGTGCGCGCAATATCTCTTCGAAGGCGTCCTTGTCCAAGCGATAACATTCGACATCGGTCAGTGCCACCACTGATGCGCGCCGCGGTGCGCCGGTCAGCAAGGCCATCTCGCCGAAGAAATCGCCCTTGTGCAAAATATTGAGCGAGCGTCGTTCACCGTTCCCGGACTCTATGAACACCTCTGCTTCACCGCGGATGAGGATATAGAGACCGTGCGACTGCTGTTCACCTTGCCGCGTGATCAGATTCCCTTTGGCAAACGGTGCAAATCGTAGATGTTCGGCCAGCCACTTGAGTTCCTGCTCGGTCATGGATGAGAACAGATCGATACGATGCAAGGTTTTCAGGCGCAGCATCACCTCATGCTGATGCTGTGCATCTTCGTATTTGTCGTTCTCCTTGGTCAGATGGATATGGCGCTCATCCACCGCCAGCTTGAGTCCGGCGCGCTGCAACGAGGTCATGATGTGCCAACGGATCATGGCGTCGGTCGGATCGTCCGGCAGCAGGTCGGTCAACCAGTAGCGCATGGCATAACGCGCATAACCTTTGTCATCCATATCCATCAGCACACAGTTTGGAAGAGGATCGCTGGCCACATTGGGGATGCTGGCCTGGCGAATGGCATCTTCCACCACACGTATCACTCTGGGTGCAGGGGCCTCCAGTGACACGTTGAACCACACCCAGCGACGCCATTGCACCGGCTGGTCGGTACGGCGCCCCAACACCAGAAACTTGTTCTTCATCAACTGCGAATTGGGAAACACCACCGTCTCCCAGTTGCGCGTCTCCACCAGTGTCGAGCGCCAGCGGATATCCACGACCTTGCCGGCGAGATCGTCCACCTTGATCCAGTCGCCCACCTCGATGGAATTGTCGAGCTGCAGGGCAAGACCGCCGAGAATGTTGCCTAGCGTGTCCTGCATCGCGAAAGCGATCACTGCCGTGATCACCGCCGAGGTCGCGACGATACTGCCCAGGTCCAGCCCGGCATAGCGCAGGCGCACCATGAACCATGCGACGTAGGCGATGATGACGAAGATATCTTCGGTGATGCGCGGCGGATTGAGTTTGATCTTGGGCAGGATCAGGCGGAACACCACCAACCCCCACAAACGGATCACCGCCACACCGGCACCGATCACAGAGACCTCGTGCATGATGTCTGCCCCGCGCGCTATCGCGAGCGCATGCAGCACACCCGAGATGAACAACCCGAACACGCAAACGAAATAGAAAATGACGGTATTGATGATGCTGGGGCGCTCTTCACGCAGAAAATGATGCAGCAGGAAGAACAGACCCAGCACCATCACCAGCAGAGGCAACGACTCGGCTCCCCAGAAATATCCCATCACATCGCGCCAGAAATTCATGCTAGTACCCTTGCTCGTTTTGCGATGATTTTACACAGAATAGGCAGCCAAGGGCTGACGCTGACGCCAGACTTTCCAGCGGTCACTGGCCTTCAGCTCAAAACGATGCAAAGCCTCTGCAGTCGGCACCTCGATCGTGAGCAAACGCAGCTTGCCAGCCCCCATAGACTGCCAGATGAGTTGCAACAGTTCGCGCTGCATCACGATCAGATTCTCGCGCCATTGATAAAGGTCGTGCTGTCGCAATGGCTGCGAAAGATCAGTCGTTAGCCAAGCGCCATGACTGATATCGCTGTCCAGCATGCTGGACAAACTGTCAAAGCGGCGCAAACCAGCCGCGCGCGCAAAAGCGCCCAAGGGCTCATCGCCACCTGCCGCATCGAACATTGTGCTTACCTCGCCGGGACGCCCGCCCCCCCACAACCACAGACTAGTGATCGGCGGCAGTCCTGCTGCCAGACGTTTCTGATTCAGTGCGTGCCCGTGCAACAACATCTGCATCTCATTACCCAACGCCCGCCAGCGCACGGCATCCCTGCCCTGCGGCATCAACTCGCGCGCATCGCCCCAGGCCGCACTGCTCAACGTGGGCATCATTACTTCGCCGACTTCGGACACCTGCAGATACCAACGCTGCGGGTGCGGCGCGTGGAAACTGATGCCATCAGCAGAAAAATGGCTATTCAACGACGCGCAGAATGCTTGAGCCTCTTCGACATCACAGACCACATCGGGCCGCACCATCACCTGTGCAGGCTGCCGTTGCAGTTCCACCGGATCGGCACACATCCATTCGTACCCCCTCACGTCCAGACCATCTCCCGCGGCACGCAAGGGCGCCGGACTAAGGACACCGAACAGCTCACACACGCGCTCCTCGACCGCCCTTGCTGGCAAAGTTCCATGCGCGGCGCGGGCCAATATTTTTTCAAGCAAAGAGAGTTCGGCTTGCGTATCGGGTGCGATCTCACGCGGCAGGATGAGATCGGGAATGATGAGATGAAGATGTTCCATGGCGGCGAGTTTAGCACTCGCGCGCCTGCACCTTGTGGCACACTAACGCCCGTAATAAATACGGGAATTCCTTTTGCAACCCTTTGAACTATTCGTCGGTCTGCGCTACACCCGCGCCAAGCGCCGCAACCACTTCATCTCATTCATTTCGCTCATCTCCATGCTGGGCATCGGTCTGGGCGTGATGGCGCTGATCGTGGTGCTGTCGGTGATGAACGGCTTCCAGAAAGAGATACGGGCACGCATCCTCGGCATCACCCCTCACCTGCAAGTGATCGGCAGTGAAGGCATCAAGGATTGGCAGCGTACGTTGGATACCGTCGCAAGCCTTCCAGGCGTACGTGCAGCCGCCCCCTATGTCACCGGTCAAGGCATGTTGTCGCAGGGCGAACGCGTGCAAGGCGTGATGGTGCGCGGCATATTGCCCGCCGCCGAACAGGAATTGATCGCGCTCGGCGACAAGATGAAACACGGCACGCTGGATAGCCTGCAAGCGGGCGAATACAACGTCGTGCTCGGCGTCGACCTGGCACGGTCGCTGGGCGCGCGTATCGGCGACCCGCTGTTGCTGATCACACCGCAAGGACAATTCACACCCGCCGGCATGCTGCCGCGCTTGAAGCAATTCAAAGTGAGCGGCATCTTCGAGATCGGCATGTCTCCCTACGACAATGCCTTGGCATTGATCCATTTGAACGACGCGCAAAAACTCTATCGCATGCAGGATTCGGTGACCGGCATCAGCGGCAGCGTGAACGACCTCGATCAAGCCCCGCAGATCGCCCGCGCGCTGGAAGCGAAGATCCCTGTCGACCTGTGGACGACCGACTGGACACGCCAGAACGCCAGTTATTTCGCGGTGGTGGCGATGGAGAAGAAGATGATGTTCATCATCCTGTCGCTGATCGTGCTGGTCGCTGCTTTCAACATCGTTTCCACGCTGGTGATGGCCGTCACCGACAAGCAGGCCGACATTGCCATCTTGCGCACACTGGGCGCCTCGCCGCGCAGCATCATGCAGATATTCATGGTGCAAGGTGTGCTGATCGGTTTCATCGGTCTGGCAATCGGTGTGATCGGCGGCGTGTTGCTGGCGCTCAACATCGGCACCCTCGTGCCCTTCATCGAGAATCTGTTCGGCGTGCAGTTCCTGGCCAAGGAGTTCTATTACATCAGCGAGCTGCCATCAGATTTGCGCCAGAGTGACGTGCTTGTCGTCGCCGGCATGTCATTCCTCATCAGCGTGCTCGCAACACTGTATCCAAGTTGGCGCGCTTCCAAGGTGCAACCGGCGGAGGCATTGCGCTATGAGTAAGCAGGATTCGGGGATGGTCATCACTTGCCGCGATCTGAAAAAGACCTACGCGCAAGGTGATCTCAGTGTCAGCGTATTGAACGGAGTAGACCTTGATCTGGCGCGCGGAGAAAGCCTCGCCATCGTCGGCGCTTCGGGTTCCGGAAAAAGTACCCTGCTGCATCTGCTGGGTGGCCTCGACAGCATCAGCAGCGGCAGCGTCAGCATCCTGGGGCAGGATGTCGCCAAGATGAACGAGACGCAGCGCGGCGAACTGCGCAACCATTCGCTGGGCTTCATCTACCAGTTCCATCATCTGCTGCCGGAATTCACTGCCATAGAGAACGTCGCCATGCCGCTACTCATTCGCGGCATAAAGCCCGCCGAAGCACATCCGCAAGCCATCGCGATGCTGGAACAGGTGGGACTGGCCCATCGGCTGCGCCACCTACCCGCAGAACTTTCAGGCGGTGAACGTCAGCGTGTCGCCGTGGCCCGTGCACTGGTCACACGCCCCGCCTGCGTGCTGGCGGACGAGCCCACCGGCAATCTGGATCGCAACAGTGCGCATGCCTTGTTTGAGTTGATGCAGGAGCTGAATGCGCAAATGCAGACCAGCTTCATCATCGTCACCCATGACTTGGAACTTGCGGGCAAGATGCAGCGCAGTTTGAGACTGGTGGACGGCGTCTTAACGCTCGAATGAAAAATACAGCCTGACCGGGCAAACCTCGCTTGAGGAGAATCAAAGCTTGGCAGCGTGTCGCTGGCTGCGCCGATACCACTTCCATTGCACTGCCAACCGCCAAGCGAAGCGCACTGCAAAATAACCCATCACCGCCAGCCCTGTCGCCAACAGCGGTAAACCGATCAGCAACGGCTCACCCATTGCCATCAGCCACAACCACAGTTGCTCGAACCCGTCTTTCCAGCTCAGTTCAGGGAAATCGGAAACCGGGTTCTGTGCGCTTGCCCCGGTAACCAGCAAGCCAATGCGGTGAGCCAGCAGATAGAGCGGCACGATGGTGAACGGGTTGGTGTAGAGAGTCGTCGCCAGCGCAACAGGCAGATTGACGCGCAGCCACATGGCCAGCAGCGCGGCCGTCGGCATCTGGAACGGCCCCGGGATCAGGCCGCAAAACAGACCGAGCGCCACGCCCCCAGCTACAGAATGGCGGTTCAGATGCCACAGGTTGGGGTGCTGCAGCCAGTGCCGGATAGGTTGTAACCAGCGGTTCTGCAACACCCCGTCACGTCCTGGCAATCTGTCTCGAAAGAATTTGCGCATGACGCGATTCTAATGCTCGGTTAGGCTTACCGCATGGTTTCCTTTGCACTCAGCTTCGCGCTCGGCATCTGGACCCTGCAACAGATGGAGACATTGCCTGCGCTACCGGTTTATTGGCCGCTGGCACTGTTGTGCCTGCTGTTGCCGCGTTCGTTACCACGGCTATTCCGGCAGGCACTGTTGCTGTGCAGTGCCGCCCTGTTGGGTTTCTGCCATGCCGCCTTCATCGCACAAAACCATCTGGCCGAAAGTCTGCCGGACGACTGGCAGGGACGTAACATCGCGCTGACCGGTGTAGTGGCCGAGATGCCGCGCGTGCATGATCGCGGCCTGCGTTTTGCATTCGATGTGGAAAGCGTGCAAACAGAGGGTGCGACGGTGCCGCGCCATATCCTGCTCTCCACCTACCGCACAAGCGACCAGCCTGCAGTGGATATCCATGCGGGCGAACGCTGGCGTTTCACCGTGCGCTTGAAGCAACCCCATTCGACACGCAATCCCTACACCTCCGACTTCGAGGCTTGGGCACTGGAGCGCAACATCCGGGCCACCGGCTATGTCTACAACAAAGTCGCGCCGCAGCGGCTGGATGCGACAGTGTTCAGACCGGCTTACCTGATAGAGCGGCTGCGTGAATCGTTGCGAAAACGCTTCCATGAGACTTTGCCCGAAGCTCCTTATGCCGGCATCCTGGTGGCACTCGCCATCGGCGACCAGGCCAGTATCACGCAGGATGAATGGCGTTTGTTCACCCGCACCGGCGTCAACCATCTGATGTCCATCTCCGGTCTGCACATCACCATGCTGGCCGGCATGTTCTTCTGGCTGACCTACCGCCTGTGGCGGCGCAGCACACGGCTGACACTGCGCCTGCCGGCGCGCAAGGCAGCAGCTCTGGTTGGTGTCACGGTGGCACTGGCCTACAGTCTGATCTCGGGTTTCGAGATCCCGGCACAACGCACCTTCTATATGTTGTCCACCTTCGCCGGCATGTTGCTGCTGTCACGCAATGTCGCCCCCAGCCAGATGCTGGCCGCTGCATTGCTGGTCGTGCTGTTGCTCGATCCATGGGCGGTATTGGCCCCCGGCTTCTGGCTTTCATTCGGTGCAGTCGCACTGATCTTCTATGTCTCGGCCAACCGACTCGGTCGCCCGCATTGGCTGATGGAATATGGCAAGGTGCAATGGGCGATGAGTATCGGCCTGATCCCGCCATTGCTCGCCATGTTCCAGCAACTGTCACTGGTATCGCCGCTGGCGAACGCTTTCGCCATTCCGCTGGTCAGCCTGCTGGTGGTGCCACTCACTTTGCTCGGCACAGTGCCGGGGTTCGCATGGACGCTGCCTCTTGCCCACCATGCGCTCGCGTTCTGCATGGCCTTGTTACGCCTGCTGGACGATCTCCCCGTCAGCGTATGGGCGCAGCATGCACCACCGGCATGGTCGATAGGCTCAGGGGTAGTGGGTGCACTCTGGATACTGGCTCCGCGGGGCTTCCCGATGCGCGCATTCGGCGTCATCCTGCTGCTGCCGATGTTCTTGATCGAACCCGCCAAACCCGCCCCTGATTCCGCGCGCATCTGGGTGTTCGACGTCGGCCAGGGATTGGCTGTCGCGGTGCAGACACAACATCACAGCCTGCTATTCGACACCGGACCGGACTATGCGGGAGAAACAGACAGCGGCAACCGCATTCTGGTACCCGCCTTACGCGGGTCGGGCATAGCCCGGCTGGATACTATGATCCTGAGCCATGGCGATATCGACCATATCGGCGGGACAGAGTCTGTGCTGCAAGCCATACCGACCGAACGTATTTTGACTTCCATGGATGCCAATGACTCCCGCCTTAGCGGCAAACAGAACATCGGCTCCTGCCATGACGGCATGCGATGGGACTGGGATGGTGTTCATTTTGAAGTATTACACCCACCGGAAGCAGCCAGTGCCAAACGGCATGACAACGACCAAAGCTGCGTATTACGCATCGGAGCAGGCGAACACCATATCCTGCTCACCGGAGACATCGAACGAATATCCGAAGAGCGGCTGTTCCAGCTTCACACCGATAAACTGAAATCCGACCTGCTGGTGGCCCCCCATCATGGCAGCAGAAGCTCGTCCAGCCCGTCTTTTGTGGCAGCCGTCGCACCACAACATGTCGTGTTCACCGCAGGTTATAGAAATCGCTTCCATCACCCCCACCCCGAAGTCTCTGGTCGCTATGTGAAACAGGGTAGTCGAATCATGCGTTCCGACCGTGATGGCGCCATCATCATCGACCTTCGGCCATCTGGAATCGAGCTGGAAGCATACCGGCACAGCCATCGTCGCTACTGGTCACATATGCCGCAAAATTAGGCATCGAAGTGGTACACCGCCCGAATTCCCGCGCGTATAATCTCAACCATTGTCCAACCCTTCCAAGGAAACATCGTGTCTCTCTCTTCGCGAGTTCAAGCAATCAAGCCCTCTCCTACCCTTGCTGTTACTGCCCGTGCAGCCCAACTAAAAGCCGAAGGTAAAGACATCATAGGACTGGGTGCTGGCGAACCGGATTTCGACACCCCGCAACACATCAAGGATGCGGCGATCGCTGCCATCGGCAAGGGCTTCACCAAATACACGGCGGTTGGCGGCACGCCTACCCTGAAGCAGGCCGTCATCGACAAATTCAAGCGTGACAACGGACTGGACTACACCGCAAAGCAGATCCTTGTTTCCTGCGGCGGCAAGCAAAGCTTCTTCAATCTTGCTCTGGCCACGATCAACCCCGGCGACGAAGTCATCATCCCCGCGCCTTACTGGGTTTCTTATCCGGATATCGTGATCATCGCCGAAGGCAAGCCGGTTATCGTGCAAGCCGGTATCGAGCAGGGCTTCAAAATGACTGCCGCCCAACTTGAAGCAGCCATCACAAGCAAAACCAAGATGGTCGTCATCAACAGCCCGAGCAATCCTTCCGGCGCTGTTTACTCGCTGGAAGATTTCAAAGCCCTGGGAGATGTACTGCGCAAATACCCCGACATTCTCATCGCCACCGATGACATGTACGAACACATCGCGCTGACGGACGAGAAGTTCTGCAACATCCTCAATGCCTGCCCCGACCTGTACCCCCGAACCATGGTGCTCAACGGTGTTTCCAAGGCATACGCGATGACCGGCTGGCGCATCGGCTATGCCGCAGGCCCGGAGAACATCATCACGGCGATGACCAACGTGCAATCGCAAAGCACCTCCAACCCGACATCCATCTCGCAAGTCGCTGCCGAAGCTGCGCTGAACGGCGATCAGGGCTGCATCACCCCCATGCTCAAAGCGTTCCGCGAAAGGCATGAATTTGTGGTGAGTGCGCTGAACAAGATACCAGGCTTGAGCTGCATCAAAGCCGGCGGTGCTTTCTATGCCTTCCCCGATGCGCGCGCTGCCATCGCCAGGCTGCACCAAAAGGGCACCATCAAGGAAGCAAGCGACATCGCGTTCTCCGAATACCTGCTGGTGGAAGCAGGAGTAGCCGTCGTGCCGGGGTCCGCCTTTGGCAGCGAAGGTTACATGCGCCTCTCTTTCGCGACTTCGATGGAAAATCTGCAAAAGGCGCTGGAGCGCATGGCGAAAGCACTGGCTTGATAGAGCGCCAGAGTTCACAACGCTAATTAAATCACTGGAAATGGCCAAGTTAATAGCTTGGCCATTTCCACAATCAGCCTCAGTTCCAATGCAAATTATGCTGCGAGAATTGTCAGGATCCGGAGCGACCTGCGCATTTTCTGCTCGCAGCCACGTCTAGCGTGCGCGCAGTCTGGGCTCTGATATTGAACCGGACAGCGCCAGAGGATTGTTGCCAGAACGCATCTTGATTTCCGAATTGAAGACACCTTTCAGGCCCTCATCCGCGGATACCTCAAATGTACCCGAAGCTTTTAACATCCCGGAAGTGATGCGCACACTGCGGAAGTGTACTTGGCCATTCTCAGCGACGAAGGAACCGTTCAGTTCATCAAAGTGGGTTCGTCCACCTACCAGATGCTCGTGGCTAGCCAGTCTCGCAGTCTCGACCATGTCGATGCCATTGATGACCCCACGTTTAGCCTCGAATGAAGCATCGACCCTTAATGCTTTGGTCAATTTGAAAAGCGATTCGGAACCGGCAGACAACTCACCGTCGATGAACACTTCCCCCGACAATCCAAACTGCGGAAACAACTCAGTCAGTTCCATCGTCTTGGCCTGGATACTGGCATCGAATTTCCAGCCCCTGCTCCAATTCAATTTCCCCTTCCCAGACCATATCCCGCCATAGGCATGCGCATCGAAATCAGAGATATTGATCTCATGGGCACCGACCTCGCCTCTCGCATTGAAAGAGCTGAACCGAGCCGCAGGGAACAACGGCAGAGAGTCATCACGGATGCCGAATGTGATCTGAGTACGATTCGCCACCGCCTTGAGCTCCACGTTGAATTTTTCATCCTCGCTATGCAGCGACAAGCGGGAGAATCCGCCTTGGTCAAAATCTGCACCGCCCTGCAACAGAGGCACGGATATCTCATCAGAGACTATCTTCATGTTGCGCAACGTCACATGCGCAAGCGGAAATTGCGTGTCGCCCCCCATTCCTTTGACCCACTGGACAACCTTATCAAGCTGTTTCCCGTTTACCTGCGAATCCTGCAACACCACGTCCTCAATTGACCTGCTTTCGGACAATAACGAAAGCAGATCGAAATTCAACGTTGCCGCGCGGACATTCAATTCAGCCGCGGCACCGACCTTCACATCGACAAGTTCGATCTTGGGCACAGGCAACAGGGATGCACTCATACTGCCGACCTTCACCGGCTGCTTGAAGCGTTCAGACAACCGTTGCTCCAGCGGCGCGATATATTCCTGCATCGGCCAGAACATCGGAAGCACGAACAACGAAACAAGTCCAAGCACCAAAACAGCGGCCGCGATCTTGCCCAACGGAAGCGGTGTACGGCGACGCGCCGTAGTCGACTTTTGCTTTGACTTCGCCTGCGCCAAAGCCGCTTCCTTCGCCGCCTGTTCCGCATCCAGCTTGCTCTGCTGCTCGGCGCGCTGCTCGGCTTCCGCCCAAGCACTCTCCTGCTCGGCAGCCAGCGCCTGCTCTTCTTCCAAGGCTCGTGCTTCCTGCTCGGCACGCAATCTTTCAGCTTCCTGCTCAGCTTTCAGACGGGCCATCTCGGCAGCCATATCCTGCTTGGCTTCCGGTTCTTTCTGCTTACGCGGCTGTTCAGCCACAGAAGTATTTATCTCTGGTCCGGACGATTGAGGTCGTGCGAGTTCATCTGCATCCGTACTGGCATCCATGGAATTCAAAGCTGTCAGATCTATCTGAAATCCGGCAGGTGCCGCGTCTTTACCGGCTTCGCTTTGCGCCGCCTTTGCTGCCGCAATTTCCGACTGCTTGCGTGCCAACTCCGCCTCGGATTTTGAACGCGTCAACGCCTCCTGCTCAGCGGCCACGCGCGCTGCCTCTTGCTGTGCAGCCTCTGCTTCAGCTTTCACTCTCGCAGCAGCCTCTTGCTCTTCCTTGACACGCACAGCCTCCGCTTCAGCTTTCAGGCGCGCAGCTTCTGCCTCTTCTGCCTTGATACGAGCGGCTTCCTCTTCTGCCTTGATGCGGGCAGCTTCCTCTTCTGCCTTGATGCGGGCAGCTTCCTCTTCCGCCTTGATGCGCGCTGCTTCCTCTTCCGCCTTGATGCGGGCAGCTTCCTCTTCCGCCTTGATGCGGGCAGCTTCCTCTTCCGCCTTGATGCGAGCTGCTTCCTCTTCCGCCTTGATGCGAGCTGCTTCCTCTTCCGCCTTGATGCGAGCTGCTTCCTCTTCTGCCTTGATACGGGCGGCTTCCTCTTCTGCCTTGATGCGAGCAGCCTCTTGCTCCGCTTTTAATCTTGCCGCTTCTGCCTCCAGGCGCTCTTTTTCCTCCGCAAGTGCCTTAGCTTCTGCTTCGGCCTTGGCCCTCGCCTCCTCCTCTGCCTTGGCCTTTGCGGCTGCTTCCTGCTCTGCTTTAATTCTTGCCGCTTCAGCTTCTGCCTTGATTCTTGCCGTCTCAGCTTCTTGTCTGGCTCGTTCTTCCGCCAGCGCCTTAGCTTCAGCCTCAGCTTTTTCCTTGGCGGCTGCCAATTCAGCCTTGATTCGCGCAGCTTCCTGCTCAGCTTTCAACTTGGCAGCTTCAGCCTCAGCTTTTGCTTTGGTTGCCGCTTCCAGTTCAGCCTTGATGCGAGCAGCCTCTTGCTTTGCGCGAACCTCTGCTTCAGCCTTTTGTTTTGCGGCTTCCTGGCTTGCCTTCAACTTTTCCGCTTCCTGCGCGGCTTTAGCACTTGCAGCTTCAGCAGCCATAGCTTCAGGCGCAGGTGCAACGAACATACTGGTGAAATCCAACTCCTCTCCCGCCTGTTCGGCTTTTGGAGTGACTACTTTGGGCGCGACAACTTTAGGAGCAACGATCTTCGGACCCGCATGTACTTTGGATTTGTCACGGATCAGCTCGGAATCGATCAGACGTTGAATGATGTCCGGCAGGTCGCCGCGCAGGCTTGGCGGTGCATGCTTGACGACTTCAGCGTAAGTTGATTTACCATCTATCAGCAGTAGCACACGTCTCATATCTCCGGACATACCGGAAACTTCGCTTTCGCCCTTGCTGGTTTTTATTAATATAGTTTTTTTATCCATGTCGCCCATTTTAATTGGATTGGATTTAGATACACAGCGCCTCGTCGAGCATCAATAATACATAAATATTTGCGCATCGATGTTGACCGAATGCCCTTCTGACGCTAGTATAGCGCCCGCATCAAATCCCTGATAGCTCAGTCGGTAGAGCGACGGACTGTTAATCCGCAGGTCCCTGGTTCGAGTCCAGGTCGGGGAGCCAGAATATTGAAGGCCATCTTTCGGGGTGGCCTTTTCGTTTTTGGGTCGAAATCCAAAAAGTCCGCAACTC
>JBDRPZ010000054.1:0-27034 GCA_043826585.1 Pseudomonadota bacterium
CCACAAACAGCGCCAGGGTTGATTGAGTACAATCGCCGCTGGATGTTAGAATTCGCAACTTTTGAACGATAGGGTAGCTGCATGGCTCGTATTGCCGGTGTAAACATTCCAAACCATCAACACGCAGTGATTGCGTTGACGGCCATTTATGGCATCGGTCGCACACGTGCGCAGCAGATATGTGCTGCAGCAGGCGTGTTGACTTCTTCCAAAATCAAGGACATCAGTGATTCCGAAATGGAAAAACTGCGCGAAGAAGTCGCCAAGTTCACCGTTGAAGGTGATCTGCGTCGCGAAGTCACAATGAATATCAAGCGCCTGATGGATATGGGCTGCTACCGTGGTTTGCGTCACCGTCGCGGCTTGCCGAGCCGTGGTCAGCGTACACGTACCAATGCGCGCACCCGTAAAGGTCCGCGTCAATCCATCGCCGGCGCGAAAAAGTAATTAAGTAGAGGACAGCAGACATGGCAAAGACCAGCACGAAAGTGCGTAAGAAAGTAAAGAAGAACGTTGCTGAAGGCATCGCGCACGTTCACGCTTCCTTCAACAATACCATCGTGACCATCACAGACCGCCAGGGCAACACACTGGCATGGTCTACAAGTGGCGCGCAGGGCTTCAAGGGTTCTCGCAAGAGCACACCGTTCGCTGCACAGATCGCTGCCGAAGTTGTTGGCAAGTCTGCTGTTGAGTGCGGCGTCAAAAACCTGGAAGTGCGCATCAAGGGCCCGGGCCCGGGTCGCGAATCCGCTGTGCGTGCGTTGAACGCCGCCGGTTTCAAAATCACAAGCATTTCGGATATTACGCCGGTACCGCACAACGGCTGCCGTCCTCCGAAAAAGCGTCGTATTTAAGGAGTATCGATCTTGGCTAGAAATCTTGATGCAAAGTGCCGTAAGTGCCGTCGCGAAGGCGAGAAGCTGTTTCTGAAGGCGGAAAAGTGTTTTACCGACAAGTGTGCGGTAGAGCGTCGTGCGTATCCTCCCGGCCAGCACGGTCAGCGCCGTAACCAGCGCATGTCCGAATACGGCGGTCAGCTGCGTGAAAAGCAGAAGGTCCGTCGCATCTATGGCATCCTCGAAGGTCAGTTCCGTTTGACATACAAGCGCGCAACAACTGCCAAAGGCATCACCGGCGAGAACCTGTTGCAATTGCTGGAATCCCGTCTGGACAACGTTGCCTATCGTATGGGTTTCGGCGGCTCACGTGCAGAAGCACGTCAGACCGTGCGTCACAACAGTATCCTGGTCAACGGCAAGCGCGTAAACATCCCCTCTTACATTGTTAAGCCGGGTGATGTGGTCGAAGTCAATGAGAAGTCTCGCGCGCAACTGCGCCTGAAGGCATCTCTCGACGCAGCGGCACAACGTGGCTTTCCGGAGTGGCTGGATGTGGATGCCAAGGCATTCAAGGGCACCTTCAAAGCTGTGCCGCAGCGCACCGAATTGCCTGCAACTATCAATGAGCACCTCATTGTCGAGTTGTATTCCAAGTACTTAACGCGGAGCCGCATATGCCTACAAATAATCTGTTGAAGCCTCGCATAATCGACGTCCAGAACATCTCCGCCACTCAGGCGCGTGTTGTGATGGAGCCGTTCGAGCGTGGCTACGGCCATACGCTGGGTAATGCCCTGCGTCGCATCCTGCTTTCTTCCATGCCCGGCTATGCCGTGACAGAAGTGAAGATTGCCGGTGTGCTGCACGAATACTCTCCAATCGACGGCGTGCAGGAAGACGTGGTCGAGATCCTGTTGAACCTGAAAGGCTTGGTTCTGAAGCTGCACGGTGCGCCTGAAGCCACCCTGCAACTGAAGAAGTCCGGTGCCGGTGTGGTCACTGCTGCCGACATCGAAGTCAATGCCGACACCGAAGTGATCAACCCCAACCACGTCATTGCTCACCTGACAGCAGGCGGCAAGCTGGACATGGAGATCAAGATCGAACAAGGTCGCGGTTACGTTTCCGCTATCTCGCGTCAACAGCCGGGTGCAACACGTCCGGTGGGTCACATCGCTCTGGACGCATCGTTCAGCCCGATCTCCCGCGTGAGCTATGCAGTCGAAAGCGCCCGCGTTGAGCAGCGTACCGATCTGGACAAACTGATCATCGATATCGAGACCAACAGTGCCATCGATCCCGAAGAAGCCATCCGCTACGCGGCGCGTATTCTGGTTGAGCAATTCTCCGTGTTCGCAGCACTGGAAGGCACACCGGCTCCTGTCGAGAAGCCAGCTGCACCGAAGGTCGATCCAATGCTGCTGCGTCCGGTTGATGATCTGGAACTGACTCCGCGCTCTTCGAACTGCTTGAAGGCACAGAGCATCCATTACATTGGCGACCTGATCCAGTACACCGAAGCCGACCTGCTGCGTACCCCGAATCTGGGCCGCAAGTCTCTGAACGAGATCAAGCAAGTGCTGGCCGAACATGACTTGTCGCTGGGTATCAAGCTGGAAAACTGGACGGCAGTGGCCGAGAAATAAAGCTCGCCCGGTAGATACCGGGTCAGAAAGCAAGAGAGGAAAATCATGCGTCACCGTTTAGGACTTAGAAAACTTAACCGCACCAGCAGCCACCGTCTGGCTATGTTGCGCAACATGACCGTTTCGCTGCTGCGTCACGAGGCCATCAAGACTACCTTGCCCAAGGCAAAGGAACTGCGCCGTGTGGCAGAGCCGATCCTGACGCTGGGTAAGAACCCCAGTCTCGCTAACAAGCGTCTGGCGTTCGCCCGTCTGCGTGACCGTGAAATGGTCACCAAGCTGTTCAACGAACTCGGCCCGCGCTATGCAACACGCAACGGCGGCTACTCCCGCATCCTGAAGTTCGGTTTCCGTAAGGGCGACAATGCTCCTATGGCTCTGATCGAACTGGTGGATCGTCCGATGGAAGCGGAAGCAGTGGAAGTGGCTGAGTAAATTCAGCTGCAAGCCATAAAGAAAAGGCCGGGTATTCCCGGCCTTTTCTATTTTGCGGCGACCTTAATGGCAAGGTCTTTCGTCGAGCGTCATTTTCCCAGCAGTTTCTTCAGATAGGGGCCAGTGACGCTGTCTTTGTTGGCCGCAATGTCCCTGGGGGAACCTTGCGCAACGATGCGCCCTCCGCCTTCGCCGCCCTCTGGGCCCATGTCGATCACCCAGTCCGCGGTTTTGATCACGTCCAGATTGTGCTCGATGATCACTAGTGTATTGCCCTGATCTCGCAGCGTGTGGATTACCTTGAGCAGCATGTCGATGTCGTGGAAGTGCAAGCCGGTGGTTGGTTCGTCTAGGATGTACAGCGTGCGTCCCGTGTCGCGCTTGGATAGCTCCAGCGACAGTTTCACGCGCTGCGCTTCACCGCCGGACAGCGTGGTCGCACTCTGGCCCAATGTGATATAGCCCAAACCGACATCAAGCAGTGTCTTCAGCTTGCGCGCGATGATGGGCACCGCATTGAAGAACTCGTGTGCATGTTCCACCGTCATGTTCAGCACTTGGTGGATGTTCTTGCCTTTGTATTGCACTTCCAATGTCTCGCGGTTGTAGCGCTGGCCGTGGCATACGTCGCACGGCACATATACGTCCGGAAGGAAGTGCATCTCGACTTTGATCACGCCATCGCCCTGACAGGATTCACAACGTCCGCCCTTTACATTGAACGAGAAGCGCCCAGGACCGTAACCGCGCTCGCGCGAAGTCGGAACGCTGGAAAACAGGTCGCGAATCGGCGTGAACAGTCCGGTATAAGTGGCCGGATTGGAACGCGGTGTGCGCCCGATAGGGGACTGGTCGACGCTGATCACTTTGTCGAAGAATTCCAGCCCTTCCAGTTCGCGGTGCGGTGCAGGGATGGCATTACTGCCATACAGATGCTGGGCAACAGCAGCGTACAAGGTGTCATTGATAAGAGTGGATTTGCCAGAGCCGGACACACCGGCCACGCAGGTAAGCAAGCCAACTGGTAGGTCCAGTGTCACATCTTTCAGATTGTTGCCTGAGGCGCCTACGATCTTAAGCTTTCGCTCAGGATCGGGTTTGCGATATGAAACAGGTGGTTCGATGCGGCGGCGACCGGCCAAGTAATCACCTGTCAGTGAATTCTGATTGTCGATCACTTCCTGAGCGGTACCTTGCGCCACCACAATGCCGCCATGTTCGCCGGCGCCCGGTCCCATGTCGACTACATAGTCGGCAGTACGGATCGCATCCTCGTCGTGTTCAACCACGATCACGCTATTGCCCATGTCGCGCAGACGCTTCAGTGTATCCAGCAGGCGATCGTTGTCGCGCTGGTGCAAGCCGATGGAGGGTTCGTCCAGCACATACATCACGCCCGTCAACCCGGAACCGATCTGAGAAGCCAAGCGGATACGTTGCGCTTCGCCGCCTGACAATGTCTCGGCAGAGCGCTCCAAAGAAAGATATTCCAGTCCCACGTTGTTCAGGAAGGTCAGGCGGCTGGCGATCTCCTGCACGATCTTCTCGGCGATGGCCTGCTTGTTGCCGGCCAGCGTCACGTTGCTGAAAAAAGTCAGCGCCTGCTTCAGCGGCAACGCACTCAATTCAAAGATGGTACGGTCAGCCACGCGCACATGGCGAGCTTCTTCGCGCAGGCGCGTGCCTTTGCATTCGGTACAGGCGCAGCTGTTGAGATACTTAGACAGCTCCTCGCGCACCGTGGGAGACTCTGTCTCCTTGTAGCGACGCTCCAGATTGTTCACGATGCCCTCGAAGGCATGCTCGCGCAGCATCTTCTTGCCGCGCTCATTCAGATAGGTGAAGGCGATCTCATCACTGCCGCTACCGTACAACACCACCGTCTGTATCTTCTCCGGCAGGCTTTCGAAAGATTGCTCCAGGTCGAAGTCGTAATGCTTGGCCAGACTATCGAGCATCTGGAAGTAGAACTGGTTGCGTCTGTCCCAACCCTTGATCGCGCCACCCGAGAGTGACAGATTGGGGAAAGCCACGATGCGCGCAGGATCGAAGAAGGAGATCACACCCAGGCCGTCGCACTTGGGGCATGCGCCCATCGGGCTGTTGAACGAGAACAGGCGCGGCTCCAGCTCCTGCAGTGAATAATTGCAAATAGGGCAGGCGAACTTGGCCGAGAATAGATGCTCCTTGCCGGAATCCATCTCCACCGCCAGCGCGCGACCGTCAGCATGACGCAAAGCGGTTTCGAAAGATTCGGCCAACCGCTGCTTGATGTCAGCGTTCACTTTCAACCTGTCGACTACGATCTCGATAGTATGTTTGGAGTTCTTTGCCAGCTTGGGCAGGTTGTCCATCTCGCACACCTTGCCGTTCACACGCAGTCGCACAAAACCCTGTGCTCGCAGCTCGTCGAACAGATCCAGCTGCTCGCCCTTGCGTCCCACCACTACGGGTGACAGGATCATCACCTTGGTGCCCTCGGGCAATGCCAGCACGGTATCCACCATCTGACCTACAGACTGCGCCTGCAATACGGTGCCATGCTCCGGGCAATGCGGATCGCCCGCACGTGCGAACAACAAACGCAGGTAATCGTGGATCTCGGTCACCGTGCCCACTGTCGAGCGCGGGTTGTGCGAGGTCGCCTTCTGCTCAATGGCGATGGCAGGCGACAGGCCTTCGATCAGATCGACATCGGGCTTTTCCATCAATTGCAGGAACTGGCGCGCATATGCCGAAAGCGATTCCACATAGCGCCGCTGCCCCTCGGCATACAGCGTGTCGAACGCAAGTGAAGACTTACCTGAACCGGAAAGGCCTGTGATCACCACCAGTTGATTGCGGGGCAGATCGAGGCTGATGTTCTTGAGATTGTGGGTGCGTGCACCGCGTATCTTGATGTATTCCATGTGAGGCAAACGGGACATTAAAAACGACCCGCCAATATACGCGAAAACGGGTGCATACCCAACAGCAGTATCCGGATGAAAAGTGGGGAATGAGCAATATAGAGATGGAGGGCATGGGTATCTGACGCACAGTCAGACCTGTTAACATACGCCCCTTCCGAAAACCCCAACTTTCCGTTTCATGTCCGCTTCAGATTCCGCAATGACTCCGTTCGAGCGCCGCGCCAGTATCGGCCTCGCGAGCATCTATGGCCTGCGCATGCTGGGCTTGTTCATCATTCTTCCGATCTTCGCCTTGTATGCCGAGAAGCTGCCGGGCGGGGAGAGTCATTTTCTGATCGGGGTGGCGCTGGGTGCCTATGGGCTGACGCAGGCGATCTTGCAGATCCCGGCGGGCTGGTTGTCGGACCGCTTCGGGCGTAAGCCGATCATTATCGTGGGCCTGTTGCTGTTCGCAGCGGGCAGTTTCATCGCGGCATCGGCGGATGACATCTACTGGATCATCGCGGGGCGTGTGATCCAGGGCGCGGGCGCAATCAACGCGGCGGTGATGGCGCTGACGGCAGACCTGACGCGCGAGGAGCATCGCACCAAGGCGATGGCAATGATCGGCATGACCATAGGCGTGACGTTCTCGCTATCCATGGTGCTGTCACCGTTGCTGTACAAGACCATCGGCATGTCGGGTATGTTCGAGCTGACCGGCGTGCTGGCCTTCGTATCCATCGCGATGGTGCTGTGGTACATCCCGCAGCCGCGCATCACCCGTTTCCACTCCGATACCGAAGCGAATACCAGCAAGCTGAAAGAGGTGCTGCACAACGCCGACTTGCTGCGCATGGATTTCGGCGTGTTCACTTTGCATGCGATATTGATGTCGGTGTTCATGCAGGTGCCGTTCATCCTGCGCGCGAACGGTCTGGATGCGCAGCACCAGTGGCAGGTATATCTGCCGGTGATGCTGATTGCCTTCATCTTGATGGTGCCGCCAATCATCATCGCGGAGAAGAAGGCCAAGCTGAAACAGGTATTCATGATCGCCATCGGGCTGGCGGCGATAGCGCAACTGGGTATCCTGTTCCTGCAGGATAGTCTGTGGGGTATGGCGTTCACCTTGCTGGTGTTCTTTACCGCGTTCAATGTGCTGGAAGCGACACAGCCTTCCATCGTCAGCAAGATCGCGCCGCTGGCGTCCAAGGGCACGGCGATGGGCGTGTTCAGCAGTGTGCAGTTCCTCGGTGCATTCTTTGGTTCGGCCATGGGCGGACTGTTGATGCAACTCTACGGCGGCAATGCGGTGCTGATATTCGCGGTGGTGATGCTGTTGCTGTGGCTGGTGGTGGCGTCCGGTATGCGTGCACCGGAACCCTTGTTGACCAGGATGTATCATTTATCCGAGATGGATGATGCAGCGGCAAGCGAATTGCGGCTGTCTCTGGCACAATTGCGCGGTGTGCGTGAGGTGCTGGTGGTGGCCAGTGAGCAGATCGCCTGCCTCAAAGTGGAAATGGGCGGATTCGACGAAGACGCGGTAGAACAATTAGTGAAGGGAGTATGAGATGTCAGTGAATAAGGCAATTCTGGTGGGACGTCTGGGTAAAGATCCGGAGACCCGATACATGACCAGCGGCGAAGCGGTGACCAACGTCTCGCTGGCGACTTCCGAGAACTATAAAGACAAGAGCGGCGAGAAGCAGGAGCGCACTGAGTGGCACAATCTGGTGTTCTATCGCCGTCTGGCAGAGATCGCCGGTGAATACCTGAAGAAAGGTTCGCTGATTTATGTGGAAGGCCGCATCCAGACCCGCAAATGGCAGGACAAGGAAGGCAAGGATCGTTACACCACCGAGATCGTGGTGAACGAGATGAAGATGCTGGGCGGCAAGGCCGGCGGTGGCGGCAGCTTCGAAGTGATGGATGAAGGCGGTTCTTCCGCGCCGACGCGCAGCGCACCGGCTGCACGTCCGGCAGCAGCACCTGCGGCAAAGAGCAACTTTGATAATTTCGACGACGATATTCCGTTCTGAAAGTAGTAATGCCGACACGATTATTCGTCGGTTCGATGCAAAAAAACCACCTTAGAGGTGGTTTTTTTGTTTCTGGCGTTCGCGCGAGTGCGCAATATTTCCCTGTGATTTTCTCTATCTTTTCCAAGTGCTTGCATGCATTTATTCAGTGGCGGAACGAACTGGCTGCGGATGAACGGTAGTCGTGCCTGGTGCGAACGGTATTGCGCCGTTTCATGCCTGCAGCGCAGAGTAATTTACGTCCGCGAGCAGAAAGATTCAGTTCCGCTGCGGAGTCGTGGCAAGGCAAATGCGAACAAAACGAAAGGTAGGATTCAAATGACTGACTGGCATTCGTGGTTGTTTTGGCCTGACAGCGTCGCGCTGTCGATCTTCGTCCTTGGCGTGCTGGCTTTATTGTTCCTGTACGCGGCACGCGAGCCCATGCATCTGGTGATCCATTCCCTGTGCCATCTGTTCACGCAGACCAGCCGCTTCCTGTCGCGCTGGCTGTTCCTGACCGCTGAGAAATTGCAGCAGCGCAATCGTTCGGTGCTGCTGGCACACGGTGAAGAGAGTGCGGCATTGCTGATCGACCGCGAGTTTGCGCGCGTCGGCGACATTGTGCGCAAGGACATGCAGGAATATCCCGCCCTGCAGCGCAAGCTGCTGGAAGAGGTGACGCGCATTGAGGAGGATTACCACAAGTGCGGTGAAGTGCCGCCGCCACCGCCGGAGTGGGTGGATGCCATCGAATCGGTGTCGCAGATCAAATCGGGTGGCGACATGCCGCGCAAATTGCTGGAGGAACTGAACAAGTCCATCCACAAGATCCACGACAAGACCGTGGGCGAATACCGCCACTCTTATGAAGACCGCCACAAGATCCTCAAGGGCATGCAGCCGTCATGGCGCTCGGTGGACAAGATGCTGGGCGACATCGACAAGAAGATGGTCACGCTACACGGCAATGCACGCCAGATCGACGGTCACATGAGCAAGTTCGAATCGCTTCGCGCCAAGGACGACAAGACCGAACACGCGCTGACCGTTTCCGCCTTCGTGCAACTGGCGATTTCGGCGCTGGTGATGGTGGTCGCGCTGGGCGGTGCCTTCGTCAACTACAAGCTGATCGCGCTGCCCATGTCGGAGATGGTGGGCGCGAGCGATTACATCACCGACAGTTTGAAAACGTCGGATGTGGCGGCGCTGGTCATCATCCTGATGGAAGCGTCGATGGGCTTGTTCCTGCTGGAATCGCTGCGCATCACCCAGCTGTTCCCGCGCATCGCCAGCATGGACGACAAGATGCGCCATCGTCTGATGCTGGCCTCGCTGATCTTCCTGGTGATCCTGGCCGGTATCGAATCGTCGCTCGCGCTGATGCGCGACATGCTGGTGGCGGACAAGGCCATGCTGATGCGCGACCTGGCTTCGGCTGCGCCGCCGGTATCGGATAGCTGGCTGACCAACGTGCCGATGGCGGGGCAGATGATCATGGGCTTCGTACTGCCGTTCGCGCTGGCCTTCGTCGCCATCCCGCTGGAGAGCGTGGTGTATTCCTTGCGCACCGTGATCGGCGTGGTGCTGGTGCAGGGTATGCGCGGCATCGCGGTGGCGCTGCGCTTCTCCAGCGTGCTGTTCAAGCGTCTGGCGAAGGTGCTGGAACTGGTCTACGACATCCCCATCGTGATCCCGCTCAAGATCGAACGCTGGGTGGTGAGCTTGCGCAACCCAACTGTCGCTCCGGCTACCGGAAAGTGAGGTGCACCATGAAGAACCCTATGAGAAATATCGTGTTGCTGGGTGCTGCATTGATGATGAGTTCGTGCAGCGATGGTCGGGTGCACAGCCAGGCGGTGTACATGCTGGTCGATACTTCCGGCACCTATGCGCAGGAGATGAACAAGGCCAGCAAGATCATCAACTACCTGCTGGCGACGCTCAACCCCGGCGATTCGATGGCGGTGGCGAAAGTGGAGACGCGCAGCTTCACCGAGAAGGACATCATCTCCCGCGTCACGTTCGATACGCGGCCCACACAGGCGACTGCGCAGAAGCGTGCTTTCAAAGCCAAGATCGAAGCGTTCGCCAACAGTGTCAAAGGCAGCGCCTATACCGACATCACGGGTGGCTTGATCCAGGGCGCGGAATATCTGAACGAAACGCGTGCAGGAACCAAGACCATCGTCATCTTTTCCGATATGCAGGAGGAGCTGAATGCGGGTACCCAGCGGGATTTCCCGATCCAGTTGGACGGCATCCGCATCGTGGCGCTGAACGTGACCAAACTGGGTTCGGACAATGCCGACCCGCGCCAGTATCTGGCGCGTTTGAAGCGCTGGGAGGGCCGTGTGCGCAAGGCGGGTGCGACTGACTGGGTGATGGTGAACGACCTGGAGAACAATATGCAAAGCATCCTGAACATCCGCTGACCATTTTCGATCCCCCTCTTCAGCCCCCGATCCGGAATCGCACTACCGGAGAACGGGGCTGTTTTTTTATCTGTACTTTTATCTATAGTGATGCGGCTTGGAATTAGTAAAAGGCCGTTGCGCGGGCGGGGTGTAAAATGCCGCCCCTGAATAGAACAGGAATATTTCAGTCACACAAATGAGTAAAGCTTTCACCAGAGAATCAGATGACGAAGACGATGACGATCAGGTATCGTTGCCGTCGCTGCCTGCCGGCACGAAGAACTACATGACCCCGGCGGGCTACCGCCGCCTCAAGGATGAATACATGCATCTGCTGGACGTGGAGCGTCCATCGGTAGTGCAGACCGTTTCCTGGGCGGCGGGCAACGGCGACCGTTCCGAGAACGGCGATTACATCTACGGCAAGAAGCGCCTGCGCGAGATCGATCGCCGCCTGCGCTTCCTGGCCAAGCGCATGGAGAATTCCGAAGTGGTCGACCCGGTCAAACGCCAGGGTTGCGAGCAGGTGTTCTTCGGTGCGACGGTGACCGTGTGTCACGAAGACGGCTGCGAGCGTACCTACAGCATCGTCGGTATCGACGAGGCGAATGCGAGCAAAGGACATATCAGCTGGGTGTCGCCGCTGGCGCGCGTGCTGCTGAAGGCGCGCGAGGATGATGTGCTGATGCTGCCGCTGCCGCTGCCGGACGGCGTGGAAGAACTGGTAGTGGTGCGAGTGGAATACCGCGAGATCGATTTTAACTAAGGTGCTTACATGAAATATCTGAAGAACGAACTTCCCATCATCGCTGCAGTGCTCGTGCTGGGTCTGGGCTTTGCGCTGGAACACGGTGCTGTCAATCACGGCGGCCTCATGCTGTGGGGATTGCTGGCCGTGATTCTGGTCGCGATCATCGGCGTCGCCTTCCGCATCGCGCATCATGCCGAGGTGTTGGCGGTGCGTCTGGGTGAGCCCTACGGTACGCTGATCCTCACGCTGGCGGCGGTGTCGGTGGAAGTGGTGATCCTGGTGGTGCTGTTGCAGGGCGCGCCGAATCCGACGCTGGCGCGCGACACGGTATTCGCCGCGGTGATGTTCGACATCAACGGCATCCTCGGGCTGGCCGCTATCGTCGGCGGTCTCATCCACGGTCAGACCAAGTACAACATCTCGTCGGCCAATTCCTTCGTGGCAATGCTGCTGGTCGCCATCGGTATCGGCATGTTCATCCCAGACTTCGTACCGGATGACAAGTGGAAGGTGTACTCGGTGTTCTCGGTGATCATCATGGCCGTGATGTATGCGGCCTTCCTGCGTTTGCAAACGGTGGAGCACCGTACCTTTTTCGAGTACTCGGCCAGTGTGGAGGAAGAGGCGCATGACGAGGTGCACAGTCCGAATTCGCTGCATGTCGCTATCATGGTAGGAGCCGTGGTGCTGGTCGGTCTGTTGTCCGAAGTGTTGTCGGTGTTGCTGGATGCGGGGCTGTCGGGCAGCAGCCTGCCCAAAGCCATTCCGGCGGTGCTGGTGGCGCTCATATCGGCCAGCCCGGAGATCCTCACCGCGCTCAAAGCCGCACAGAACAACCGCATGCAGACCACGGTCAATATCGCGCTGGGTGCATCGCTGGCGACCGTGCTGCTGACGCTGCCTGTGATCGAGGCCATCGCCTTGTTCACAGGGGAGCGCATCGTGATGGCGTTGACGCCTGTGCAGGGTGGCCTGTTGCTGCTGACCTTCCTGACGGTGATGAACAATCTGCATGATGGCGAGACCAACGCCATCGAAGGTATCAGTCACTTCGCGCTGTTCGCTGCTTTTATTGCATTGGTGGCGATGGGTTTGATGTAGATCCAATAGCTACTGGGTTGCGTGACCGAAATCGCGCAACCCGGATCGTTACGCTTCTTCTGCTGTTTCTTCTACAGCGACTTCATTGGATTGTTTGCTGCGTTCCAGCACGGCGGCGAAGAAGCCGTCAGTGTTGTGCAGCTGCGGTGTCAGTTGCAGATATTCACCCATGGGCAGATCGATGTGATGTTGCGTCAATACTGCACTGGCGGGCAGCAATGAGAATTCTGGATGCGCAGTCAGGAATGCACTGACGATGTCCTGATTCTCTTCCTGCAAGATGCTGCATGTCGCGTACACCAAGCGGCCGCCTTTCTTCACCAGACGAGCGGCCGAATCCAGAATGGCGCGCTGTTTCACTTTCAGTTCTTCCACACTTTGCGCCGACTGGCGGAACTTCAGATCGGGGTTGCGGCGCAGCGTGCCGAGTCCGCTGCACGGCGCATCCACCAGCACGCGGTCGATCTTGCCGGTGAGGCGTTTCACTTTCTGGTCGTTCTCGTGCGCGATGAGTTGCGGTTGCACGTTGGACAGGCCGGAACGCTTCAGGCGCGGCTTGAGATTGGTCAGGCGTTTCTCGGAGACGTCCCACGCGTACAAACGGCCCTGTGAATTCATCAGCGCGCCCAGCATCAATGTCTTGCCACCCGCACCGGCGCAGAAGTCCACCACCATGTCGTTGCGCTTTGGTGCCAGCATCAAGCCGAGCAACTGACTACCTTCGTCTTGCACTTCGAATTTTCCGCTGAGGAATAGCGCGTGTTTGTTCAATGCAGGTTTGTATTTGAGACGGATGCCGTAGGGTGAGAACGGAGTCGCCGTTGCTTCGTAGCCTTCAGCTTGCAGTGATTGCAGCACTTCGTTGCGGTTGGATAATTGTGAATTGACGCGCAGATCGAGTGGGGCTGACTGCTGCATGGATAATCCGAGCGCGAGGATATCTTCGTCGCTGCGATAGGCGCGCAGTTTCTCCACCACCCATTCCGGAAGTTCGGCCTGGATGGAAAGCGGCAAGGTGGAAACGTCTATGCTTTTCACCTTGATCAGCCATTCTTCTTCTTTCACCTTGAGCAAAGGTTTTAACTCGCGCAGGTTGTAACCGCCGAAACGCACCCAGTAGGCGAGCGCCATGCGGCGCGCGGAGGCGATGCCTTTTTCTTCCATGGTGCAGCCGTATTCCAGTAGCAGGCGATGGCGCAACACGCCGAACAGCGTTTCCGCCACCAGCTTGCGTTCGTTGGAGCCGATGCGCTCGGTCTGGAAGAAGTTGCGCAGCACGGCATCTGCCGGGTGCTCCATCTTCAGCGCGGTGCGCACGGCTTGTATGGTGAGGTCGAGACGGTATTCTGTGAGTAGCATGATGTTTCCTATTTCTCCGATATGCGGATGTCTGTGATGACGGCTTCGCCGGCAATGCTGCCGTCGCGTTCTATGTGGCGCAGTTTGACCGGTAGCAAACGGTATTCCTGCGCGAACCAGATCTCCAGCCCTTCTTTGCCGGGCGGGTGTAATTTGCGGAAGTGTACCGTGTGCAATTTTCCGAGAGGCGTGATCAATTCTTCATTGGTAACGATCTCGAATCTGTATTTCTCCCAGTCGCGCCCGTTGGTGATGGCGATGGGTAGCACGTCGCCCGCTTCCGGCAGCGGCGGGAACTGGTAGAGGATGCTCAGGATGTCCTGCGTGGATTCATTGAGCGGCATCTTGCGCCCCGAAGCGAACAACAACTGTTGGTTCTCGTAATCCAGTTTGACGCTGTCTTTGCGCTTTTCACCGTCATTTTGTTTATCTTCACTGTATTGCGCCGGGTGTAGCAAGATGCCGTCAGTTGTGCCGCTGCTGGCTTGCAACAGCTGGTAGGACTTGACCAGTCGAGCCAAACCGACCGTGCGAGTGGTAGCGGTGAGTGTGTAATGACCATCCTCGATCTTCAGTTCATGGCGTGTATCACCCACTGCCATACCGTCTTTGCCGATGCGCACCTGGAATTTTAGGAAGGCATGCTTTGGCAACATGGGGCGCGGGGGCGGAACCGCTTCGACAATCGCAGGGGCGGCGACAGGGGCAGAAGCCACGGCCACAGCGGATGCAGGGATCTCCGGGGAGGCTGCCGCAACCTGACTGGCTGGTGCAAGCGCGTCGCTTGCCGCTACGGCGGAAGCGGGCGTGGCAGCGACGACCTGACTGGCGGGTAATGCGGGTTCGGAAGTCGCGACCACACTGGAGGCGGCGGCTACCGCGCTGGCTGCTTCGGCCAGCGCATCGGCCAGCGCATCGGCCGGTGCGGCGGGTTTTGTTCGAGGTGCGGCGGGGCGCTTGGTCGCAGTGCTTAGCTGCGGCAGCGGCACCAGTTTGGCGATCAAAGGGGGCAAGTCCGGTTCGGCTTCGGGGGGCTGAATGGGTGGGAGCCACACTAGCAGAGCGTGAACAGCAAGGGAGGCCGCCAGGGCGATGACGAAGCGTTTTCGGGCGGACGGCAAGTATGCGATGTTCACGGCACCATATTCAGCTTGTGCAGGACTTGCACCAGTTTCGCGCCATCATCTTCCGTGACGACCACTTTGCAGGGTACGAATCCATGATCGATGGCTAGCCAGATCTCGGATTTCCACTTGGTCTTTTGCGGCGGCGTGTAGAGGTAATAGCTACGCAGATTGCCGAACGGCACTTCCACTGTGTGGGTCGGATTCAACTGATAGTGGTATTCATCCACCTTATGGCCATTGGTCATATCAAAGCGGAATTCAAGACGGCCGTACGGCGGTTGAACAGCGAATTGGTACATCATGCTCAAGCGGTCTTGTGTGAACGGTTGCAATGAGAGAATTTGGATGCCGCTTTGGCTGCTTAAGGTCAGCTCGTGTTGCTCCCAGTTAAAATCCGCACTGCTGTTCTTTTCGGAATTGCGGGTGCGACGATGAGTGAAGTGTTGCGGTTGCAGCCCCTGCTCGGTGACCTCTCCCTCGCTGGTTACAACGATGGTCTCAGGCTGGAACAATGCCAGCAGCCCGACCGGTTTGGTCACGCTGACGATGCGGTAACGGCCGTCCTTGTGCTCGAATACCTCGCTGACTTCAGCCAACTTGATGCCCTGCTTGAGGATGTCGTAACTTGCCTCGATGCGTTGCGGCAAAGTCTCCGCGCGCAGCCCGAAGGAAAGGCAGGTGATGAACAGGGCGAGCAGGGCGCGCATCTCAATCCAGTCCCGGCGAGATCAGCGTGGTGCCGAGCTGTTCAATGCGGTCGATGGTGACGCGACCATCTGCTTCGAGTCTGGCCTGATCTTTACACAGCCAGCGTACCGCTTGCGGGAAGATGCGGTGCTCTTCGTGAAGCACTCGCGCCGACAAGGTCTGTGGCGTGTCGTCATTAAGTACCGGTACTGCCGCCTGGATGATGATGGGCCCGCCGTCCAGTGCGGGTGTGACAAAGTGTACCGAGCAGCCATGGATCTTTACGCCGTCCAGTAAGGCTCGCGCATGCGTGTCGACGCCGGTATAGGCGGGCAGCAGCGAAGGATGGATGTTGATCATGCGGCCCATGTAGCGATTCACGAAACCATCGGTGAGGATGCGCATGAAACCGGCCAGCACGATTACGTCGGGCTGATAGCCATCGATCACCTGCGCTAATGCCGCATCGAACGCTTCTCGGTCTGCATAGTCTCGATGCGAGACCACTGCCGTATCGATACCGTGTGCGCGGGCTGTCTCCAGCCCTTGAGCATCGGCCTTGTTGCTGATCACAGCCGCGATGCGGCAAGGCAAATTGGCACGCAACAATGCTTCCATGTTGCTGCCGCGGCCGGAGATGAGGATGACGATGTTCTTCTGTGCGGGCATTTATTTTACTTGCGTCTGATGCTCGTCGCCGTTGCGCGCACGGATGGTGCCGATGCGCGAAACGGTTTCGCCTGCCGCTTGCAACTGCTTGATCGCAGCATCCGCATCGGCTGCGTCAACGATCACCACCATGCCGATGCCGCAGTTGAAGGTGCGGAACATCTCCTGTGCTTCGACGTTGCCGCCTTCGCGCAACCAGTCGAACAGTTTGGGCATTTGCCAGGTTGCGGAGTCGATATCGGCGACGACATCGGCGGGCAACACGCGCGGCACGTTTTCGGTGATGCCGCCGCCGGTGATGTGCGCCATGCCTTTGATGGTGATGCTTTGCATCAGGCTCAGCAGTGGTTTCACATACAAACGGGTGGGAGCCATGATGCAATCGGCCAATGTGCGTTCTCCGTCGAACTTGGCGTTCAGGTCGGGTTTGCTACGTTCGATGATCTTGCGCACCAGCGAGTAGCCGTTGGAGTGCGCGCCGTTGGAAGCCATGCCCAGCACCACGTCGCCGGGCTTGATATGTTCGCCGGTGATGATCTTGCTCTTCTCGACCACGCCGACCGCGAAACCGGCCAGATCGTATTCACCTTCCGGATACATGCCGGGCATCTCTGCAGTCTCGCCGCCGATCAGCGCACAGCCGGAATCTTCACAGCCCTTGGCGACGCCCTTGATGACGTCGGTCGCGCTCGGTACGTCCAGCTTGCCGCAGGCGAAGTAGTCGAGGAAGAACAGCGGCTCGGCACCCTGTACCAGAATGTCGTTCACACTCATCGCGACCAGGTCGATGCCGACCGTGTCATGACGGTTCAGCTCGAAGGCCAGTTTGAGCTTGGTGCCCACACCGTCGGTGCCGGACACCAGCACCGGCTCTTTGAACTTTTTGGAGATCTCGACCAGTCCGCCGAAGCCGCCGATACCGGACAGCACTTCAGGGCGCATGGTGCGCTTGGCATAGGGTTTGATGTTTTCGACCAGCTGGTCGCCGGCATTGATATCGACACCGGCATCGCGGTAGGAGAGGGAAGAATTCTGGCTCAAGTTGAGTTCTCGCTTTCTGGCAGGTAAAGTGCAGCACGTTTTTCGCCGCGGATTTTACCCGAAATGACCGTCTCCCGCTCTGTTGCCATGCAGTGGTTCGCCTTGACAGCCGCCGCATTCGCGCTGCTCTATCTGTTGGCCCCTATCCTCGCCCCGTTCGTGGCGGCGGCTATCCTCGCCTATGTGTTCGATCCGCTGGTGGATCGCCTGTGTGTCTGGAAGATGCCGCGCACCTTGGCAGTGCTGGCGGTGATGTTGGGCGCTGCATTGCTGGGGCTGGCGCTGCTGCTGATCATGTTGCCGCTGTTGCAGCAGGAAATTTCGCAATTCGTGCAACGTCTGCCGCAATGGCTGGACGCGGCGCGGGTCAACCTGCTGCCGACCCTGCAACAATGGTTCGGGATCGAGTTGGAATGGGATAGTGCCGCCATTAAACAATTGCTGATCGAGCATTGGCAGCGGGCAGGCGGTTTGGCCTCGGGCGTGCTGCTGCCCTGGCTGGGTGATAGCGGGAGTGCCTTGCTGGCCTTGTTCGTGGATCTATTGCTGATTCCGTTGGCAATGTTCTATCTGTTGCGTGATTGGGACGATCTGCTGGCGCGTGTGGATGGACTGCTGCCGCGCCAGTGGTATGCGCAGATACTCAAGATCGCCGGAGAATCCGATCAAGTGCTGGCCGAATTCTTGCGTGGACAGATCACCGTGATGCTGCTGATGAGCCTCTTCTATGTGGTGGTGCTGTGGTTGGTCGGGCTGGAGTTCGCACTACCCATCGGTATCGTGGCCGGCATGCTGGTGTTCGTGCCATATCTGGGCATGGTGCTGGGCTTGTTATTGGCGACGCTGGCAGCCTTGATGCAATTCGGACTCGGCAGCGATCTGCTGCTGGTGTGGGTGGTGTTCGGTGCGGGGCAGTTGCTGGAAGGCATGGTCATCACCCCTTGGTTGGTGGGCGAACGCATCGGTTTGCATCCGCTGGCAGTGATCTTCGCCTTGCTCGCTTTTGGTCAGCTATTCGGCTTCTTTGGTCTGTTGCTGGCATTGCCGCTGGCTGCGGTGTTGCTGGTGCTGCTACGCCATCTGCGTGAACAATACCTTTCCAGCACGATGTACCTCAAACCATGAGCCAGATGCTGCTGGGTATCGCCCCTGAGTGGGTGCCGACGCTGGATAATTTCGTGGCCGGGCGCAATGTCGAATTGCTGGCCGCCCTGCGTCAGGCAGCCGCAGGTGCGACGGAAGTGCGCGCCGTGTACCTGTGGGGTGAGAAGGGTAGTGGCAAGAGCCACTTGTTGCAGGCAATGGTGGCGCAGGCAATCGAACAGGGCGCGAAATATGCTGAGCGCGCTGTGCCGGAAGCAGCGAGCGTGGTGGCTGTAGATGACGTCGAAGCATTGGATGCTGCGGCGCAGATCGCCCTGTTCGAACTATATAACCGCATGCGTGAGCAGAGCGGCTTGTTGCTGGTGAGCGGCACACAAGCGCCAACCCATCTTGCCTTGCGCGACGATCTGCGCACCCGCCTTGGCTGGGGGCTGGTGTATCAGGTGCATGCGCTCAGCGACGAGGAAAAAGCAGAGGCTTTGCGCCAGCATGCCGGTGCGCGTGGATTCGAACTGCCGCACGAAGTCACGCAATACCTGTTGCGCCATGGTCGGCGTGATCTGCCGTCCCTGTTACAAGTGCTGGATGCGCTGGACGAACATTGTTTGCGGCTGAAGCGTGTTGCAACAATACCCCTACTGAAAGAAGTCATGGCAGGGAAAGCCTGAATTTGGCACAATCCGCGCCAGACTGGCGCTAGGGCGGCGGTTTTACAGGATTCTCAACAAACTCGAAAAAGGGGAAAGCGATGTTGAAAAGAACGGCTTTGACGGTATTGGTGCTGGCAGCACTTCCTATGCAGGCTTACGCGGCGGATGGCATGATGAAACTGGATGCGCATGTGTCGACCCTCGGTGGGGGGCTTGAGCTTGCAGTGCCTATGACTGAGCGATATACCGCTCGTCTTGGCTACAATACATTCAAGTTCAGCGCTAACGAAAACTCTGGTGGTGTGACTTTTTCGGGCGACTTGAAACTCTCCAGCGTCACTGCACTGGTCGACTGGCGACCATGGAGCGGCGTAACGCATCTGACTGCAGGTGTGATTTTCAATAACAACAAACTCGAGTTGGCAGGTACTGTCGCAAATGGTTCGACCTATGATGCGTCGGGTACCACCTTTTCGTGTGCTTCCGCTGGTGGATGCGGAGTCAACACATCTGTGGGTTTCAATAAGGTTTCCCCCTATCTGGGGATAGGCTGGAGCGGCCAGCCCAAGAAACAGGGTTTCTCGTTCAGTACCGATATCGGTATTCTGTTCCAGGGTTCTCCGAGTGCGACCGTGAATTCGCAAGGAACCTGGACGGCAGGCGGTGTTTCGACGACCACCGCCGCTCTGGATGCAGATGCGCAGAACCAGCTGAACAGCGACCTGAGTAGCTTCAAGTACTATCCCGTACTGACGGTTGGCGTCGCCTACGCCTTCTAAAGCGCCAACGTAACTGGACGCTCAAGGCCTGCAGCGATGCAGGCCTTTTTCATCAAGGAGTACATGTGAATCTGGCTTTATTCGATCTGGACAATACGCTGTTAACGGGCGATAGCGACTTCGAGTGGTCGCAGTTTTTGATTGAGCAGGGTGTGCTTGATCGTGAGCTGTTCGAGGCAAAGAACCTTGCGTTCTATGAACAGTACAAGGCCGGCACGCTTGATATCCACGAGTTTCTCGACTTTCAGTTAAAGCCTTTGTCGCGCCATGCGCGCAAGGTGCTGGATCAATGGCATGAAGAGTTCATGCGCATCAAGGTACGCCCGATGATGGGTGACAAGGCACGCGCATTGGTGAATGAGCACCTTGCCGCTGGCGATGTGTGCGTGGTGATCACCGCCACCAACAGTTTTGTCACTGCACCCATCGTGCGCGAGTTCGGCATCGAGCATCTGATCGCCACAGACCCCGAGCAGAAGGATGGCGAATTCACCGGCGGCGTGGCGGGTGTGCCCAGCTTCCGCGAAGGAAAAGTTGCGCGCATGGAGCAGTGGTTGAAAGCGCGTGGATGGAGCTGGGATAGCTTCGAGCAGAGCTGTTTCTACAGCGATTCATTGAACGACTTGCCTTTGTTGTCCAAGGTGAAACGCCCGGTCGCGGTCGATCCTGATGCGACTTTGCGTGCGCACGCCGAGCAACAGGGGTGGCCGGTCATTTCCTTGCGTTAAGGGGCGTGCGGCGCGGGTGCTATAATCCGCGCCCATTGCCGCGCCGCGTGTGCCGGCAGCGTATCCTGACGACTCCATGATCAAAAGACTATTCAAGAAGGTATTCGGTAAATCCCGCAAAGTCGCGAAAGCGAGCAAGGCGCATGTGATCCCGTTCTCGCAGCACAAAGTGGCGCGTGAAGGCATCAGCTATGCCTCGCGCCGCGTGACCGACGGACTGCAGGCGGCTGGCTTTCAGGCTTATGTGGTGGGTGGCGCGGTACGCGACCTGCTGCTGGACAGGCATCCCAAGGATTTCGATGTCGCGACCGATGCCACGCCGGAGGAGGTGAAGCGAGTGTTCCGCCGTGCGCGCATCATCGGTCGCCGCTTCCGGTTGGTGCATGTGATGTTCGGCGACGAAACAGTCGAAGTCTCCACCTTCCGCCGCGCCATCGAAGCTGAAGACGCCCAAACCGATGCCCATGGGCGCATCCTGCGCGACAACGAGTTCGGCGATCAGGAACAGGATGCGGCGCGTCGCGACTTCACCGCCAACGGATTGTTCTACGATCCGAGCTCGCAGGAGATATTCGATTACCACAATGGTTATGCCGATATCCGTGCCAATACCTTGCGCATGATCGGCGACCCGGAAGTGCGCTACCGCGAAGACCCGGTGCGCATGCTGCGCGCGGTGCGGCTCTCTGCCAAGCTGGGGATGAAGCTGGATCCGGCCACCGCCGCGCCCATCGCCAAGATGAAAGAGCTGTTGAGCAACGTGCCGGAGGCGCGCCTGTTCGACGAGATGCTCAAGCTGCTGCTGTCCGGTCACGCGCTGGCATGTATCAAGAAGCTGCGCGCCATGCACCTGCATCACGGCATGTTGCCGATGCTGGATGTGATCCTTGAGCAACCCATGGGCGAGAAGTTCGTGATGGCTGCATTGCAGAACACCGACCAGCGCATTGCCGATGAAAAACCCACGTCCCCGGCTTTTCTGTTCTCCGACCTGCTGTGGCATGAGGTGCTGACGGTATGGAACGCCAAGCAGGCTGCCGGTGAAAAACCGATCGGTGCGCTACATGAAGCGATGGATGAAGTGCTGGATCGCCAACGCGCCAAACTCGCGATCCCGCGCCGCTACGACACGGTGATGAAAGAGATATGGTTGCTGCAACCTCGTTTTGAGCAGCGAGGTGGTCAGCGACCATTCCGGCTGCTGGCCTTGCCTCGCTTCCGTGCCGCGTATGACTTCCTGTTGCTGCGCTGCGAAAGCGGCGAAGCAGATAAGGAACTCGGTAAGTGGTGGGAAGAATTCCAGCATACGAACGAAGATCGCCGAGCGGAGATGTTGTTGCCTGACAGCGCGGGCCCCAAAAAACGCCGTAAACGCAGCCGCAAGCCGAAGTCTGCAGGGCAGGCAGAACTGCCGATAGATTGATGAGGCAGCTCAAGCACATCGCATACGTCGGACTGGGCAGCAACCTGGCAGATCCGGCGGTGCAGGTCGTTAATGCTTTGGCGGCGCTGGATGCGCTGCCGCAAACACGACTGCTCAAGCAATCCTCGCTGTATCGAAGTGCACCTGTCGGCTATCTGGATCAGCCGGACTTTATCAATGCCGTGGCGCAGGTGGAAACCGAACTTGCGCCGCGCGCTTTGCTGGATGCCTTGCTGGCGCTGGAACTGGAATGCGGGCGTACAAGGGAATTCCAGAATGCGCCGCGCACGCTGGATCTGGATGTGTTGATGTACGGCGATCTGGTGCATCATGAACACGGCCTGACCGTGCCGCATCCGCAGATGCATCTGCGGGCATTCGTGTTGCAGCCTTTGCTGGAGATCGCGCCGGATTGCGTCATCCCCGGCGTGGGCGCGGCGGCAGATGCGATGACTGCATGCGCAGGACAACAACTGGAACGATTGGAAAATGCCGCTAAGTAAATATCGCTACATCGTGGTGGAAGGTCCCATCGGTGTGGGTAAGACCAGTCTGGCCAAGCGTCTGGCAGAACACAATGATGCGCAAACCCTGTTGGAAAAACCGCAGGAGAATCCCTTCCTTGCCCGCTTCTACGAAGATGCCGAGCGCTACGCGCTGCAGACTCAGCTGTTCTTCCTGTTCCAGCGCATCAACGAAGTGCGCGACCTGAACCAGATGGACATGTTTCAGAGCCGCACCGTCTCCGATTACCTGTTCGAGAAAGACGAACTGTTCGCGCGTCTCAATCTGAGCGAGGACGAATACCAGCTCTATCAATCGATCTATCAGCGACTCGCGCCGCAAGCGCCGACGCCGGATCTGGTGATCTATCTGCAAGCCTCAACCGATGCGCTGATCTCGCGCGTGCGGCGGCGCGGTCACCGTCATGAGCGCACCATCCAGGACGACTATCTGACCAAGCTGGCCGACAGCTACGGCGAATTCTTCCATCATTACGCCGAGGCGCCGGTGCTGGTGGTGAATAGCGAAAATCTGAATTTCGCGGATAATGAGGCCGACTTCAAGTTGCTGCTGGAGCGCATCGGCCGGATGCGCGGGCAGCGTGAATATTTCAACGTGGCGGAATGATGCGAACGACTGTGATCAAACTGCAGGCGATGAGCGAACGCGGCGAGAAGATCGCCGTGCTGGCCTGTTACGACGCCAGCTTCGCCACGCTGCTGGAGAATAGCGGTGTGGATGTGTTGCTGGTCGGCGATTCGCTGGGCATGGTGATACAGGGCCGCGAGAGTACGCTGCCGGTCACCATCGAGCAGATGGCCTACCACACTGCATGCGTCGCCAGCGGAGCGCGGCAGGCCTTCATCGTGGCCGACATGCCCTTCGGCACGTCGCAGGTCGGCCCGCGCGAGACCTTTGCCCATGCCGTGCAACTGATGGCGGCGGGCGCGCACATGGTCAAACTCGAAGGGGGCGCCGAGATGGTCGAGACCGTCGCTTTCCTCACCTCGCGCGGCATCCCGGTTTTTTCGCATATCGGGTTGATGCCACAATCGGTTAACCAGCTCGGCGGCTACAAGGTGCAGGGCAAGACCGATGCGACCGCGAAGAAATTGCTGCGCGACGCGAAAGCCTTGGAACAGGCAGGTGCCGGGATGATGTTGCTCGAAGCCATCCCCGCGACGCTGGGTGCACAAGTCAGCAAACAACTGCACATCCCCACCATCGGCATCGGCGCGGGCGCCGGCTGTTCCGGCCAGGTGCTGGTGCTGTATGACATGCTGGGCATCTATCCCGGCAGGAAGGCGCGATTCGTGAAGGACTTCATGCCGGGGGCTGCTTCCATCGCTGAAGCCGTGGCGCATTATGTCGCCGAAGTGAAGGCGGGCACCTTCCCCGCGCAGGAACACTGCTTCTGATGCAAGTCATTCATAGTGTCGCGGAACTGCGCGCCAGACTGGACGCGGAAAAATCCATCGCCTTCGTGCCCACCATGGGCAATCTGCACGCCGGCCATGTCGCGCTGGTGAAGCAGGCGCGCCAGCAAGGCACTTGTGTTGTAGTGAGCATCTTCGTCAATCCTTTGCAGTTCGGACCGAACGAGGATTTCGACCAGTATCCGCGCACGCTGGAGGCGGATTGCGAGAAATTGCAGGGGCTGGCCGATGTTGTGTTCGCGCCTTCGGTTGCCGAGATGTACCCTGAGCAGCAGACGTTGTTCATCGAGTTGCCGCCCATCGCCGGCGAGTTGTGCGGCGCACACCGTCCCGGCCATTTCCGGGGTATGGCGACCGTGGTGCTCAAACTGCTCAATCTGGTGCAGCCGCAGATCGCCCTGTTCGGCAAGAAGGATTACCAGCAGCTGGCGATCATTCGCCAGATGGTGGCGCAGTTCAACCTGCCGGTCATAATCGTTGGCGGTGAGACGGTGCGCGCCGAAGACGGCCTGGCCTTGAGTTCGCGTAACCAGTATTTAACTGAAGCCGAGCGAACTGAAGCGCCGCAACTCCATCTAACCCTGCAGACGGTGGCCAGATCCATCCTAGGCGGCGCGGCGGACTTCGCAGCGCTGGAGAGCGAGGCGGAAGCAGCGCTTGCCAAGCGCGGCTGGCAGGTGGAGTATGTGTCCATCCGAAGCCAGCAGGGACTGCGCAAGCCGCAAGCGGGCGAGAAGCGACTGGTGGTGCTGGCCGCAGCCCGTCTGGGTGCCACCCGCCTGATCGACAATCTTGAGGTTTGTCTTTGAGTCTCAGGCGTTTATAATGCGCGACCCTGCGATAGACAGGGACGGATAGGAGGTAACCATGCAACGAACCATGCTTCAAGCCAAATTGCATCGTGCGCGCGTGACGCAGGCAGAACTGCATTACGAGGGTTCGTGTGCCATTGACGAGAATTTTCTGGATGCAAGTGGTATCCGCGAATATCAGCAGATCGAAATCTGGAACGTCACCAACGGCGAGCGTTTCACCACCTATGCCATTCGCGCAGAGCGCGGTTCACGCACCATCTCTGTGAACGGTGCCGCGGCGCATAAGGCTAATGTCGGCGATATCGTCATCATCGCGACCTTCGCCAGCTATTCCGAATTGGAATTGCAGAAGTACCATCCGGCACTGGTGTATTTCGACGAGAACAACGAAATCATCGGTCAGCGCGAGCAGATTCCGGTGCAAGCCGCCGCCTGATCTTGAGGTAGATAAAACGAAAAGCCCCGCTAGTGCGGGGCTTTTCGCTTGTATTGCCAGAAACTGACTTAGATGCGTTTCGCCAGCTCTGCCGCCTTGCCTGTGTAAGTCTCGGGACTCAGTTCCTGCAGGCGTTGTTTCTCGGTTTCCGGGATGTCCAGCGTCTGGATGAACGCCGCCAGACTTTCGCGGTTGATGCCGCCTTTGCCGCGCGTCAATTCCTTCAGTTTGTCGTATGCATTCTCGATGTTGTAACGGCGCATCACGGTCTGGATCGGCTCGGCCAGCACTTCCCAGCTGTTGTTGAGGTCTTCCGCCAGTCGCTGCGGATTGGCTTCCAGTTTGTTCAAACCCTTCAGGCAGGATTCATAGGCGAGCAAGGTGTAACCCATGGCCACGCCCATGTTGCGCAGCACGGTGGAGTCGGTCAGGTCACGCTGCCAGCGCGAGATCGGTAGCTTCTCGGACAGATGCTTGAGCAGCGCATTGGCGAGGCCTAGGTTACCTTCCGAGTTCTCGAAGTCGATGGGATTCACCTTGTGCGGCATGGTGGAAGAGCCTACTTCGCCCGCCACCACTTTCTGTTTGAAGAAGCCCAGCGAGATATAGCCCCAGATGTCGCGGTTAAGATCGATCAGGATGGTGTTGGCACGTGCGAACGCATCGTACAGTTCGGCCATATAGTCATGCGGCTCGATCTGGATGGTGTAGGGGTTGAACACCAGCCCGCGAGCCTCGACGAAGCGCTTGGAGAAATTTTCCCAGTCGATATTGGGGTAGGCCGACAGGTGCGCGTTGTAGTTGCCCACTGCGCCGTTGATCTTGCCCAGGATCTCGATCGATGCGATGCGCTGATAGGCGCGGCGCAGGCGATACACCACGTTCGCCATCTCCTTGCCCAGTGTGCTGGGTGTGGCGGTCTGGCCGTGGGTGCGGCATAGCATGGGCAGGTCTGCATGCTGGTGGGCAAGTGCGGTCAGCTTGTCGATGACAGACTGCAGCACGGGCAGCATCACTTCCTTGCGGGCATGGTTCAGCATCAGCGCATGCGACAAGTTGTTGATGTCTTCCGAGGTGCAGGCGAAGTGGATGAATTCAAGTGAATCTTTGGTCTCTTCATCGCTGCCCAGTTTTTCGCGCAACCAGTATTCGATGGCCTTCACGTCATGGTTGGTGGTGCGCTCGATCGCCTTGATCGCTTCCGCATCCGCTTCGCTGAACTCGTTGGCGAGTTGATCCAGGCGGGCGATGGTGGCGACTGTGAACGGTGGTAGTTCGCGGATATGTCCTTCGGCACTCAGGGCTTTCAGCCATTCGATCTCGATCAGCAGACGGAAACGGATCAAACCGTATTCGCTGAAGTAATTACGCAGGCCATCGACTTTGCCGGCATAACGACCGTCGAGTGGAGAAAGGGCGGTGAGTGCAGAGAGTGACATGGGTTTCGCTTTCAATAATGACCGCGCTATTTTAACGCGTATGGTCGGGGTTTTCCGTGGAGGTGTTGATGATGCCGCCACCCAGGCAGATATCGCCGTCGTAGACAACGACCGACTGGCCCGGGGTGACTGCCCACTGCGCTTCGTTGAAGATGAAATGTGCGCCGTGCTCGCCAGAGGGGGTGATGCGGCAGGCCGCATCCTGCTGGCGGTAACGCGTCTTGGCGGCATAAGCGCGCGTCGCGTCGGGGGGCGTGCCGCTGATCCAGTGCATATCCAGTGCATCCAACTCGGGATTCAGCAATAGCGGATGGTCGTGCCCCTGCACCACGATCAGGCGGTTGTTCGCCATATCTTTACCGGCAACGAACCAAGGCTCACCGCTGCTTTCCTTGCCGCCACCTATGCCCAAACCTTGCCGCTGACCATAGGTGTAGAACGACAGGCCCATGTGCTGGCCCATCACCTTGCCTTCGGGCGTGACCATGTCGCCCGGCTTGGTCGGCAGGTAGCGGTTGAGGAACTCGCGGAATGGACGCTCGCCGATGAAGCAGATGCCGGTGCTGTCCTTCTTTGCGGCATTGGATAGACCATGCTGGTGCGCGATCTCGCGCACCTTGCTCTTGGGGATGTTGTTCAGCGGGAACATCGCCTTCGACAATTGTTGCTGGTTCAGGCGGTGCAGGAAGTAACTCTGGTCCTTGCTGGCATCCGCTGCCTTGAGTAGCTG
>JBDRPZ010000055.1:0-39386 GCA_043826585.1 Pseudomonadota bacterium
TGTCAACCGGGTTGGGCGAAGCGTCGACCCAGATGCCGGTCTCGTCGGCCGACAGCATCATGGTCAGCACCAGGCAGCTGTCTTCGTTGTAATAGAGTGCCACACGATTGCGTTGCTGCACGATGTCGCGCAAGACGGAAAGGATCTCGCGCGGATTGCGCAGGATAAAATCGTTTTCGTCGTCCTGGGAGAATACTTCGATCTTGAGCGGAATCTCTTTGCTGCGCATGGTGCGGCCCATCTTGAGTGAATACCCGTGCGATTCTAACGGTTAGGACGCCTTCACGGTGGATGGAATAGCAGGGTTTTCTCCCCGCTCCAGTCGGTATAGCCAAGCCAGCAGCTCGGCCACCGCCAGATACAGGGCCGGGGGGATGTGCTGGTCCAGTTCAACTTGCATCAGCATCGCCACCAGTTCTTCCGATTCATGCACGAACACCCCGTGCTCTTTGGCGCGTTCGATGATGGCCTGGGCGACCAAGCCGCGCCCGCTGGCGACGACTTTGGGCGCCGCGTCACCGCTGCGATAAGCGAGAGCAACGGCCAGCTGACGGTTGGGTGTATTCATTCCGCCCCCTCGGATGTGCGTTCAATGCGTGTCTGCAGCACGGGTACGCCGTGCGCGGTCAGAGAGGCAACCAACTGCGCGCTGGCGGCTTCCATGGTGCGCGCAGTCTGGTCATCGGCCACTTCGAATTTCAGGCTGACTGCATTGCCGCTCATGCTCAAGCGTGCGGTCACATCACCCAATTTCGGCAGGTCGAGATGTAACTCGGTCGTCCATTGTTTCTGGTCATCGCCGTCCTTGCCTGAACGCGCATCCTCTTCGCGTACTTCCCAGCGCATGTCCTGTCCCTGCCAAGCCTGTCCCATCCACACCACTTGTTTGTTCTCCAAAGCCTGCATCTGCTGCTGCACAAGCGGCTGCAGATGATCCGGGATGGATGGCATGCGAGTGTTCGATTCACCACCTGCAGGGAGTGGCGCTTGTGCCGGTTGGGATGTCGAGGGCAGGGCGGTCTGCATGCGCAACATATTTTGCGGCTCTTGCATCAATTGCGGCGTGGAACGTGTGCCAGCGATCCATTGTGCCTGGTGCGACTCATAGAACAAGCCGCTGTGATTCAGACTCTGCTGCAATCTGCCTGCGAGCTGCGATGTGTCCGGCGCTGTCCGCTCGCCGATCCACAGCGGCTCGCGACGAACCGGGGGCACGTAATCCTGGCGAATGGGCTGTTGCGACAAGGAGGAGAGCAGGCGAGCAGTCGAGCCGAGTTGTTCGGAGGTAGAGAGCGGATTGCTTGAGGCTGCGAAAGATAACGACAGTTTGGGCTGCAAGGAAACGACTTGCAGTGTGACTTGATCGCCGCTGCGCACGAACGCAGGCATTTGCATTTGGATGGTCTGGTTGGCGACTTTTACCTGAAACACGTCGGCTGCCACTTTGGCTTGAACCGTGGCTTGCACGTGTTGTCCGACTTCCAGTTTGAGAGCGTTCTGCGGATTCTGTTTGTCAGTCGCAGCCGTGACGAGCGGCTTGTCTGTAGCCGCGAATCGGGCGAGGGTGGAGGCAAGTAAGTCCGCGGGCAGCATGGCTCATTGCCGAGCGCGATCAGCCTTGCGACAGATAGGCTTGCTGCAGGCGCTGTTCGCTTCGGGCGCTTTTCATGATTCGATCCAACTGCTGCATCCAAGGCTCTGTGCGGGCACGGATCGCTTTGTCATCCGCCAGCATCTTTTTGATCAGTGCGACCTTCTGCAGGCGCGATGCTTCGTCAGAAGGCGTGGCATCGTGTGGCTTTATCTGAGCGACTTGTTGTGCGCAACGCTTTTCCAGCGCAATCAGCTGTTCCCAATCTCCGGCATCTGCTGCATCGCGCATCTGGCCGGTAATGGTGGATAACTGCTTATATTCTTCAACGATGCTATGCATGATCATGCCCTGCCATAAACCAGCGCTTCTTGTTTCTTTGCCGGCTGACCGGCAGCTACCGGTTGGGTATTGAGAGCCTGAGGGCGGATGGTGTCCCATGCGTCCTTCAGCTCATTCAGCAAACCGGAGATTTCGTCGAGAGCGGACAGATCGTTATGGGCATTGGCATGCACCAGTCGCGCGCACATATAGCCATACAGTGCGTCCAGGCTCTGTGCCAGTTCGCCGCCTACATTCTTGTCCAGGCTGCCTTGCAGGCCTTCCCCGACGATGAGGATGGCCTTGGAGATTGCCGCACCTTTTGCGGGGATGTCCTTGCGCAACATGCCATTCTTGGCGTTGGCAATGGCCAATAACGCCCCCTGGAACAGCATGGAGATCAGCTTGTGCGGGTCGGCGGTGAGTGCGCCGGATTCCAGCCCAACTTTTGCATATGCTTGGGTGGCAGTTGATGGGTACATTAGTTTCCTCCCGAGGCAAATTGCTGCGCCAGATAGGTGCTGGTGCTGTTCATGCTCATCAGCATCGTGTTGAGATCAGTATAAGTTTTCGTGTACTGCTTTTGCAATGCAGCCATTTTAACTTCTAATGTACGAATCTGCTCATTATAACTACTGATCGTCGTGTTCAGATTGTCCGTGTGCTGGTCGATCAGGCCCGTGGGTTGAACAACGCTTGTCGCCCATGCCTCCAGTCTTGTGGCAAAGCCTCCGGCTGATGAGAACAGGTTGGTGACATCACTGAAGTCAGCTGCCATTGCGGTGTTGAGCTTGGTCGAATCCAATTTCAACTTCCCATCTGCCTGAAAGCCGATACCGACCTCTGACAGCGTGGAAAGCGTTCCACCTGTTGCGGGGGTATTCAGAATGCCGCGCAACTGGTCTTGCATCATGCGCAAAGTGCCGTCTCCGGCCAGCGCTCCTGCAGAGCTGCCATAGGCAGTCAATGTCTTGAGTTTGCTGGAGAGAGCGTTATAAGTATCAACGAAACTTGATGCGGCCTTGCTGACGGCGGCAGTGTCGCGTGCAACGGTCACGTCAGTCGTCCCGATCTTGCTCAGATTAAGGGTGACGCCTTGTATGGCATCTGTGACCGCATTGGAAGACTTGGTGATCAGAATGCCGTTCAACGTGAATGATGCATCTTGAGCCGCCACTGTCTGCGCCATGGGGATGGCGGGAGTGGGGGCATTGGTTGTTGGGTTGTAAGCCAGCAAATCGTTGATGGCGGCATCGCCACCAGCCTGGATGGTGATGCTATTGATCGCATTACTGGTGCCGGAAGCGTTCGAAGAGAGCGCTAAACGATAAGGCGTGCCGCTACCATCGTTGATGATGGTGGCCGTCACACCCAGATTGGCTGCGTTGATTGCAGTGCGAATGTCTTGCAGTGTGGCACCTGCCGCAATAGTCACGTCAGCGGTGGTGGCGCCGACGCTGAATGTGACTGTTGATGAGCCGGCAGAAATGGCTGTCGTGTCGCTGACTTGACCGGCAGCGGCCAGTTTATGCGCTTGCGCCAGAGCGGTGACATTGAGCGAATAAGTGCCAGCTGCTGCGGTGCTATCCGCCGAGGCGGAAACAACGCTGCTATCGGATGGGGTGGCGCTGAAATTCTGCAAGCTGGTATTCAGACCTTGCAAAGCGACCTGAAAATCGGAAGCCAAGCCCTTGACTGTGCCAAACGTGGATATCTTTATCTCACTGGTGCTTATCTTGGCATTCAGCGTATCGATAGGCCGACGTTCAGTCGACATCAATTGCTCAACGAGCGCAGGAACATCCAGTCCTACGCTCGCTGATGATACAGAGTTGGTTGCCATGATCTGCCTCCTGCGCTTAGGCCTCTTGTTTGAACAGAGTGCCTTGGTGCTTCAAGAACTGGTCGATGCCTTGGGCAATCGCCAGCACCTCTTTGGTGGGATATTGACGTACCAGTTCGCCTGTTTGCGAGTCTATCATTTTGACGACGGGTGACTTGGTGCTTGGATCAATGCTTAGCTGCAAGCTTTTCTCGGCCTGCTTCAATGCCTGATTGATGCTGTCCACAGCGACCTTCACTTGTTGATCCGAAGGTTGCTTCGCTGTTTCTTGCGTTGCCACCGGGACGTCAGCGACTCTGGGCGCACCATCACTGGCGAGCCTGAGGGATTGTGGGGCCTGTACTGCACCACTTACGTTTTGGATGAGCATTTTGCCTCTCCTTACCTTTAACTCCCAGCCGGAATACCGGCTGGGATCACTCTATGATACTGGTTTTAACGCAACAGAGTCAGCACAGTGTTGGGGGTCTGGTTGGCTTGGGCCAGCACTGCGGTACCTGCTTGTTGCAGAATGTTGTTACGTGCCATCGCTGTTGTTTCTGCAGCGTAGTCTGTATCCATGATTCGGCTGTAAGCGGCCGACAAGTTCACGGAGTCGATCTGCAAGGCGGCGACTTCGGATGCGTTCGAAGCCATGGTGGCACCGAGCGTCTCACGTTGTGTGCCGACTGCTGAGAGGTTGGCAGTCACACCTGCCGCATTTGTTGCAGCAGTGTAGGTTGCGCCACCTGCAGCTGCCAAGGTCACGTTGACAGTGTCAAGCGCCGTGAATTCTGCGTTCACAGTGCCGCCGGTGCCAGCCAGGATCTCGGCCATGCGTTGCAGGTTCTCGGTGACGATACCCAGCTTGCCGTCCTGAGTCTGTGCGGTGGAGATCGCATCGTTTTTCAGGCGAACGTTCACGTTTGCGGCGCGGATCTGTGTGTCATAGGCGGTGGCGGTAGCCAAGCCTGTGGAGTCATCCTTTGCGCTGTTGATGCGCAGGCCGGAGGAGAGGCGTTGCTGTGCTGTTTGCAGAGCGATAGCAGACTTGTTCAGTGCTGCACCTGCGAAGAGCGCTGCAACGTTGGTGTTGATGACTTGTGCCATGATAATTCTCCTTTAAGTTCATTCTACGGCTTGGTGGTTCTCACTTCATCGAGCATATCAATCGCCGTTGTTAAGGTTATCGGGCCGTTTTGGAAAAACTTTAGAAAAAGTTTAACTTCGCAGTCGTGGGCATTCAGAATTGTATGAATTTCACCATGCCGATAACAGAGTCAATACTCGGTGCTTCATTGATTCCGGCCTGTCATCAGGCCGGAATCATGGGCTTGCCTGGTTAACGCAACAGGGTCAGCACAGTGTTGGGGGTCTGGTTGGCTTGGGCCAGCACTGCGGTACCTGCTTGTTGCAGAATGTTGTTACGTGCCATCGCTGTTGTTTCTGCAGCGTAGTCGGTATCCATGATTCGGCTGTAAGCGGCCGACAAGTTCACGGAGTCGATCTGCAAGGCGGCGACTTCGGAAGCGTTCGATGCCATGGTGGCGCCCAGCGTTTCACGTTGTGTGCCGACTGCTGATAGGTTGGCAGTCACGTTGGCAATTCCAGTCGCATAGCTGGTCAGCCCGGCAGCGGTTGACAAAGTCGCGTTGATGCCGTCGAGCGCGGCAAATTCAGCATTGCTCACACCGCCATTGCCCGCCAGAATCTCTGACATGCGTTGCAGGTTTTCGGTGACGATACCCAGCTTGCCGTCCTGGGTCTGTGAGGAGGAGATCGCATCGTTTTTCAGGCGAACGTTCAAGTTTGCGGCGCGGATCTGTGTGTCATAGGCGGTGGCGGTAGCCAAGCCTGTGGAGTCATCCTTTGCGCTGTTGATGCGCAGGCCGGAGGAGAGGCGTTGCTGTGCAGTTTGCAGAGCGATAGCAGACTTGTTCAGTGCTGCACCCGCGAAGAGCGCTGCAACGTTGGTGTTGATGACTTGTGCCATGATAATTCTCCTTAAAGTTCATTCTGCGGCTTGGCGGTCCTCATTTCATCAAGCATATCAACCGCCGTTGTTCAAGTTATCGGATCGTTTCTGAGAAACTTTAGAAAAAGTTTACATTTTCGATAGCAAGGCATTTGCGCTGCAATGAATCCCACTTTGCGGATAACGTGGTTGAACAAACTTCTTTCAGGAAAATAGATCCCGGCCTGTCATCAGGCCGGGATCATGGGCTTGCCTGGTTAACGCAACAGGGTCAGCACAGTGTTGGGGGTCTGGTTGGCCTGGGCCAGCACTGCGGTACCTGCTTGTTGCAGAATGTTGTTACGTGCCATCGCTGTTGTTTCTGCAGCGTAGTCTGTATCCATGATTCGGCTGTAAGCGGCCGACAAGTTCACGGAGTCGATCTGCAAAGCGGCGACTTCGGATGCGTTCGAAGCCATGGTGGCACCCAATGCTTCACGTTGAGTGCCAACCTTTGTGAGGTTGGTCGCTACGTTAGCAATGCCAGTGGTGTAATTGGTTATGCCGCCAGCAGTTGCCAGAGTCGAGTTGACCGTATCCAGAGCGGCAAATTCCGCGTTTGAGACGCCGCCGTTACCGGCCAGGATCTCTGTCATGCGTTGCAGGTTCTCGGTGACGATACCCAGCTTGCCGTCCTGGGTCTGTGCGGTGGAGATCGCATCGTTTTTCAGGCGAACGTTCACGTTTGCGGCGCGAATCTGTGTGTCATAGGCGGTGGCGGAAGCCAGACCTGTGGAGTCATCCTTTGCGCTGTTGATGCGCAGGCCGGAGGAAAGGCGTTGCTGTGCTGTTTGCAGAGCGATAGCAGACTTGTTCAGTGCTGCACCCGCGAAGAGCGCTGCAACGTTGGTGTTGATGACTTGTGCCATGTTGGTTCTCCTTTTGTTGCTTTAAGTCCGGCCACTCACGTGGCCGGGATTACGCTGCTGGAATTAACGCAACAGAGTCAGCACAGTGTTGGGGGTCTGGTTGGCCTGGGCCAGTACGGCGGTACCTGCTTGTTGCAGAATGTTGTTACGTGCCATCGCTGTTGTTTCTGCAGCGTAGTCTGTATCCATGATTCGGCTGTAAGCGGCCGACAAGTTCACAGAGTCAATCTGCAGGGCGGCGACTTCGGATGCGTTCGAGGCCATAGCTGCACCCAGAGTCTCGCGGCGGGTACCCACGGTCCCCAAGTTGGTGGTGACATCTGCAGAGCTGGCACTAGTGATATAGGTCGCACCACCAGCCGCTGCCAATGTCGCATTGATACCGTCCAGTGCAACGAATTCAGCGTTGGTGACAGGAGCGCCGCCCGCTAAGATTTCGGCCATGCGTTGCAGGTTCTCGGTGACGATGCCCAGCTTGCCGTCCTGGGTCTGTGCGGTGGAGATCGCATCGTTTTTGAGACGAACGTTAACGTTCGCGGCACGGATCTGTGTGTCATAGGCTGTGGCAGAGGCCAAGCCGGTCGAGTCATCCTTTGCGCTGTTGATGCGCAGGCCGGAGGAAAGGCGTTGCTGTGCTGTTTGCAGAGCGATAGCAGACTTGTTCAGTGCTGCACCCGCAAAGAGCGCTGCAACGTTGGTGTTGATGACTTGTGCCATGATGGTTCTCCTTAAAGTTCATTACTACGGCTTGGCTGTTCAATATTCTATTGAGTGTTACAGCCGCCGCTGTTCTAGTTATCGGCGCTCACCGAATAAACTTTAAGAAAACCCGAAAAGAATTCTCACATGGCTGTAAATGGTGGCCCCTGATGGCTTGAAGGCACCAATGCTCGGAAATCTAATATGCGCACTTAACTCAGAGATCGTTTCTTTGATTGGAAGGCGATATATCCAGGGTAAGTAAGGAGATGCGATCTATCTTGCCGTTCGCATTCTTCGGCAGGTGCTCAAGCAGGCAAATTCTTTTGGGCATCATGTAGCCAGGTACCATTTTCGCCATTTGGGATGAGATGTCCTCCGCATTCGCGGAGCAATTGGTGGCGACAAAAGCAATGATTTGTCCCAATCCATCGCCAAGTTTTTTGTAGATGACTGCGGACTCTTTGATGTTCGGCAAGGAGTTCAGGGCGGCTTCGATCTCCTCGAGTTCAATCCGGTATCCCATGTGTTTTATTTGAAAGTCTGCGCGTCCTTTGAAGTGTAGCCAGCCCCGCGCATCTTTATAGACCAGATCGCCGGTGCGATAAGCAACGTCAGTGAATCTGGAATGGCATGGGTTTTGAATGAATGATTTTGCTGTGCGATCCGGATCGTTGTAATAACCCAGTCCCACTTGGGGGCCGCGCAAGAGCAATTCTCCGAAATCGGGTTCACTCTTATCCAGAGGCAGTATCTCAAAGCCAAAATTCTGGGCAAGGAATCCCAATGGTGTCAGATTTTGCATTTCCTCGAAGTCATCCATGCCAATCTTGTGTGCGGAGCAAATGCAGGTGCATTCGGTGGGGCCATACACGTTCTCCAGCTCTACGCGCGAACCGAATAGATCAAAAAGCTGGCGAAGTTTTGTTTTGGGGAATCCTTCTCCGCCAAAGATGATCTTGCGCATGTTTGCAAAGTTGGCGGCTGTCAGTGAGCGTGTCGTTAGTAGGTAAACCAGCAAGGACGGTACTGAAAACCAAATGGTGCAACATGCTTTGTCGATCAAGCTGACGAGAAGGCGGGTATCTCGCAGTTGCTCAGGGGTAATTGGAACCAGTGTCGCTCCGGAATAAATCGCCGAGTAAAAATCAAACACGGAGTTGTCAAAGAATACCGGGTTGACATTCGTCAACACATCATCTGGGGAGAGGCTGAAGCGGTCTCTTGCCCAGGCGGTAAACCACAAAAGGTTTGCATGAGATATGACGGCACCCTTTGGGATACCCGTAGAGCCGGAAGTGAACATGATGTAAGCCGGTGCACTACCCTCGAGAAAGCGGCAATCCGGAGGAGGATGTTCGCCTGTGTCCTCATTGATTTCGCGCAGATGTAAAGTGTTCCGGAATCCTTTTTGCTCAAGTTGCTCTGCAAAGGGAGCGTGGCTAAATCCGTTGATGATGATGTCGGGGCGGCAGACATCCAATATTTTGCTTACGCGCTCCCAAGGGCTTTCCGGATCAAGGTTGGTGTAGGTAATGCCCAGCTGGATACAAGCCAACATGGCGGCAAAAGCGGCAGGAGACTTGTCATGGAACATGGCCGCTACCTGTCCCTGCCGCAATCCTTGTGCCTGCAGGATCGAGGCAATCCGAACAGAATTTCTGCTCAGTTGGCTATAGTCCACCCGCTCACCGGTTGCCGGATAGAGCAATGCGGTACGGTTCCCGTATTGGCGAACGATTTCTTGAAACGCAATGCCGAGATTCGAGACGAAAGACATATAGAGCCTTATTCCTACATTGCCAAGCCGCCATCTACTTCAAGTACGGTGCCGGTGACATAATCACTTTCAATGATGAAGCGGGCTGCCAGATAGATGTTCTCAAGCTCGCCCAGGCGTCGAAGTGGAATTTGTTGCTGAAGACGTGTGAGGGTGGCTTCGCTCAGGGCGGCTCGCGTCGAAGGGGTATCCATAAAGCCGGGGGCGATGGATGCAAACCGCAGGCCCATCCCGCCCAGCTCTTTTGCCCACGTGCTGGTGAGTGCATTTACGCCTGCTTTGGCTGCGGAATATGCGCTTTGCCCCGGATTGCCTTTTGCTGAAATGGAGCTGATGGAAATAACAACGCCTTTGGTGCGCCTTGCCAACATCCGGTCTACGACACGACTGGTTACAAAAAATACAGAGTCCAGATTGGCCGAGATCACGTTGCGCCATGAGTCACGCGAGTGCACTCGGTCACTGCGTGAAAGCATGTTAACCAGCGGCTCGCTGTAAATAATGCCGGCATTGTTGATGAGTACATCAGGCTCGAAACCGCTCTCGGAAATGGCTCGCAGCGTTGAATCCACCGCAGCGGGATCTGTCACATCACAAGGCCAAGCCTGTATTTTATCTTTGGATGATTTCCGTATTTCCGAGCAACGCGCCGCATCCAGCTCCAATACGCAGACATCGGCAGATTCTGCGGACAGCCGCTCTGCCAAAAAACGACCGATGCCGGAGCCTCCCCCTGTTATCAGTACGCGGCAACCTTCAATTTTCATGACTCTGCCCCGTGCGCACTTAACGCGGTTCGGATATCGCCAATTGTCTGGAAGTCTGCAATTTCATCACCGGAGAATTGAAGGTTGTAAGTTTCCTCGAGCCGGACAATTAACATCATGTGTGACAGCGAGTCCCAGGTGGGGATGTCGCGCAAAGCAAGTGAGTCAACTATGCCGGCTTCGGGAAGCGAAAAGATTTCGGAGCAAATATTTATCAGAGTCATGGCAATTTATGGTTGGAAGTTTATGGTCGGGATCGATTTTCGCGGGAATTTCATATGATTCATTAATGGCTGAAGTTGACGAAGAGCGCTTTCCCGCAAACAAATGCACGGCGGATACGGTTCTGATGTTCGTTAAGCAGGCTGTTGCCCACGCGATATGGTCCGTCGCCATGAGCCCATATGTAGTCATCCAGAATAAGCCACGATCCGGGAATCATCTTGCGTAGCCAAAATTCGCAATCCTGGTTAACGCTATCGTAATCATGATTGCCATCAATGTGAATAACAGAGATGCTTCCGGAAAAAAGAACGGGGCTGCCGGCCTGTGAAAAGATCGCTTCCCCGTTTTCGTAGACTTCAAAGGCGCCGGTTGAAGGCATGCGGAGGTGCGCGTGATCGCGGGTGCCTAGGGGGAGGATATTCATGTAGAAGCCTTCACTTAGCACTTCATAATCCCATTCGTCCGTCACTGTCTGCAATGCATCTGGCGAGTCTCGCTGAATACATTCGCGGGCACTCCATGGATCGACTGTCAGAAGAGGGCCGATGTCGTAGCGCCGCGCGAGATACAGCATCAAGAATGCCGATCTGCCCATCAGGGAGCCTATTTCAATTACGTCCCCCTTGGGCGCGCAAGCAAAGATTCCCATCATGGCGGCAAGTTTGTCGTCGTTAGATTCCCCGTAGATCAGCAACGTCTGCCTCAGGGCACCGGCCACTTCTCGCAGTGTAAGTGCGGGATGACCATCTGCGCAGCAAACGACATGGGGTAGCAGCTGCTTCGCCCGGTGTACCAGTCTGTGGTGTTGCTCAATCTGTTGTTGCACTGGCGACTGGCCGATCATCTTTACGCTCAGTCGATGTGCCTGAATAAATCGGGCCAGGTATGCATATGCCGTAGATACTGGGCAGAACAAGCGGCTGATGGATAGTTCTTCCAGCATCGATAAGAATCGCCGCTCAAAATCATGGTCATGAATCGAGGGGAGCATGTGGAGTTTGGGACAGATTGCCGCGATTTCGTTGCTGTATACGGAAGCTGCACAAACAACACTTTCACCCCGATCACGTGATGCCATCACGTAATCTATTGCCGCCTGATTGACGGCGGGGAAAATGAGGGTAGTGCTACTGCCCGGGTTTTCTGTCATTGAAGGTGCCAATTTCCGTGATCGTTATTATTTTTCGAGATCCTGTTTTGCGGCTTGCCGAACTGCATCTTCCAGCCACTGGTGCATACTTTTGCCTGACTTGGCGCGCGCTTCATAGGCTAATTTTTTGGCTTCGGGGGTGACTCCCTCAAGTTGTCCATAATAACGAGTACGATGTGTGCCGCCGCGTACGCCGGGTATCGGAAAATCAAAATCAGCTTTGGGTTCTCCCTCGCCGACTTCGAAATCTATGACGTAGAAAACGCCACCGATGATCCATTCCAGCCTGGTTTTTCGGGCTTCAATGGGCAATTTGTCCAGAGGCAGGGAGTAGGCGAATTCCGGGTTGGAATTGATCAGCACTCGGGCAAACTCGGTGTCGCGTAACCAGGGGGGCATATTTTCATCGCCCACCACAATTTTGCCGCCTGGTTTTGTGACGCGGGCCATTTCAGAGAATGCGCGCTTGATATCACCGAAAGCGTTGATGCCCCCAAAGTGATAACAGGCATCAAAACTGTTGTCCGCAAAAGGCAGGTAATAACCATTAGCCAATGCAGGCTCGACGTGTGCCTCTATGTCGCGCATGCGCTCGATGTTTTTGGCTAAAAATGAGGGGGATAGATCTTGAATGTAAAACTTCCCTTCGGCGCCTATCCTGCGGGCAATGATTTCTGAATCGCGTCCGGTTCCGGCACCGGTCTCAAGCACGACCGCCCCCTGACGGAGATTGAGCTTGTCTATCATCGCATTGCGTACGGTTTGCTCGTCTTCACCATATGTGCTGAAAGTCAGTGGAAGATAGCGGTCGTAATTGTCCACGCGATCTTCGGATTGCTGCAGCGACTCTCGGTCCACCTTGGGCAGTTCGAACGGGTATACGAAGTTGGGAACACCGTTCTTTATTTCAAATCGGTTTCCCGACGGGCTGGTCAATTCCCCTGCAATGACCTGATTCCCATCACGAAGAGATTCCGAAAGAGATAAAGGTTCAAGGGTGACCGGGTCCACATAGAAATTCTCTTCTCCAAGATGCACTGTAATCCCCTCTCATTAAGAAACTGTTTTCGCCCGCTTGAAATAACAGAACTATTACGTAACCGTATGCCGATTGCCGCGTTCTTTGGCTGTGTAGTTAAATATATTTGATCCACTTCAAGCGCTGTTGAGTTTACCATTAGGATGAGTATCGGCATGCAATCCGGCATTAAATGGCCTCGGTAAGATAAATCCCTTGTTAAGGATGTCGCAAATGAAAAAACTCATAATTTTCGGGCTTGGCAATATCGCGGATGTTGCCTACCACCATTTTGTTCGAGACAAGGAATATCAGGTGGTCGCTTTTACTTGTGATGAGAAGTGGCTACCCGGCACAGGCGGTTTGCATTACGGTCTTCCCGTTCTGCCCTTTGAAGATATTCAGCGCCAACACTCGCCGGCGTCCGTGTCCATGTTCGTGGCCATTGGGTACCATGAGTTAAATGCCGTGCGTGCTCAAAAATGCCAAGAGGCGAAAGCAAAAGGCTACAACTTGATTAGCTATATCAGCCCGCGTGCTGACTATGGTTCGTGGCTCGATGTCGGAGAGAATTGCCTGATCCTCGACGGCGTGGGTATTCAGCCCGGGGTGAGAATCGGAAACAATGTCTCTATATGGAATAACACGCTTGTCGGGCATCATTCAACCATTCTCGATCACTGCTGGATCGCTGCCGGCGCCACCATCGGCGGTCTGGTTACGCTTGGGGAGCGATGTTTCGTCGGGCTTAATGCCACCATCGGCGGGGAGTTGGCAATTGGAGCAGACAGCTTCCTTGGTGCGGCCACACTGGTTGTAAAGTCAGCTCCAGAGCGGAGTGTGTTTATTGAGCGTGGCACTGAAAAGTTTCGCTTGGAAAGTCAGGAATTCCTGCGCATGACTAAGATGCCCGCACTTGGTGCTTCAAAAAAGTAATTCAGCCAGGAATGGTGAGTTCGTGTGCAGTCCCAATTGAGCTGGGTATGAGCGCGGGTAGATAAAGACAAGGTGCTGCATATGTTTGCTTGGAAAAAACTCGGAAATATATTTAATCCCGTGGCGTTAAAGCCAAGTGACTGGATGCAGGAGTACGCTCAATGTCCGACTCCGTTCTTGCTTAATGAAGAAACGCTCCGTGTATTTATTGCTTGTCGCCCAGAGCGCGGTGAGGATGGGCAATATGTCTCATATCCTGGCTATGTGGATCTGGATAGAAACGATGTCACGCGAGTGGTCAAAGTTTCAAGCACCCCCCTTTTGCCACTTGGGAATCCGGGAGCTTTTGATGAATTTGGCATCATGCCTAGCAGTGCTGTCCGTGCGGGCGATAACGTCTACCTGTATTACACAGGCTGGACAAGGATGTCCTCGGTTCCGTTTACTGTCGGTATCGGTTTGGCGGTAAGTAGGGATGGGGGAGAGACTTTTCAAAAATTGGGTGAAGGGCCTATCCTGGGTTTGGCATTGAATGAGCCATACCTTGTCAACAGCCCCGCTGTTTGCATAATCGACGGGAAATGGCATATGTGGTATTTGACCGGTACCAAGTGGCTCCCCAATGATGGAAAACCGGAAGCTGTTTTTCAGATTGCACATGCAACATCGGAGGATGGAATATCCTGGGTTCGGAATGGGCTTCCGATCATTGAGCCAATTTCAAAGGACGAATGTCAGGATATCTTTTTGCCATTTTTCCACGCGGGGAAATGGCATGCCGTATTCGCTTATCGCAAACCCATCGGCTTCCGTTCCGATCCTGCGTCCACGTATCGCCTGGGATATGCTTCATCTACCGATTTGGCTACGTGGATACGTGACGATGCACAGGTTGGAATAGATGTTTCGGCAACAGGCTGGGATTCGCAGATGATGTGCTCCTCACAAGTGATGCAGTTGGATGGTCGCACCTTGCTGTTCTACTGTGGGAACGTTTTCGGCCGGGAAGGTTTTGGTATCGCGGAAATGACGGGATATTCGGCATCGGCTGGACGATAGCATTCTTGTCGTCGCGGCATTACGCCCGTTGATGTTGCTTGTGATGGCGTGAAGACCGAACCTAATTCACCCATGCCTGGAGAGTTTTTACATCATTCCACATCATCCAGTCCAGGATCGACAAATTATCAACAAAGTCAAAACTGCCTGTGACGTAAGTCCTCGGCTGATGCTCGTGGAAACTCAGGGTGATGCCATTGCGGGCATAGAGCTCCTTGTCAAACAACAACTTTCCCCCTGCCGCATTGCGATATTCGGTGGCATTCAACTGTTTGGAAATATGCAGTGCCCATTCTCCCGCCTCGCACTGTTCAGGCAATTCCATATCCATCAATGAGGCGACTTGAATCGTGGTGTTGATACCAAGATACTTACAGACCGCTTGCAGAATGGCGGTGTTTAGGGTGGCAACCGTTTCGTGTCGGCTTGCGAGCACGTCACCAACAAAATCCCGAACGATTGCATAGTGAGGTGCTTCGCGCTGATAGGTCTTGAGTTTATTGAGAACTTGTCCCCGCCAATCTTGCTTATTATCCAATAGTGCATCTTTGATGGCCGTATCCAGGCCTGTGTGCAGAACGGGAACCGAAACATAGGTCACGCCCTTGTCTCGATTGAGAATCCTATTCCGGGTCACCCAGGTTTTTCTAGTGAACTGGGGTGTGTCAAATACGACCCATAAGTCACATGAGGCTATTAAGCGGAATTGCTCAAAATAGGGGAAGAAGTACGGCTGCATGATGCCGACTATTCGGGTTTCACTCTCCACCGGATGCTCCGTCATTCCAGAATGGCCAGTCCAAAGCCGTAGCGACCAAACTCGTTGCCGTTGTAGAGCATGTAAATATTTCCATCACACTTGAATACATGGGGGTAACACAACATGTCGGAATCCCAGTCGCCCTCAGTAGGGCCTATCGCCATGTCTTCGTCATCACGAATCCAATCAATCAAATCGTCCGAGTAAGCATGGCCAATCCGATAGGCTCTATCCTTGTTCTTCCTGAAATCGGACGATTGACGATAACAGAAGAACATGTGATTCCTGCCGTCGATCTCAATTACTGATGGAAGCGCTTGGCATTCATTACTTCCCAGCTGGTCGCGAATAATCTGCCTCGCCTCTTCCTTTACCCAATTGACGCCGTCCAGGGAAGTGGCATGACCTATCTTGTATATTCTGTCCGGAGCGGTTTCGTCCGAATTTTTCTGCCAACCGATGCCGAATACGTACCACATGTGGAAAATGCCGTTATAAATTTTAACGAATGGGTCGACGTTTATGCATGGCTCATGCAGTGATGGTGACAAAACTGGACCATCGCCAACTCTTTTGAACGTAAACCCGTCATCCCGACTAACTGCCAAGCCGATGGCACCATCTGCCGGAACTGAAACCCTTCTGTTGACCCCTGACGTATAGCCGTAAATCAAATCGTCGTGACGGACGACATTCATTGGGAAGATGCCATGCTCATCGAAGCATCCCAATTTCCCCAGCGCGATGACCGTATGTTCAGACACTGCGATGATGTCCCGAAAGTCTTTTTTCATGTCGGCAAAAGCAATATGTCCCAAGTATTTTCCGGTGCTGTGCTCCCGTTCGCGGGTCGTGAAATATACCCTTGCGAAATCATCAAATAGAATCACCTGGGGGGCTTGCGCAAAATCAGTGCAGTGATGGGGTAGCGTGAATTCGGTGGGGTTAAACACACGCCCAAGCTTTCGCCATTTCATTGGTTTCCCCCGGCGATCAACGTGGTGATCTTTTCAATTTGATCGCTTGTCAATCCCGGGTAGATCGGCAGGCAAATGACTTGTGCGGAAATTCTCTTGGCAACAGGTAAATTTTCGTGCGCAGCCGACGGCATGCCCCGGTACATCGGAAAATCGCTAATCAAAGGATAAAAATATCTGCGCGCGAAAATCTCATTCTCCTTTAGCTTCTCAAACAGAGCGTCGCGACTCATGGCGTATTCGGCCTGAACCAGAATCGGGAAGTAGGCATAGTTTGCATTCTGTTCCCCGGAGTCGGTCAGGCAATGGATGCCGGCAACACCGGTCAGTCCTTTGCGGTAAGCGGCATCTATGTCCCGCCGTTTATCGATCGCTTCATCAATCCCTTTGAGTTGCAGCATGCCGAATGCAGCGTTGATTTCGCTCATCTTGCCATTGATGCCGGAGGCGACAACGGTGACCTCATCCGCAAAACCGAAATTTTTCAGGTGATCGATATGGCGTTTTGTCTTTTCATCCTGACAGATGATGGCGCCGCCTTCAAAGGTATTGAATACCTTTGTGGCGTGGAAACTAAGTACTGATAAGTCGCCGTGATTCAATACGCTGCCGCCATGACACTGCACTCCAAAAGCGTGGGCTGCGTCGTAGATCACTTTCAGATCGTACTTGTCGGCAATTTCCGTGATTCGCATCACGTCACATGGATGGCCATAGCAATGAACCGGCATGATTCCGGTGGTTTGCGGGGTGATTGCCGCTTCGATTTTGTCAGGATCAAGATTCAGGGTGACTGGATCAATATCAACAAAAATCGGTTTGATGCCGTTCCAGAGCAAAGAATGTGCTGTGGCGACAAAAGAATATGGGGTGGTAATCACTTCCCCGGTGATTCTCAATGACTGCAACGCGGTAACGAGTGCCAGCGTTCCGTTGGCAAACAAGGATAGATATTTCACACCCAGGTAATCACACAGGGCTTGTTCAAGCTGCCTGTGAAACGGCCCGCTGTTTGTCAGCTTTTTGCTCTCCCAGATCTTTTCCAGATATGGAATGAATTCCTCAAGCGGTGGGAGCACCGGTTGGGTGACATAAATCGGTGCATTTTGAGATTTCTTTGTCATTTGAATTTCTCTGGGCTTGAGGCTTGGATCTCTTGCAATGTCACTTCGAATGCTTCCGGCTCCAGGCCGGCACACCAGCGCTGCCACATAATACGTGTGGCACGCTCCAATGCAGTTGCGATGAGTGCAGGGTTGCCCGAGGGGGATTTCAAAAAGCGCTCCCGAAGACCGGCTCTCATCTTTGATAACTCCGAGAGATTATTGCTCCAGAACACGCCCTTATTTACGAAATCAGCTGAATCATGCGCCACGAATTCTTCCAGTCCCACGTTGCCAAGAATCGACACTCCCGACCTTGAGGCCACAGTATTTCCAGCCAGAGTCAGTGTCGGTACACCCATCCACAATGCATGGAAAGTGGTAGTGCCTCCGTTGTAGGGGAATGTATCGAGGCATATATCCACCTGTTTATGCAAGTCCAGGTAGCTAGACATATCCGTGCGTGGATAAAACTCCAGCCGTTCAGGAGATATTCCTTCTTGAGCAAACCAATCGATCAGAGTCTGGTACTCCCCGGCCAGTGGCATGCTGGCCAGCAACATTCTCGAATCGGGTACCGCCCGTAAAAGCTCGGACCACAAGGTGATCAATTCGCGCCTCATTTTATTTAGTCTGTTGAAACTCCCGAAAGTGACGTGGCCTTTATGCAGGGCCGGCAACGGCCCGACCGGCGGAGAATCCTTGTGCGGAGAAAAAGCGCATGTAGCCGGTAATCGCACGACCTTTTCAGTGAACTGGTCATCAAACTTCCCTTGCGGGAGAAGGAAATGGTCTGAAAGGAAGTAATCAACTGCAGTCAATCCAGTGGTGCCGGGGTAGCCGATACAGCTGATCTGTATTGGCGCCGGCTTGCGGGCGAATGTTAATAGGCGGTTGGCTGCGGTATGGCCGGAGAGGTCAATTAAAATGTCGATACCGTCGGCGCGGATTTGGTTCGCAAGTGCATCGTCTGTCAACGGGGTAGCTGAATGCCAATGTGCGAAATATTCTCGCAGCTGTCTGCTGATGTCATCGTCAAAAGGATGGTTGGCGTAGGCATGCAAAGACAATTTAGGAACGCATGCAAGCTGCTTCAGCACCGGCAATATAAAGTTCGCCACAGGATGGTTTTTAAAATCACCTGAGACAAATCCGATCTGTAGGATGCGGTCTGGCTGCCGCGAGTTTTGATGGATTGGCCACTTGTCTTTTAGCGGCGATTCGAATCTCTCTCCAAACAGCAGGTGCTCTTCAAACAATGCTTGGGTGTTCTTGTTTGAGTTGTGGCTCAAGCAGAAAAGCAAGTTGCTGTACGAATCATTATGTGTCGGCCTTATCTTTAAGGCCTTCCGATAATTACTCTCGGCTTTATCTACGAGGCCTTGGTCGAGCTGAGCATTAGCTAGATTGCAGAATCCAACAACATATTGATCGTCTAATTCAAGCGCCCGCTGGCAGCTGGCTTCAGCCTCGGGTAATCTGCCCATTCGGGTGAGAATGGCACCCAATAAGGCGTGTGAAAGAGGTGTGTCGGGTTTGAATTTTATTGCAAGTTGCAGGCTTTCTCGCGCTGCATCTAGTTGTCCTCGCTGGTATAAGAGCTCACCCAGGCTGCAATGCACCTCGGCGTAATCAGGCTTTATCTGAAGCGCTTTCCAGAAGTAGACCGAAGCCTCGCCTGCTCTGCCAAGCAGGTAGCACGTATTTCCCAGGTTGTAGTTTGCGTCGGCACGGTTGGGATCGATCTCAAGGGCCTTTTTGAAACAGGCTTCGGCTTCGCCCAGTCTTCTGGCTTCCAGCAAGATATTGCCGAGATTGTAGTGCGCTTCTGCGAAATCAGGGTTGATCGCTATCGCTTTTTTGTAGCTGGCTTCAGCGTCATCCAATCGTTCCATTTCCGCTAGCAGATTGCCATAGTTGAAATGCAGATCTGCAAGATTTGGATTTATCTGCAATGCATGCTGGTATGCGGCTTCAGCCTCGGCCAGCCTTTTTAGTTCGCGCAGGACGTTGCCTAGATACAAGTGTGCTTCGCAATATCCGGGAGAAAGCCCGATCGCCTGTCGGTAGCTTGCTTCAGCCTCGGCCGGGCGGCCAAGTTCTTTGAGTGTATTGCCCAGATTGCAATGCGTTTCCGCATTGTCCTGATCGATCAGCAGTGCTTGCCGGTAGCTGGCTTCTGCTTCTTCGAACCTCCCGAGCTTGTGCAGAACGACGCCAAGATTGCTGAGTGTCTTGCCCTTGCCGGGCGATATCTGCAAGGCACGGCGGTAGCAAGACTCGGCTTCTTCGAGGCGATCATGTTGTTGCAGGATGACGCCCAGATTGCTGTGTGCTTGCGCGTAGTTCGGATCGATTCTTATGGCTTGACGATAGCTGGTTTCTGCTTCATTCAGCTGCCCCAGCTCCTGGAAGGTGACCCCGAGGTTGTAGTGTGCCTCGACATCAGCGGGGGCCAACATCGCTGCTTTTTGCATGGGGAGCAGCGCTTCCGAAGGTCTCCCCAGCTGTTTGTAGATCGCGCCTAATGCTTTCCAGCCAAAGTCGTGATGGGGGAATCGTTCTGTCATCGCTTGTGCGAGCGGTGTGGCCTCCTGCAGGCGACCTGAGGTGAACAGCGTTATGAGTGCATTGATGTCTTGCTGGCTGGGAGCTTTTCCTTTGCGGCTTGGATGCCCGGTGGTTGCCGTGTTCGTGTTGGTGGGCCTGGCTTTGTTGGCGCTCTGACTGGAGGGGGGCTCTGTTCGGGTTCGCTGCTCTGCAACGGGGGGGGATGAGCCTTGTACGCCTTCGCTTAGGCGTATCGCCAGTGCATCGACTTCATCTCCCTGCAAACCTTGTTGCTGCGCCAGTGCCAAGACCTGTCGCGCGTCATCCGGCTGTCCAGCCTGGAACAGTGCGTCAATGTAATCCAGCCAATATTGGCCGCGTGTCGGGTCGGCATCCAGTGCTGCGCTGAAATAGGACAGGCTGGCAACAGGCTGTTGCATCTGAACGGCCAGCAATCCCATGTTGTGGTTTGCTTGGGGGTGGTTTGGTTCGACCTGCAAGATGGACAGATAGAGTTCGCCTGCTTGCTGGAATTCTCCGGCTTGTTGATGCGCGATAGCTTGTTGGAGCATCTCGTCAGTCGCGGTTTGAGCTGGCTGCTTCGGCAAATCAATGTTCGTCATGTTAAACCACCTGCAGTAAGCGATTGCTAATCGGGTTCGGGGAGGGCGCAGCCGTGGCTAATATTGCTAGCCGGCACTCACCACACGGTTCTTGCCAGTTTGCTTGGCCTGATACATAGCCTTGTCAGCGCGCCCCAGCAGGTCTTCCTGGTCTTCATCCTCGCCGCGTAGTGCCACACCCGCACTGAATGTGACCAGGATGCGCTCGTTGTTGTGCAGGAAGAACTTCTTGGTGAGGTCGCGCTGCAGGCGTTGTATAGCTTCGACTCCCGCCTGAAGGTCCGTATCGGGCAAGATGATGACGAACTCTTCGCCGCCGTATCTGCCCACTGCATCGCTTGGTCGCAGGGTGTCCTTGATGACTTGGGTGAGGTGGGTCAAAGCGCGATCGCCCGCTTGGTGACCCAGACTGTCGTTCAGTTTCTTGAAATTGTCGATGTCGAGCAGGGCGACACAAAGCTGGGTCTTGTTGCGGTCGGCACGCTTCAATTCACGATCCAGTGTTTCGTCCAGTCCGCGTCTATTCAGGGCGCCGGTGAGTTGGTCTTCTCGCACTAGTTCACTGACCTGCATCAGTTCCTGTTCCAGAGCCCTGATGCGCTCTTCTGCTTCGTCGGCTTGTTTCTTGGTGTTTAGCAACTCTTCATGCGAACGCAATGCGCTGGCTTGTATGACGCGCGTGTCGTGCATCACATCATCCAGGATATGGCCGAGCACGGTCAGGTTGTCTGCCTTGCTGATCTGCTGGCTGTAGCCCGCGATCTTCTGGTGGTAGTCGCCCGTGCTTTCGGTGAGATTACCCAGCCGGTCGATGAAGGTGGTCATCAGGCTCTTGAGCGTGGTTTTGGCATCGGTCAGGCTTTGTTTCAAGGTGCTCTGCTTGATGATGGCATCGCGCAGGTTGCGCTCGGCATCGGCGATGGCATGCTTGTCCATCGGCTGAGAGATGATGGTTTGCAATGCGGAAACCTGACCCTGCATCCATTCATCGTCCGCGACCAGTTCGCTGACATTCTCGACCAGCAGTCGTAGCAGGCGCAACAAGCCTTCCTGTATCTTCACCTTGTCACCACTGCGCAGTTCAAGCTTGAGCCAGAACTGACGCAGTTGTTTGGTCAGTTCATTGACCTTGTCGGGATTGTCGGTGGCGTGAACTACCACGACCAGGCGCTTGATCTCATCAGCCAGTTCGGGCTGCGAGGATAGGGAGTGCTCCAGTGACTGCGCGAGCAGTTCACGTAATTGTTTAAGCAAGTCAGAGCCATCGGCTATTTCAGCAGACTTGGCGGGGGCGGCAGTCGGGGCCGGGGCGGGAGTAGCCTCTGTCGGAGTGGCTGCGGGTGGCGCAGCAGGCGAGAGATCGGGCGCGGCAGAGCCGCTACCCCAAGAGCGCATCAAGCCATTCAGCTTCTCAGACATCACGTCGGGCTTGCTAGCGAAGCGATTGAGAACGACCTCCAGCCCTTCTTTTTTGCGCGTGAGCGTCACACCTTTATGTGTCATTTCAAGCTGGCGCAGCAGGTCGCGGATCAAGGCTGACCAGTTGGGTGCTGAGGCCGCCGCCGCTGTGTCTTTCCCTCCGCTGAGTTCCTGAAATACGCTGGCGTAATGTTCCGGTGTGGGCGACAGACCGCGCTCACCCAGCAATTTCAGGGTGTCACGGGCCAGTTCTGCGGGTTCCTTGTGCTTGCTCATTTTATTGTTCTAGGTCGTCGCTGCTCTATAAAGGTTTGTATTATCGATAGCCTGCGAAGTGTCGATCCGCTGAATAGCACAGGATAGTGCAGGCTATTGGCAGGGCTCACTCGATCAAATGATTGCTGATCGCATAATGGATGGCTTCGGCGTTGGTCTTGAGTTTCATTTTTTCCAGCAGGCGCATGCGATAGACGCTGATGGTCTTGGGGCTGAGCGACATGATCTCGGCCATCTCGCTCAGTTTTTTGCCCTGTGCCATCAGACACAGTGTCTGGTACTCCCGATTCGACAAGGTCTGGTGCGACAGCTCCTGATAGCCCTGCGACAGACCTTCCGCCAGCTGTTCTGCCATCTCGTTGCTGATGTATTTTTTGCCTCCGCCGACTTTGCGAATGGCGGTCAGCAGCTGTGCGGGTGCGCTCTGCTTGTTCAGATAACCGGACGCGCCGGCTTTCATCGAGCGCACAGCATATTGGTCTTCGGCATGCATGCTGAGCATCAGTACCGGGGTGTTCGGGCAATTGGCCTTGATTTGCTTGAGCACGTCGATACCGTTCTTGTCGGGCAGGCTGATGTCGAGCAAAACCATGTCGTACTCATTTTCTTGCGCCATCTGGATGGCCTGCATGCCGGTCTCGGCCTCGCCGGTGACGCGCATGTCGGACGAGTCATCGAGGATCTGTTTGAGGCCCTTGCGGATCAGTGCGTGGTCGTCGGCGATCAGTATTTTGAGCATGGTGTCGATGGTCTGCTGTTATCTGTCATCTAGAACAACGTTTTCTGTGAGCGGCCATGTGCCGCGCCGTCGAGGTCATTGTTATGCGGAATGCTGACCGCCACGGTGACGCCTTGTCCCGGTGTGCTGGAGATATTGACCTCGCCGCCGAAGTGGACCACCCTTTCTTGGATGCCGCGCAAGCCGAACGATCTGGGTTTGGCGCGCGCCTCCTGGCTGAAACCGCGGCCATTGTCGCGGATGGTCAGGTCTATGCGTTCAGGGCTGTTGCGGATCAGTACCCGGACTTCGCTGGCTTGCGAGTGCTTCATGATGTTGGTGAGCGATTCCTGGAAGATGCGGAACAGGGCGATGGAGACATCGGGATGCAGATCCAGCTCCATCTCGTCCTCATTGTGGTCGAGCAGCACGTTGATGCTGGTGCGCTGCGAGAACTCGTCCGCTTCCATTTCGATAGCGGCCACGATGCCGAAACTGTCCAGATAGCCGGGGCGCAGACTGTGTGCCAGATTGCGTGCGGACGTCATCGCCTTGTCCACCATGTTCTCGATGGTGGTCGTCTTGTCCGTCAGCATCTGCTTGCTCTTGGGTAGGCGCTCCTTGATCCAGGCCAGATCCATCTTGATGGCTGTGAGCAGACCGCCGATCTCGTCGTGAACCTCGCGCGCGATGCGCAGGCGCTCCTGTTCCTTGGCATCCTGGATGTGGGACGAGAACTCACGCAGTTGTTCTTGTGAGCGCAGCAACTCCAGTTCGTCCAGCTTGGTTTTGGTGATGTTGACGATCAGGCCTTCCCACTCGACATCGCCGTTCGCATTGGTTTGCGGGGTAGAGCCTAGTGCAAGCCATTTCAATTCGCCGTCCGCCAGTGTGACGCGCCCTTCCCAGCTCCAGAACCCTCGGCTTGCCGCGGAACGTTCCATGCTGTCGCGGAACACGTTGCAGTCTTCGGGGTGGATCAGGTTCAAAAAGCTGTCGATGTCGGTTTGCAGCTGTTGCGGGGTCAGACCCAGCAAGGCCTGACTGCCTTCGCCTATATAGGAAAAAGCGAGCTCGCCTTCTTTGTTTCGCACAAGCTGGAATGCCATGCAGGGCAGGTTGGCGATGAAGTTGTCGAGGCGCAAAGGCTTGTTTGAGATGTCTGGCACAGTCTATGTGGCTCTCTTCAAGTCGATATTGATCGTTGGTGCGGCGCGCCGGAAATGTGTCGCTCGCTGCCCATGGTCACATGCTGCGATGGCCATCAGACCAGCAGATTGAGGGTACTACACGCCGACTGGTTTGAGCAATCGCTTTGCGTTTGTCTGTGTTCGACGATTGCCGTGCCGTGGTCGGCAATATCGTGTTTTTCGTGTGGCGTGATTGCGGTAGAATCGCCGCTCGATATCCAACGTTGCTTTTCCATGTCTGCCGCCAGCCCCGCCGTGACCCCGAATCAACTGATCCGCAAAGAGATACAGGCCTTGCACGCCTATCACGTCCCGCCTTCCGCTGACATGATCAAACTGGATGCGATGGAGAATCCTCATCTATTGCCACAGGCTTTGCGTGACGAGATCGCGCGTAAAGTGGCAGATGCAGCCATCAATCGCTACCCCGATGCGGGCGCCCATCAACTCAAGGAAGATATCCGTAAAGTGACGCAGCTCCCTGCGGGCATGGATGTGTTGCTGGGGAATGGCTCGGACGAGATCATCCAGTTGCTGGCGATGGCCGTCGCCAAGCCGGATGCGGTGTTGCTGAGTGTCGAGCCTTCGTTCGTCATGTACAAGATGATCGCTACCTTTGTGGGTATGCGCTACGTGGGCGTGCCGCTGGCAGAGGATTTTTCGCTTGATCTTGATGCGACGCTGGCTGCGATTGAGCGTGAACGCCCTGCGCTGGTATTCCTCGCCTATCCCAACAACCCCACGGGTAATTTGTTCGATGCAAAGGCTGTGCGCCGTATCATTGAGGCCGCCCCCGGTCTGGTGGTGGTGGACGAGGCTTACTATGCCTTTGCCAGTGATAGCTTCATCCCCCATCTGGGCAAGTATGGCAACCTGCTGGTGATGCGCACTTATTCCAAGCTGGGTATGGCTGGCTTGCGCCTGGGGTTCATCGCGGGCGATAAAGCATGGCTGGAGCAATTGGATAAGCTGCGCTTGCCGTATAATGTGGGCGTCCTGCCGCAGTTGGTGGCGAGTACCCTGTTGGCACACCACGATGTGTTGCTGGCGCAGGCAGAGAACATACGGTCGGAACGCACGAAGATGATGGCGACCTTGAATGCGATAGCGGGCGTACGGGCGTATCCCAGCGAAGCGAACTTCATCCTGTTTCACGTGGCCAACGCCACGCAAGTGTTCGAAGGGCTGAAGCAGCGCGGGGTATTGATCAAGAATTTGAACGGCGGACATCCGGCCTTGGTCGATTGTCTGCGCGTCACAGTGGGTACGCCCGAAGAGAATAATAGGTTTTTCGCAGCACTACAGGATTCCATTAACCAACTCGCATAAGGCAAACCATGCGTAGCGCACAAGTTACTCGCAACACCCTCGAGACTCAGATCGCAGTCGAGATCAACCTCGACGGAACCGGCAAGGTCAAGCTGGATACCGGCCTGCCGTTCCTTGAGCACATGCTGGATCAGATCGCGCGTCATGGGCTGATCGATCTCGATATCAAAGCCAAGGGCGATCTGCATATCGATGCACACCACACTGTGGAAGACATCGGTATCACCTTGGGGCAAGCCTTCATACAGGCGATCGGCGACAAAAAAGGTCTGCGTCGCTACGGCCATGCCTACGTGCCGCTGGATGAGGCCTTGTCGCGCGTGGTGCTGGATATCTCGGGTCGTCCGGGGCTGGTGTTCAACGCTGATTTCGTACGTGCCAATGTCGGTGAATTCGAGGTCGATCTGATCCGTGAATTCTTCCAGGGCTTCGTCAATCACGCTTTGGTGACGCTGCATATCGACAATCTGGCGGGTGAGAACGCCCACCATCAGGCTGAGACCATCTTCAAGGCTTTCGGTCGCGCTTTGCGCGTGGCACTGGAGCAAGATCCGCGCATGGCCGGTGTGATGCCATCCACCAAAGGCACGCTATAACGCCATGGTCGATATCGCCATTGTGGACTACGGCATGGGCAACCTGCGCTCGGTCGAGCAGGCCGTGCGCAAGGTTGCTCCCGGTGCGCATGTCATCGTGACGGGAGAGCCGGAAGTGATCGCGAGTGCCGGGCGGGTGATCTTTCCCGGACAAGGCGCGGCTCCCGATTGCATGCGCGAGATACGCACCCGCCATCTGGATCGCGTACTTGCAGGAGTGGTGGCTGAGGGCAAACCCTTTCTGGGTATCTGCATGGGGCTGCAAGTGTTGTTCGAGCATAGCGAGGAGGGCGACACGCCATGCCTGGGTCTTATCCCCGGCCAGGTGACACGCTTCGCACACGGCCTCAGGGACGCGCAGGGCAACAAGCTCAAGGTGCCGCACATGGGATGGAACGGTGTACATCATGCCGATCACCCGCTGTGGGAAGGCATCGAGCAGGATGCGCGCTTCTATTATGTACACAGCTATTACGTTCAGCCGAGCGATAAAGGTATCGTGCAAGGCACCAGCGATTATCCGCAGCCCTTTGTCTGCGCCGTATCGCGTGGTAACTTGTTCGCCGTGCAGTTCCATCCCGAGAAGAGTGCTTCTGCCGGATTGAAACTGCTGGAAAATTTCGTCAACTGGAATCCTGTTTAACCACGATATAAATGCCATGGATATTTCAACGCTGATCATTCCCGCAATCGACCTGAAAGACGGTCAATGTGTACGCCTGCGCCAAGGCGAGATGGAGGGGGCAACTGTATTTTCGGATGACCCGACTGCGATGGCCAGACACTGGCTGGAGCAGGGCGCGCGTCGCCTGCATCTGGTCGACTTGAACGGTGCGTTTGCCGGCAAACCCAAGAACGAAGAAGCGGTGCGCCTCATTGTTGAGGCTGTCGGCAGTGACATTCCGGTACAACTGGGGGGCGGCATCCGTGATCTGGAGACTATCGAGCGTTATCTGGATCTTGGCATCTCCTACGTCATCATCGGCACGGCAGCAGTCAAGGTGCCTGGCTTCCTGCATGAAGCATGCGATGCATTCCCCGGCCACATCATGGTCGGTCTGGATGCCAAAGGCGGCAAAGTGGCCGTGGACGGCTGGTCCAAGCTGACCGGTCACGACGTGGCCGATCTGGCGCAGCGTTTTGAAGGCTATGGCGTGGAAGCCATCATCTATACCGACATCGGTCGCGACGGCATGATGAACGGCGTGAACATCGAGGCGACCGTCGAATTGGCACAGCCGCTCAACATACCGGTCATCGCCAGTGGCGGCATCACCAATCTGGATGATGTACGCAAGCTGTGTGCCGTGCGTGGCGAAGGCATCACCGGTGCCATCACCGGCCGTGCCATCTACGAAGGCTCGCTGGACTTCCGTGCCGCGCAAGCGCTGGCGGACGAATTGACGACGATCAAGGTCTGAACGTGACTTCCGGTCAGAATTTTGCAGTGCAGGCGGATGCATATGCTAGCTAAACGTATCATCCCCTGCATGGATGTGACCGCCGGCCGCGTGGTCAAGGGCGTCAGTTTTGTTGAACTGCGTGATGCCGGCGACCCGGTGGAGATCGCCAAGCGATATGACGAGCAGGGTGCGGACGAGCTCACCTTCCTTGACATCACCGCCAGTTCCGACGATCGCAGCATCATCTTCCATATCATCGAGAAAGTCGCCGAGCAGGTATTCATCCCGCTAACCGTGGGCGGTGGTGTGCGCGAGGTGCAGGACGTGCGTAATCTGCTCAATGCCGGTGCCGACAAGGTCAGCATCAATACCTCGGCGGTGGTCAATCCGCAGCTGGTGGCGGATGCCTCTGGACGATACGGCTCTCAATGCATCGTGGTTGCCATCGATGCGAAACAAGTTGCGCCGAACAAATGGGAAGTCTTTACACATGGTGGCCGTAAAGCGACCGGGCTGGATGCTGTGGAGTGGGCGATCAAGATGCAGACGCTGGGCGCGGGCGAGATCCTGCTGACCAGCATGGATCAGGATGGTCAGAAAAAAGGTTTTGACTTGGCGCTGACCCGTGCCGTGACCGATGCACTGGAGATCCCGGTGATCGCAAGCGGCGGCGTGGGCAATCTGCAGCATCTGGCCGATGGCGTGACCAAGGGCGGTGCCGACGCGGTACTGGCCGCCAGTATCTTTCACTTTGGCGAATACACCGTGCAACAGGCCAAGCAGCATATGGCGCAGCAGGGTATCGAGGTGCGGCTATGAGCGAATCCTGGCTGAACAAAGTGAACTGGTCAGACGACGGCCTTGTGCCCGCTATCGCTCAGGACGCAGCGACGGGTCGTGTGCTGATGGTGGCCTGGATGGACAGGGATGCGCTCAAGCGCACGGTGGAAACCGGCGAGGCTGTCTACTGGTCGCGTTCGCGCAAGAAGCTGTGGCACAAGGGCGAGGAATCAGGCCATGTGCAGAAGGTGAAAGAGATACGTCTCGACTGCGACAGCGATGTGATCCTGCTGCAGATCGAGCAGGCAGGCGGTATTGCCTGTCATACTGGCCGCGAGAGCTGCTTCTACAGCAAGCTGGAGAATGGCGCCTGGAAAGAAACGGACGAAGTGCTGAAGAACCCGGACGAGATATACAAAAAATGAACGACATCCTGCAACGCTTGACCGAGACGCTGGAGTCGCGCAAAGGCGCGGCAGCCGACTCGTCTTATGTCGCCAAGCTGTACAGCAAGGGCGATGATGCCATCCTGAAAAAAGTGATCGAAGAGGCGGGCGAAGTCTTGCTGGCAGCCAAGGATGGTGACCAGCAGCATCTGACATATGAAGTGGCCGACCTGTGGTTCCATAGCATGGTGCTGCTGGCGCACAAAGGCTTGAGCGCAGATGATGTGTTGCAGGAGCTGGCCCGCCGCGAGGGCGTGTCCGGTATCGCCGAGAAAGCGAGTCGCAAATGAGCGACAACTGCCTGTTCTGCAAGATCGTGCGCGGCGAGATACCTTGCCGCAAAGTGTACGAGGACGACGACGTGCTGGCGTTCCACGACATCAATCCGGTGGCGCCTGTACATTTCATGCTGGTGCCGAAACTTCATGTGGCTTCGCTGATCGAAGCTGATGAGTCGCATGCGGCTTTGTTGGGCAAGATGTTGTTGCTGGCTGCAAAGCTGGCGAAAGAACAGGGGTTGGACAATGGCTTCCGCACCGTGATCAATAGCGGCAAAGGCGGGGGGCAGGAAGTGTTCCACCTTCACATTCATGTCATCGGCGGCGGCAACATCCCGCCTATGGTCAAACGTAGCTAACCTATCAGGAGCGCATCATGGGTTCATTCAGTATCTGGCATTGGTTGATCGTGTTGCTGGTCGTGGTGCTGATCTTCGGCACGAAAAAATTGCGTAATATGGGGAGCGATCTCGGCGGGGCCGTCAAAGGTTTTAAGGAAGGCATGAAGGAAGGCGAGGATACCGCCAAGCCTGACGCCCGAACCATCGAAGGCGAAGCGAAAGAGAAGTAAAGCGATGTTCGACATCGCGTTCTCTGAGTTGCTCGTGATCGGGCTGGTGGCTCTGATCATCATCGGCCCCGAGCGCCTGCCCAAGCTGGCACGTACTGCAGGACATCTGTGGGGGCGTACCCAGCGCTATGTGAACAAGGTCAAGGACGACATCGCGCACGATATGGCCTTGGAGCAGGCGCGGCAGATGCAGCACGATATCGAGAAACATGTTGCTGAAGCCGAACAAGCCATGCAGGCTAACGGCTTGTCTTTGGAGCAGAGCATCCTGCAATCGCAACACAAGAAGAAGTCAGTCGAAGAAACATCAGCGGTACCTCCTGTTACACCAGACGAAGCTAGCAAATGAGCAAAAGCGACACACTGATCGCGCACTTGGTCGAGTTGCGCTCACGCCTGCTGAATAGCTTCTTGGGTTGGTTGCTGGTATTCATCTGTCTGTTCCCGTGGGCGTCCGATCTGTACGCATTGCTGGCGCAACCCATGCTGGCCAAGTTGCCGCAAGGCGGACAGATGATCGCCACCGATGTCACTACGCCGTTCTTTGTGCCGCTCAAGGTGGCAATGATGGCAGCCTTCGTGATCGCATTACCGTTCATCCTGTTCCAGCTCTGGCGCTTTGTCGCGCCCGGTTTGTATGCCCACGAGAAAAAGTTGGTGCTGCCGCTGATCATGGTTAGCACGCTGTTGTTCTTTGGCGGTATGACCTTTGCCTATTTTGCGGTATTTCCGGTGGTGTTCGGGTTCATCACGGCGGCGGCGCCGGTTGGTGTGGCTGTGATGACCGACATCGACAAATATCTGAGCTTTGTGATGGGGATGTTCCTCGCTTTCGGTATCACTTTCGAAGTGCCGGTCGCGGTCGTGGTCCTGGTGCGCATGGGGATGGTGTCGGTGGAGAAGCTGCGCGAGTTTCGCTCCTACGTCATCGTTGGCGCATTCGTGGTGGCTGCAATCGTCACACCGCCTGATGTTGTCTCGCAATTCATGCTGGCCATCCCGCTCTGGATTTTGTATGAGGCGGGTATGGTGGTGGCGGCTTGGATCGGTGTGCGCGATCCAGCCTCAAACGATAGCGTGACGGATGACAACTGAATTCTGCCTAAGCTTTGCAGCAAGCAGTTGCCCAAGTGTGAGTGCTCGTGTTGCTGAACTTACTCCATGACTTTCGGTTTTGGTCGCTTGCCCACTCGCACTTGCACTACGACTTCATTCTGGTTGCGCAGTAATTTCAGGCCCACCGTCTTGCCGGGCGTGAGGGCGGAGATCGTTTCCAGCATCACAGTCGAGTCAACGAGTTCACTATCAGCGATGCTCACCAGTATGTCTCCGGGCTTGATGCCAGCCCTGTCGGCCGGGCCGTTGCGCATGACTTCCGAGATGAGCACACCATGTGCGGCCTTGAGCTTGAACGACTCGGCCAGTTCTGGGGTCATGTCCTGAACTGCGACACCGATCCAGCCTCGTGTCACCGAGCCAGTCTGAATGATCTGTTCCATTACCTTTTTTGCGGTGCTGACTGGAATAGCAAAGCCAATGCCGAGTGATCCGCCGTTCGGAGAGTAGATGGCGCTGTTGATGCCCAGCAGGTTGCCGCTGGCGTCAACCAGCGCTCCACCTGAATTGCCCGGATTGATAGCAGCATCAGTCTGGATGAAGTTCTCGAATGTACTAAGGCCAAGATGGTTGCGCTTCAGAGCACTGACGATACCCATAGTCACCGTCTGTCCAACGCCGAACGGATTGCCGACAGCCAGCACAATATCGCCGACATGAGTGGCTTCACTGCTGGCAAAGGTGATTGCGGGTAGCGTGTAGCTGACATCGACCTTGATGACGGCGAGGTCCGTCTCAGGGTCGGTGCCGACAATATGTCCTTTGGCATTGCGGCCATCGGCGAATGCCACTTCGATCTGGTCGGCTGATTCGACCACGTGGTGATTGGTCAGGATGTAACCATCTTGGCTGACGATGACGCCCGAACCGAGGCTGGAATTCTGTTGCGGCTGATTGTCATCGAACTCGTCGCCAAAGAAGAAGCGGAATCTCGGATCGTCCATGAACGGATGGGAGGACTGCTTAACTTCGCTTGTGGTGAAGATGTTCACCACGGATGGCATCACTTTTTGTGCGGCGCGGCTGAAGCCGGGCCCGGCCAGGTTCTGGCCGCTTTCTTCTGGCTCGCTTTGGTATAGCGTAACGACACCGCCGCGTGCAGCAGTGGGCAGAAGGCTGGGTTTGAGTGTGTGAATGACGAACAAAACTGCCAGCCCGATGGTGGTAGCTTGCGCGAACAGAAGCCAGAATTTACGCATGTTATGATCCAATCAAGCCATTAATAGGGACAGTTGCGATGCAATTAAAAGAGTTGAGCGATTATATCGGAAGCGAGCTGGCGATCAGCCGTTTTCGCGATTATTGCCCGAATGGCATTCAAGTTGAGGGGCGTTCGGAGATTAAGCGTATAGCAACCGGGGTCACAGCTTCTCGGGCTGTGCTTGAGGCGGCAGCTGCTTGGGGCGCAGACGCGATCCTTGTACATCATGGATATTTCTGGCGCAACGAGGATGCTGTAATCACCGGTGTCAAGAAACGACGCATCGCCCATTTGCTGGAGAAAGACATCAGTCTATTGGCCTATCACCTGCCTTTGGATGCGCATCCGGTGTGGGGCAACAACGCGCAACTCGCTGCAAGACTGGGCTTGGTGGAGAGCGGGCGCTTTGGGGAGCAAGATATTGCATGTTTTGGCACATTGGAAACATCTATGGATCTGGCAGAGTTTGCCAGACTGGTTGCCGATGCATTGCGCTTCGAACCGTTGGTGGTGGCGGGGAAGTCAGGCAAAGTTTCGCGCATTGCATGGTGTAGTGGGGGAGCGCAAGGGTATTTCGAACGGGCCATCGCGCTGGGTGCAGACGTCTTCCTGACAGGCGAGATTTCAGAGAGCAATGTTCATATGGCTCGCGAAAGTGGGGTGGCCTATATCGCAGCAGGCCACCATGCGACAGAACGTTACGGTGTGCAGGCTTTGGGCGTGCATTTGGCTGAAAGATTCGGACTGGAACACCGCTTCTTTGATGAGGAAGTCCCTGTTTAGGTTGCGGGTATAGCTTCGTGAGTGCGTTGCTTTCTGAAAAAGCGTTGAGTAGTATTCGCCGTATAACCATTTCGGGTTATCCTTGTTGGCCAATTATCGGGCCAACAGACGAAGGTGCAACTTCATGTTGTGTGGGGCAGCGCCACTCCGCTGCGAGGTAAGTCCTGTTGCTGCGCCGTATGTTGCGGCTCGCATGGGACTACGGGGAGAAAGTATGAGAATCAGAATAATGATAGGCGGCGCGCTGATGGCTGCACTTTCCTTGAATGCATTGGCTGAGGATAAGGCACTTGCGCCAGCTCATAATGCGCTGAATGTGCTGCAATCCGGAGAAGTAAGCTTTAGCAAGGATGTGATGCCCATCCTCCAGGACTATTGCGTCAGCTGCCACCATCCTTCACCAACGTCCAAAGGCTATGCCAAAAGTGGCTTGGATTTGACTTCCTATGAGGGCCTGATGAAAGGTACCAAATTCGGTAAAGTCGTTGTCCCCGGGGATAGCCGAGCCAGCACCTTTACCAAGTTGCTGACTGGCACGAACAAAGGTCTCAAAATGCCGATGGGTTTGAATGCCAGCGGCACTCTGGATCGTCAATATATTCTGACACTGCGCAAGTGGGTCAAGCAGGGCGCCAAGAACAACTAGGCCTTCTGAGTAGTATTTGCGGCGAAAAGGTTGTCTTAAGTAGTATTCGCCGCCGGCAGGGGATCGAGTTGGGGAGTCGATCCTAGGCTTGTCTGATAAAAAAACGACGGACAACGCAATGCCATCCTCCAGTACCGACGAGAAGCCAGGGCAGCAGGAAGCTGCCCCAGTGGATATTTGACAACGTATTACGGAAGGGAAGAGGGTCATGACCGATAAAGTAGATCACAGCAAGCGACGAATGCTGATCGCTGCTACCACTGCGGTGGGTGGAGTCGCCGCGGCTGGTGCGGGCGCACCGTTCGTATTGAGCTTGCAGCCGAGCGAGCGAGCCAAGGCGGCTGGCGCGCCGGTTGAAGTTGATATCAGCAGTATAGAGCCCGGCACGATGATCAGCATCGAGTGGCAAGGCAAGCCGGTATGGATCGTGCGTCGCACCAAAGAGATGCTCGATATGCTCACTACTCACGACGACGAACTGGCGGATCCGACTTCGTCCATTCCGCAGCAGCCTTCTTATTGTGACAACAAGACACGTTCGATTAAACCGGAGATTTTGGTTGTATTGGGGGTATGTACCCATCTGGGTTGTTCGCCGACTTTCCGTCCTGAGGTTGCTCCTGCGGACTTGGGGGCGAATTGGGATGGCGGCTGGTTCTGTCCATGCCACGGTTCGCGTTTCGATCTGGCTGCACGCGTCTACAAGGGCGTACCGGCACCGACCAACCTGATCATTCCTCCACACATGTATCTCAGCGACACAAAGCTGCTGATCGGGGATGACGATAAAAGCAAGCTAAAGGGCGGTCAGCCCGTTGATAGGGGGGCTGCAGCATGATGAATCTTCTAAAAAGTCTGCTCGCTTGGGTCGATGAGCGCTTTCCGGTGGTTTCGACCTGGAAAGCTCACCTGTCCGAGTATTACGCACCCAAGAATTTCAACTTCTGGTATTTTTTCGGTGGTTTGGCGCTGCTGGTTCTGGTCATCCAGATCCTCAGCGGTATCTTCCTGACCATGAACTACAAACCGGATGCATTGTTCGCGTTCGCCTCGGTCGAATACATCATGCGTGATGTGCAGTGGGGCTGGTTGTTGCGTTATATCCACTCCACTGGCGCTTCGATGTTCTTCGTGGTGATCTATCTGCATATGTTCCGTGGCCTCATGTACGGCTCCTATCGCAAGCCGCGTGAGTTGCTGTGGATCATCGGCATGATCATCTACTTGGCGTTGATGGGCGAAGCTTTCATGGGCTACCTGCTGCCATGGGGGCAGATGTCCTTCTGGGGTGCGCAAGTGATCGTGAACCTGTTCTCTTCCGTGCCATTCATCGGCCCGGATCTGGCGATCATGATCCGCGGCGACTTCGTGGTGTCTGACATCACGCTGAACCGCTTCTTCGCACTGCATGTGGTGGCGATCCCGCTGGTGCTGGTGCTGATCATCGTTGCGCACCTGGTGGCATTGCATGAAGTCGGCTCCAATAACCCGGATGGCGTTGAGATCAAGAAGCACAAGGATGCCAATGGCGTACCGCTGGATGGCGTACCTTTCTTCCCCTATATGGTGGTGAAGGACGGCGTGGCGGCAGTGGCATTCCTGATGGTGTTCAGCGCGGTGGTGTTCTTTGCGCCGGATATGGGCGGCTATTTCCTGGAGTACAACAACTTTGTGCCGGCCAATCCGATGAAGACCCCTGAGCACATCGCTCCGGTGTGGTACTTCACGCCTTACTACGCGATCCTGCGTGCTGTGCCGCCGATGTTCGGCTCGCAGTTCCCGGGCGTGGTGGCGATGGGCGTGGCGACCGTGATCTTCTTTGCCTTGCCGTGGCTGGATCGTGGTCCGGTCAAGTCGATCCGCTATCGCGGCCCGATCTACAAGACCTTCCTCGCTGCTTTTGTGGTGAGCTTCGTCGGCTTGGGCTATCTAGGCCTGATGCCGGCAACCGAAACCTACACTCTGATCTCGCGCATCCTGGCGGTGGTGTACTTCGCGTTCTTCTTCCTGATGCCTTGGTACACGAAGATCGACGCATGCAAGCCCGAGCCTGATCGTGTGACGTCCAAATAATTGAGAGGGGTTCGTTGAAATGAAAGCAATCAAGAAAGTAATCGTATGGGCGATGCTGGCCTGCATGCCGGTGTTTGCCCATGCCAGCGAGGGCGGCGTACATTTGGATAAGGCGCCACTTAACCTGCAGGATCAGGCATCCCTGCAGCGTGGTGCCAAATTGTTCACTTCGCGCTGTCTGGCCTGCCACTCGGCATCCGCCATGCGCTACAACCGATTGAATGACATCGGCATGTCGGATGAGCAGATCAAGGCTGAGCTGGAGTTGCCTGAAGACGTTAAGGTTGGTTCGACCATGCAAGCAGCGATGGACGCCAACTCTGCCAAGATGGCATATGGTGTGGCGCCGCCGGATCTGAGTGTGATCGCTCGTTCGCGCAGTGCAGACTGGCTGTATACCTATATGCGCAGCTTCTACGCCGATGAAAGCCGTCCCAGCGGCTGGAACAATACTGTGTTCCCGAGTGTAGGTATGCCGTTTGTGTTGGCCGATATGCAAGGCGAGCAAGTAGCGGAAATGCACGAAGGCCATGTCACCAAGCTGAAGCTCAAGGAAGCAGGCTCCCTGTCTGCTGAGGAATACGATCATGCCATGGCTGATCTGACCAACTATCTTGTGTTCATGAGTGAGCCTGCCATCCTGATCCGTCACCAGATAGGCTGGATCGTGTTGATTTTCCTGTCTGTGCTGTTGGCGCTGATGTATGCCTTGAAGAAAGAGATCTGGAAGGACATTCACTAAGGAGATTGAATTCGGGTGGCGGTTTGTGTTAGTTTCCGCCCCCGTTGCAGTCTGCGCCGAAATGGCGGGGTAAGTCGCCCCGCCTTTTGGTTTTTTATCGCTACATATTGTTTTTAGGTGGTTTTTTATGATGACACTTTACTCGGGTACAACCGATCCCTATAGCCATCGTTGTCGTTTCGTGCTCTTTGAAAAGGGTATGGACTTCGAGGTGATCGATGTGGACGTGTTCAACATGCCGGAAGACTTGGCTGTGATGAACCCGTACAACAAGGTGCCGGTGCTGGTCGAGCGCGACCTCATCCTGTACGAAGCCAATATCATCAACGAATATATCGACGAGCGATTCCCGCATCCGCAGTTGATGCCGCCTGATCCGGTGATGCGTGCCCGCGCACGCCTGTTCCTGCATCGCTTCGAGCAGGAATTGTTCTGTCACATCGAAGGACTGGAAAGCAGCAACGCTAAAGTGCAGGAAAAAGCACGTGCAGCAGTTGAAGCTAATCTGACCCAGATAGCGCCTATTTTCTCCAAGCAGAAATTCATGCTGGGTGATGAGTTCTCTATGCTGGATGTGGCGATCGCACCGTTGCTGTGGCGCCTAGAGCACTATGGTATCCAGCTCGACAAGGATGCTACGCCGATGATGAAATACGCGGAGCGATTGTTCTCTCGTCAGGGTTTCATCGAAGCGCTGACCCCCGCTGAAAAGGCTATGCGCAAGTAATTGCCATGATAGACGAGCCGTCCACCAAGCCGTATCTGATCCGCGCCATCTATGAATGGTGCGCGGATGCCGGATATACCCCTTATCTGGCGGTGCAGGTGGACGACTACACGCAGGTGCCGGCGGGTTACGTGAAGGATGGGCAGATTGTCCTCAATGTCGGCGCAGATGCAGTAAAGAACTTGCAGCTCGGCAACGAGGACATCAGTTGTAACGGGCGCTTCGGAGGAGTCGCCCACCAATTGATGATCCCTGTTGCAGCTGTAATCGGCATCTTTGCCAAAGAGACTGGGCAAGGGCTGGTTTTCCAGGCTGGAGAATCGGCGCCGCTTCCTTCGCCACAGCCGCCGGACGATCAGTCTTCTCCACCGGCACCCACTGGCAGGCCGCAGCTCAAGGTCGTCAAATAAAAAAAGCCGCAGCAAGCTGCGGCTTTTTTGTAAGCTGAAAACCTGCTTAAGCTTGCGTTAGCAGGCCGCCCATCTTGCTGAATGCTTTTTGTTCGATCTGGCGGATGCGTTCTGCAGACACGCCGAACTCGTCGGCCAACTCATGCAGCGTGGCGCTGCTATCTTCTGTCAGCCAGCGGGCTTCCACGATACGGCGACTGCGTTCATCCAGTGCAGATAAGGCATTCGCCAGCCCTGTCGATTGCAGGTGCTCACGCTCCGATGTTTCCAGAATCACGGAAGGCTCATGTGCTTCGTCGTCCGCCAGATACTGTACGGGGGCGTAGCTCTCATCGTCGTCATTGCTCGACAAGGGATCCAGAGAGAGTTCATGTCCGGCGAAACGGGATTCCATTTCCACTACGTCATGCTCGCTGACGTTCAGTTGCTGTGCAATCTCAGTCACCTGTTGCGGTCGTAGTGGCTCCAGTCCCTTCTTCAGGCTGCGCAGATTGAAGAACAGTTTGCGCTGTGACTTGGTGGTGGCGATCTTGACCATGCGCCAGTTGCGGATCACGAACTCATGGATCTCGGCACGGATCCAGTGCAGGGCGAATGATACCAAGCGTACGCCGCGCTCCGGGTCGTAACGCTTTACCGCTTTCATCAGGCCGATGTTGCCTTCCTGGATCAGGTCGGCCTGCGGCAGGCCGTAGCCGGTGTATCCGCGCGCAACGCTGACTACAACGCGTAGATGAGACAGCACCAATTGACGTGCCGCCTCAAGGTCGTTCTGCTGGCGGAAGCGTGTCGCCAGTTCCAGCTCTTGCTCATGGGTCAATACCGGAATGCGATTGACGGCCTGCACGTAGCCATCCAGGCCACCTGCGGCTGTTGGAATCGGCAAATTCATGCTTGCATTCATGGTTTTTCCTCCTTGGGGATGATTCTAGCACTCCTGTCTAGAGAGTGCCAAAGTGGAATTTAGTTCAACGGGGTTCGATCTGCCACAGGTGTTGTGAGACAGAGAACCAGGCGCCTAGCCAGCCCAGATAGCCGGAAAAGGCGAACAGGGCTAGGCTATCGGGCAGGGAGAGCGGATGTAGCTGGAAGTCGCTTGCGTACAGCTGAGTCAAATTGGCCAAGCTACCATTCAGCAGCCACAAGCTGGCGGAGACCAGCAGCCAGGCCACGACGCCGCCTGTTAGTCCTTGCAGCAAGCCGAAATACAGGAAGGGGCGGCGGATGAATCCGTCGCTTGCACCGATCAGCTTGGTCACTTCGATCTCGTCACGACGGGTCAAAATCTGCAAGCGTATGGTGTTGAAGGTGATGGCGATCAGGGCCAGACTCAAAGTGGTGGCGAGGATGGCGGTGGCTAATCTGCCAAGATTCAATAGCGCATCCAGCTTTTTGATCCAGGCCGAGTCCAACTGCACATGGTCGAATTGCTTCCATGACCGGAGTTCCTGATACAGCGACTCCATAGCTGCAGTATCAGTCTGCTTGGGATAGATGATGAACGTATCCGGCAGAGGGTTCTGTGGCAGGTCGCCGATCATGTCTGACACGCCGGTACTTTTTTGCAATTGTTGCAGGGCGGCGTCACGCGGGACGAATTCCACTTTGGCTATGTGATCATTGCTTTCCAGCTTTTCCTTCAGGGTGTCCAGCTCGGAGTCGCGCTTGCCGGCATCCATGAATGCGCTGATCTGGGGGGCGTCAGCTACCGTGGAAGCAAGTTGTTGCACACTCTTTAACAGCACGTAGGCGCCGACAGGCAAGCTGAGCGCGATGCCGATGATGGTCATGTTGAGCAGTGAGGCGGCGGGAGTCAGCCACAGACGTTGCAAGGTGGCATGCAGTACATGAAGATGTTCACGCAGCGTCTTCATGCGTTCGCCCCTTGCTGCAACACACCATGATCGAGATGAAGCGCTCGGGCGGGGAAGCGCTGCAGGACACTCTGGTCGTGGGTAGAGATCAGCAGTGTCACACCGACCTGATGGAACGATTTGAAGATGTTCAATATCTCGCTGGAATATTCGGCGTCGAGATTCCCGGTGGGTTCGTCCGCCAGCAGGATGTCGGGCCGGGTGACGATGGCGCGTGCGATACACAGCCGTTGTTGCTCGCCGCCGGAAAGTGCGATCGGGTTGGCTTTCTCGCGCGATAACAAGCCGACTTTATCCAGCGCCGCGCGCACGCGCTTGGCGGCCTCGCGGTGATCGAAGCCACTGATCTGCAGGGGCAGCAGCACATTGTCGAAGGCGTTGCGGTCGAACAGCAGTTTGTGGTCCTGAAAGATCAGGCCGATGTTGCGGCGCAAGGCAGGGATCGCTTCGCGTTTGATGGCGCGGATGTTGTGGCCGTTGATCAGCACGCTGCCGCTGGTGGGGCGTTCGATGGCGGCGACCAGTTTTAACAGGGTGCTTTTGC
>JBDRPZ010000056.1:0-4253 GCA_043826585.1 Pseudomonadota bacterium
AGAACGCCACGAAGTTGGTGTTCACGGCCAGCAGCATCAGTTCGATAGCCATCAGCAACACGATCAGATTCTTGCGATTGAGGAAGATACCCACCACGCTGATGGCGAACATCACCGCCCCCAGCACCAGAAAATGTGAAAGACCCAGACTCGTCGTCATAACTACTCCCTCTGCTTAATCGGCCGCATGGGCTTCATCTGCCCCGCTGACTTCGTTCTTTTTGGTGGCGGGCATGGAAATTATGCGCACGCGATCATTACGTTTGACGTTGACCTGCCAGCTGATGTCCTGACGCTTGGAATCGCGACGGCGGCGGAAAGTCAGCGCGATGGCGGCGACCATGGCCACCAGCAGCAACACGGCAGCCCGTTCGAACGGATACACGTAATCGGTGTAGATCAGGCGCCACAGTTCCTTGTTGTTGCTGTAAGCGGCAGCAGGCTGATCGGCGGTCATGCCGGTGGAAGCCGCTTTGTCGCCCAGCACGAACACCATCTGCACCACGATCAGCGTGGCCAGCAGTGCACCGGCCGGCAACCATTGCAAAAAGTCTTTGCGCAACTTCTCGATGTTGATGTCCAGCATCATCACCACGAACAGGAACAGCACCATCACCGCGCCGACATAGACCAGCACCAGTGCGATGGCAAGGAACTCGGCTTCCAGCAACAGCCAGATGCCGGCACTGCTAACGAAGGCCAGCACCAGAAACATCACAGAGTGCAGCGGGTTGCGTGCAGTGATCACTCGCAACGCCGAGAATACGGTCGCAGCGGCGAAGAAGTAGAACAATCTGGTCTCGAAGTTCATGTTTTCCTTCCCTTACCGATATTTCGCGTCGGCTGCGCGATCTTGTGCGATCTGCGCTTCGTTCGCGTCCCCCACGGCCAGCAGACGATCCTTGGTGTAATACAGGTCGCCGCGGTTCTCACCGTGGTATTCAAAGATGCGTGTCTCGACGATGGCGTCGACCGGGCAGGATTCTTCGCAGAAGCCACAGAAGATGCACTTGGTCAGGTCGATATCGTATTGAGTGGTGCGGCGCGAACCGTCTTCACGTTCCGCCACTTCGATCTTGATCGCCAGTGCCGGACAGACTGCTTCACACAGTTTGCACGCGATGCAGCGCTCTTCACCGTTCGGATAACGGCGCTGCGCATGCAGGCCGCGGAAACGCGAACCTTGCGGTGTCTTCTCCTCCGGATATTCGACGGTGATGTGACGGGCAAAGAAATACTTGCCGGTCACCGACAGCCCCTGGAACAGTTCCAGCAGCAGGAAACGCTTGAAGAAATTGATGAGGTTTTTCATGTGTTATCCCTTGTCTCTCACCATACCCACAGCGACGTCTGCATCCAGGCGGCAACGACCACCACCCAGATCAGTGTCAGTGGGATGAATACTTTCCAGCCGAGGCGCATCAACTGGTCATAGCGATAACGCGGGAAGGTCGCCCGCAGCCACAGGAACAGGAACAGGAAGATGGACATCTTGGCCAGCATCCAGAACAGCCCCGGCACCTGATCGGTGAATTCGCCCAGCGCGCCCCAGCCGTGGAAGGGATTCAGATAACCGCCGAGGAAGAACACCACGGTCAGCGCCGCGATCAGGATCATGTTGGCGTATTCGGCCAGGAAGAACAGCGCGAAACCCATGCCGGAATATTCGGTATGGAAACCGGCCACGATGGCAGATTCGTCTTCAGCCAGGTCGAACGGTGCGCGGTTGGTCTCGGCCACACCGGCGAGGAAATAGACGATGAACATCGGGAACAGCGGCACCCAGTACCAGCCGAACAGACCGTAGTTACTTTGCTGGTGTTCCACGATCTCGCCCATATTCATGCTCTGCGCCGCGAGCAGCACACACACCAGCGCGAAGCCCATCGCCAGTTCGTAGGACACGATCTGCGCGGCGGAACGCAGCGCACCGAGGAAGGCGTATTTGGAGTTGGAGGCCCAGCCGGCGATGATGATGCCGTACACGCCGAGCGAGGTCATTGCCAGCAGGTAGAGCAGACCGGCATTCACATTGGCCAATGTCCCGCCTTCAAAGAACGGGATCACAGCCCATGCAGCCAGAGCCGGCGTCAAAGCCATCACCGGCGCGGCCAGGAACAGGAATTTGTTCGCGCCGGACGGGATGATGAATTCCTTCAGCAACAACTTGATACCGTCGGCGACGGGCTGCAACAGTCCCCAGTAGCCCACACGGTTCGGGCCGGGACGCACTTGCATGAAGCCCAGCACCTTGCGTTCTGCCAAGGTGTAATAGGCCACGCCACCCATGATGGGGAGGATGATGGCCAGGATCTTGGCCACGGTCCATACCGGCATCCATGCCGCACCAAGCAGCCCCTCGCCCATCTGATGTACGGTTTGCAGCAGTTCTATCATGCTCGCTCCACTGTGATCGTTCCAAACATCGCACCCAGCATCGCAGTCATCGGATGACCAGCTGCCACACGCACCACGCCCTCGGGCAATCCATCATCGGCCGCGACTTCGAGCAGCGTACTACCCTGCCCTTGTGCGACCTTCACTTGCGCACCGGCTTGCACGCCGAGCTTGCTCAGTTCTTTGCTATGCAACCATGCCTTCGGTTGTGCGGCATCCGCCGTCGCCTGCAAAGACACGGCACGGCGCACGATGGCGTCGGTCGCGTAGATCGGCACATCGGCCACGCGCTGCAGACCGTTGACGGCAACAGGCTTGGATTCGATACCGCTCACCGCGTTGTTCAGCTTGGCGGCGACATCCACACCCTGCATGGCTTCGTCGCGCACGGCTTGCGAAGTCTCGTAATCGAAACCGTTGACCTTGAGCAGATTGCCCAGCACGCGCAACACTTTCCAGGCCGGACGCGCTTCGCCCAGCGGCTTCACTGCACCGTTGAAACTTTGCACGCGGCCTTCGCTGCTGACGAAAGTACCGGAGGTCTCTGTGAACGGCACTATAGGCAACAGCACATCGGCGTATTCCGTCGCACCGTGTTTGTAGGCCGACATCGCGATCACCAGATCGGCAGCCTGCATCGCGGCGATGGCTTGCTGCGCATCGGCGCAATCCAGTTCTGGTTCGACGTTGAGCAACACATAAGCCTTGCGCGGGGTCGCCAGCATGGCGGCTGCGTTCAAACCTTTGTCTGCGGGCAGCGCATTCACCAGATAACCGCCTACAGCGTTGGCAGTTTCGCCGATGAAGCCGAACTTGCCGTTCGTTGCTTCTGCGATCTGTTGTGCCAACCCTTGCAGTTGCGCCGCTTGCGGATGCTGTTGCGCAAAGTTGCCGAGTAACACTGCCACGCGCTCGCCACTGACCAGACTGCCGGCGATGCCGTCGGTCTGCTTGGCTGCAACACCTTTGGCAACTTGCGTCATGGCATCGACCAGCGCACCCGGTGCGACGATGGATTTGTGGGCGACCTTCATCAACAGATCGTCATCGGTGGAATGGATGACGCTGACTTGTGCGCCGTGTTTCACCGCCTGACGGATGCGCGCCGCGAGCAGCGGATGATCCTTGCGCAGGAAGCTGCCGACGAGGAGGATACAGTCCGCCTTGCCGATATCTGCAACCGGCATGCCCAGCCAGGGCGCGCCCTGCATCTTGCCGTCGGCGGAAAAATCGCTCTGGCGCAGGCGGAAATCGATGTTGTCGCTGCCGATGCCGCGCATCAGTTTTTGCAGCAGATACATCTCTTCCAGCGTGGAGTTACCGGTCGCCAGTGCGCCGATCTGTTCTGCGCCCGCACCGCCTGCGATCTGGCGCAGGCCGTTGGCGCAGAATTCCAGCGCGGCCTGCCAATCCACTTCCTGCCATTGACCGCCCTGCTTGATCATCGGCTTGGTCAGACGCTGCTCGCTGTTCAAGCCTTCATAGGCGAAACGGTCACGGTCGGATAACCAGCATTCGTTGATGTCGTCGTTCTCGATCGGCAACACGCGCAGCACGCGATTGTTCTTGGTGTGCACAGCAAGGCCGGAACCCAGACTGTCGTGCGCACTCACCGAACGACGGCGAGACAGTTCCCAGCTACGTGCTTTGTAACGGAACGGCTTGCTGGTCAATGCGCCCACCGGGCACAGATCGATCATGTTGCCGGACAGTTCGGAATCGACGGTGCCGGAGACGAAAGACATGATCTCTGCATGCTCGCCACGGAAAGCTTGTCCCAACTCCATCTGTCCGCCGATCTCTGCTCCGAAGCGCACACAGCGTGTGCAATTGATGCAGCGGCTCATCTCTTCCGC
>JBDRPZ010000057.1:0-10404 GCA_043826585.1 Pseudomonadota bacterium
AACGTGCTCAAGCATGTCGGGATCGATAGTGAGAAATATATCGGCTTCGCCTTCGGTATGGGCGTGGAGCGTCTGGCTATGTTGCGCTACGGTGTGAACGATCTCAGGTTGTTCTTTGAGAATGACCTTCAATTCCTTAAGCAATTCAACTGAACATGCAATTCTCTGAATCCTGGTTGCGTACCCTTGTGAATCCATCGCTGTCCAGCGAGGAACTGTCTCATCTATTGACCATGGCTGGTCTGGAAGTGGAGGAGATGACTTCTGTCGCACCTGCCTTCGATAAGGTCGTAGTGGCACAGGTGCTGACGAAAGAGAAACATCCTGATGCAGATCGCCTGAACGTACTGACGGTGAATGTTGGTGAAACCGAACCGTTGACGATCGTGTGCGGTGCGTCGAATGTCACCGTGGGTATGAAAGCGCCGTGTGCGCTGGTTGGGGCCAAGTTGCCCGGTTTTGATATCAAGAAGGCCAAAGTGCGGGGTGTCGCTTCTTTTGGCATGATGTGTTCCGAGACCGAGATCGGTCTGGCAGAGGAAAGTGCAGGATTGATGGTGCTTTCCGATGATGCCGTCATCGGCCAAAGCATCCGTGAGCATCTCGATCTGGACGATCATTTGATCACTTTGAAGCTTACCCCGAATCGCAGTGACTGTTTGTCGCTGAATGGCATCGCGCGCGAAGTGGCGGCGCTGACTGGCGCACCATTGCAGCCGGTGGCGACCGCAACAAACATTCAGCAATCTGGTAGCGCATCGCGCAAAGTCAATGTGTCGGCACCAGAAGCTTGCCCGCGTTATACGGGCCGCGTGATCTCCGGTGTGAACGCAAAGGCGGTGACGCCTTCATGGATGGTGCAGCGCCTGGAGCGTTGCGGATTGCGCAGCATCAGCGCTTTGGTCGATGTGACCAATTATGTGCTGCTTGAGCTGGGTCAACCGCTGCATGCTTTCGATCAGAATAAACTCAGTGGCGATATCGATGTGCGTTTTGCCAAGGCAGGTGAACAGTTGACGCTGCTGAACGAGCAGCGAGTGGAACTGCAAGACGACATGCTGGTGATCGCCGATGGCAAAGGGCCAGTTGCGCTGGCAGGTGTGATGGGCGGTGCGGATTCCGCGGTCGATGATGTGACCACGGACATCTTCCTTGAGAGCGCATTCTTTGTGCCCGGTGTGATTGTTGGGAAGTCGCGCCGCCTGGGATTCAGTTCCGACTCATCCTATCGCTTCGAGCGAGGCGTTGATTTTGCAGCGACTCAGATCGCACTTGATCGCGCTACGCAATTGATCCTCGAAATATGTGGAGGGGAGGCGGGGCAGGTGACGGTAGCGCAGGGTGACTTGCCATCTCGGGTACCCGTGACACTACGTAGCTCGCGCGTTTTGCGTATTCTGGGCGTCTCACTTCAATCCGATGAGATCGCGCAAATACTTTCAAGTCTGGGCATGGCTTATCAGCAAAACGGTGATGACTTCACTGTGACACCGCCGAGCTATCGCTTCGACATCGCTATTGAAGAAGATCTGGTCGAAGAAATCGCCCGCGTGCACGGCTATGATCAGATACAACCTGCGCCTATTCAGGCAAGCATGACTATCCTGCCGCATTTCGAGGCAGAACGCCCGTTGTCGAAAGTGCGCCAGATCATGGTTTTGCGCGACTATCAGGAAACCATCAATTACTCCTTCGTCGAGGCTGGCTGGGAACGTGACCTGTGCAGCAATACTGCACCGGTAACTTTGATGAACCCGATAGCGAGCCAGATGAGTGTGATGCGCAGCAGTCTGCTGGGCGGCTTGCTTGATTCCCTGCGCACCAATCTTGCTCGCAAGCAGCCGCGCATCCGAATATTCGAAATAGGCGGCTGCTTCAAGGCGGAGGCGGGGGGCTATTCCCAGGAGGAGCGCTTGGCGGGCTTGGCATATGGTGCGGCAGTCGCTGAGCAATGGGGCGCAGCTGCGCGCAATGTCGATTTCTATGATGTGAAGAGTGATCTTGAAGCCTTGTTCGCTCCTCGTGCCTTGACCTTTCAGGCGGCGGAGTATCCGGCCTCGCATCCTGGCCGGTCCGCCCGTGTGTTGCTTGACGGGACGGCTATAGGCTGGATAGGTGAACTGCATCCTCAATGGCAGCAGCAATACGATATGCCGCTGCCGGCGGTCTGGTTTGAAATAAAGCTGAATGCGTTGGTGCAAGTCTCGGTTCCGAGGGCCGAAGAAATATCCAAATTCCCCGCCGTTAGAAGGGATATTGCGGTATTGGTCGATGAAAAAACAGACGTACAGACACTTCTGGATGCAATGAATAACCAAAATGCACCATATGTGACAGAGTTGGCACTCTTCGATCTATATCGTGGGCAAGGCGTTGGGCAAGGGAAAAAAAGCCTTGCATTCCGTGTGTTATTAAAAGATACTCAGAAGACACTTACAGATTCAGAGATAGAGCCGAGCATTGCTATGTTGGTCGATGCGTTGCATAAAATCGGCGCGAAGTTGAGGGGGAAATGATGACATCTACATTGACGAAGGCCGAGTTGGCAGATTTGCTGTTCGAGAAGGTTGGCCTGAACAAGCGCGAAGCCAAAGACATGGTGGAAGCTTTTTTTGAAGAGATCAGGATGCAACTTGCACAGGGTGATAGCGTCAAGCTTTCCGGATTCGGCAACTTTCAGTTGCGCGACAAACCGCAGCGTCCCGGGCGCAATCCCAAGACAGGTGAAGAGTTTCCAATCACAGCTCGCCGGGTGGTCACGTTCCATCCCCGCCAGAAGCTGAAGAGCATGGTAGAGACGACCTATCATGGAACTGCAGGTAACTAATTCCGGCTTGCCGCCGATCCCGGCCAAGCGTTATTTCACGATTGGTGAGGTAAGTGCGCTATGTGGCGTCAAGGCTCACGTCTTGCGTTACTGGGAGCAGGAGTTCACGCAGCTCAAGCCGCTTAAGCGTGGCGGCAATCGACGCTATTATCAACACCACGAAGTTCTCCTTATCCGTCGAATCCGTCAGTTGCTGTACGAAGAAGGCTTCACTATCAGTGGTGCTCGCAGCAGGCTTGACCAGTCGCATGCTCAGGAAGCGGACAATACTGTACAAGAGGCCCGAGCAAGTTCAGGTGTTTCTGCGCTGGTCATTTCCGAGCTGCGCAGAGAATTGAGTGACATTCTTAAAACATTGCGCGCTTGATTGCAAATTTCAGTTCAAATCACGCTACATATTAAAGTTGCTCTGCTATAATCCGCGCCCTCGGGGCGTAGCGCAGCCTGGTAGCGTACTTGGATGGGGTCCAAGTGGTCGGAGGTTCGAATCCTCTCGCCCCGACCAGAACAATAGCAGTTAAAGATGATCCGGCTCAGCCGGATTTTTCATTTGCGCAATGCGCTGGTTCTGGTCACAGATCCAAATTCTTTCAAGGAATTGGGACAATTACTCTACAATGAAAAGAAAGTTCAATTTAACCGGCAAGGGACAGGGCGGATTGACATCTCTTCATAGCAGTTCTCATAAGTTTTTGCTCGCAACGCTGGCGATGCTGCCGTTTTTCAGCACGGTTCAGGCTGCCGAGGATTTGGATTCCGAGCAGGCTTTTTTTCTCGAACTCCCCGTCGTTCTGACGGCTTCACGGCTTACCCAGCCGGTTGACGAAGCGCCCAATGCTATTACCATCATCGATCGACAGATGATCAAGGCGTCGGGATTCAGAAGGATTCCAGAACTGCTGCGACTGGTGCCCGGTATGTATGTGGGGAGCCAGAACGGTCACAGCATGTTCGCCTCTTACCACGGTACAACGGACAACTTTTCACGACGCATGCAGGTGCTGGTGGATGGGCGCAGCGTTTACCTGCCGCCCTACAGCATGGTCATATGGGACGACCTGCCGGTGTTGCTGGAAGATATTGAACGGATCGAAGTCATCCGCGGCCCCGCTGCTGCATCGCACGGTGCCAACTCGACGCAGGGCGTCATCAACATCATCACCCGCGAGGCCGATAATTTTGTGCCGAACGAAGTCACAGTACGCCAAGGCGGAAACGGCATCAAGGATGCTTCGATTACCTTCGCCCGGCGCGGAGAATTCTTCAGCCAGCGGCTCAGTGCCGGATACCGGGCAGACGGTGGCTATGATCTGCCGCAGTTCACCGACGACAACCGTACCAGCATGTTCAACTGGCGTGCGGCTTACCATCCGAATGGCGAGGACACATTCGATTTTCAGACAGGATACAGCCAGTCTGTGCGCGGGGACGGAATCGTCGGGCGCAATCAGGCACCGGATCGCAATTTGCTTACGGAACATGATTACGCACAACTGATCTGGACGCGTGCGTTGGCGGGCGGTGCCGAATGGCAGCTTCGCTATCACTATACCCATTCCGCATACGATGATGATCAGGTGTCCTACTACCGTGATGGCGTCAACCTGTATCCCAAAGTCAACGTCCAGACCCAGCGTCACGACATCGAAGCCCAGCATACTGTGTCCTGGTCAACGGGGCATCGCTTGGTCTGGGGCGGCGGCGCGAGGCTGGACGGTGTGAGCTCCACGTCTCTGTTCTATTACCATCCTGCACCGACCCTGCATCAATGGCGTTTGTTTGCCCATGATGAATGGCGCATGCAGCATGATTGGTTGCTGAATGTGGGGGCGATGTGGGAGGACGACGGCATGGGCCATCACAATGTTTCGCCGCGCGTGGCGCTGAATTACCACATCACGTCCAACCATACGCTGCGAATTGGTGCTTCGCTGGCCTACCGCAATCCGGCAGTAGTAGAAGAGTATGGCAATACCGACCCGATCACCCCGGGCGGCTTCCTTGCCTCTGGCGGTTTACAGCCAGAACGCATGCTGGCACGCGAAATCGCCTACCTTGGGCACTTCCCGGAGACTGGCTGGATGGTGGAAGCGCGCCTTTTCAGTGATCACCTGCGAGGTCAGATTTATCTTGATCCGCTCCGTAACGCGAGTGGCGGGTTCAACAATGCGAGCTTCAAGAATCTTTATCTGGTTCGATATGCCGGATGGGAGGGAAGTCTGAAATACCAGCAGGAGGGCAACGCACTGACCGTGAACTTTTCGCGTCAACAGGCCGCCTGTGAAGCAGATGGTCTGCCCACATGGATCAGCGATACACGTGTAAAGGGCTGGTTTGATGGGTGGTTGGCGCAGTGTCCCAAAGCCGTGCCTACCAATGCGGGGAGTGTGCTTGCCGAACATCACTTAACGCAGACATTGGCAATCAGTGCCGGCTATTACTATCAGGATGAAGTGCAGGTATTGGATGCGCAAAGACCGCAAACATTCATGCACAGGATGGACATAAAAATAACCCGTTCCTTCGGGAAACGTGGCGTCGCAAGTGGAGGAGAAGTGGCATTGGTGATGCAGAATATGTTCCGGGACACCCATACGGAATACGCCAACTTGCCACAGCAGGGCTATCCCTCTCTTGACCGCCGTGCCTACCTTCTCGCCACTTTCCACTACTGATCGCTTCCGCGCGGTACGTACTTGGCAGGCGGCCGTGGGCTGTCTGCTCGTGCTGCTGTCCCTGTCCGGGTTGAGCACACTGCATGCAGCCCCCCTCAGAGTGGGAATTTTCCATGCCGAGGAGCGTGAGCAATATCGCTCCTTCGAGGCGGCATTGCGTCATGAACTTGCCGGTCTGGATGACATCACGTTGGTGTCCACGGAGGCGGTGCCGCAACAGATCGATTTGCTCGTGGCCGTAGGTGGCGCCAAGCCATCCCAACGTCTTTCTGATGCTGCCATCCCGGTGCTTCACGTGATGACTAGCCGTGCGCAATTTGGATCGCATGGACAGACGCCGTCGAATAGGACGACAGCAATCTATATGGATCAGCCGCTCTCGAGACAAATAAAGCTGTTGCGTACAGCGCTGCCGCAAGCGCGCACGATCGGTGTGCTTGTTTCTTCAACGCCTGCGGTGCTGGCGGAGCTAATTCCGCTGGCAGAGGCGGCCGGACTTACAGTTAATGTTCAGACCGCGGCGGAGCCATCCGGACTCGCGGCGGGCCTGTCAGAAGTGCTCGCTGTCAGCGATGCACTTCTGGTCTTGCCGGACGCGGAGATCTACCGTTCGGATACCATACGCAACATATTGCTGGAGACTTATCGTCAGCGGGTGCCGATGATCGGTTTATCCCAGAACTATGTCAGAGCAGGAGCCTTGTGCGCGGTGTATAGCACGCCGCTGCAGATCGCCGAGCAGACTGCCCGAATAGTCTCTCAATTTGCCAGAACAAGGAAACTGCCCGACTATCAGTATCCGCAGGAATTTGAAGTGGCAGTGAACACGCAAGTCGCCCGTTCACTCGGGCTAACGATAAAAAGTGCAGAACAACTGCGCAACGAGATCGGGGAGAGACCATGAAGAAGTTCGGCATCGAGCGACAGGCTATGACCATCGCGCTGATTCCAATATCGATACTGGCCGTATTGCTGGAGACATCCTTCATAGTTGCGCGCATCGCAGATCTGGATCAGGCGCTGAAGGACAGAGCTAGCCTCATCGCACGGCAGCTTGCATCCTCCAGCGAATACGCAGCGTTCTCGGGTAATCGTGCGCTGCTACAGCAGCAGGCGGAAGTGGCTCTCGCACAACAGGATGTGACTGCGGTATTCATCCTTGATGCCGCAGGCAAGGTCCTGGCGAGTTCAAGCGGGGTGACCGATCTGAAGATCATCCCCCCTGATTGGCGTTCAGGCCAGACCCTGCGCGAGGATAGTCGTTCGCTGGCCGTATATCACGCCATCGTGACCACCCAACTGTCCTTGGACGATACCGAAATGCCCTCTGCTTCCAACACCGGGACTTCGCTGGGAGGCGTTTTCCTTGTGCTGGGCAAAAGCAGGCTCAATAGCGAGAAGGTGCGGATGGTCGCCATGAATCTGATCCTTACCGCATTGGTTCTGTTACTTGCTGTATTGGTAGCGACGCGGGTCGCCCGCAGGATTACGTTGCCGATCATGGGTATGCGCACTGCGGTGCGTGATCTGGGTGAGGGGCGACTGTTTACGCGTATCGGTGAGATGCAAGTGGTTGAACTGAATGAGCTGGCACAAGGCATCAATGAGATGGCATCGCAGTTGCAGCAAGAGCGGAACCAATTGCAGCAGCGCATAGAAGATGCGACGACTGCCTTGCGCAGCCAGAAAGAGCAGGCAGAAAAGGCGAACTTCGACAAGACGCGATTTTTGGCTGCTGCCAGTCATGACTTGCGCCAACCCATGCACGCGCTGGGTTTGTTCATGGGAGAACTGCAGAATCGTCTCGAAACTCCCGAACAACGCAAGATAGTGGAAAAGGTAGAGGAGTCCGTGACTGCGATGTCGGGCTTGCTGGATTCCCTGCTGGATATTTCCAAGCTGGATGCGGGCGTCATCGTGCCGCAAATACAGGAGATAGAGATATCCACACTGCTGCGGCGTCTGTCTGAAGCATACATGCCTTTGGCCAAGGCTAGATCCATCAGGTTGCGGATACATACATGCAGCTGGCGTGTAAGAAGCGACCCCATTCTGCTCGAGCGTATCTTGATGAACCTGTTGGGCAATGCGATCCGCTATACACAGGAACACGGCAGCGTGTTGCTGGCATGTCGCAAGCGTGGTGACCGTTTGCGCTTCGAGGTGCGCGACAATGGTCCAGGTATCGCGCTTGAAGAGCAGGAGAATATCTTTAGAGAATTCGTGCAACTTGAGAATTCTGCCCGCGACAGGAGTAAAGGGCTGGGACTCGGACTTCCCATCGTCCAGCGTTCGGCCAGACTGCTGAACCATCCCCTGTATCTTTGCTCAATGCCGGGGCGCGGCTCGGTCTTTGCGCTTGAAGTACCACGGGTCCCGGATTTGCAAGACCTTCTGGCCCAAGGGAGCAAGGTCGCATCCGCTCCGACCTCTGAAACAGAAGGCTCATTCACTGACCGCAGGGTGCTGGTAGTGGATGACGATGAGCTCGTGCGTAACGGAACTGCAGGTCTGGTCGAAGCTTGGGGATGCAGGGTGGAGATGGCTGAAAGTTTGGTTGAGGCTGAAAGTTTGTGTGAACGATCATCCTTTGAACTGGTGATCTGTGACTATCGTTTGCCCGATGGCACCGGGATTGATCTGGCGGAACGCCTCCACAGGCAGGGCAAACAGCAGCCAGCTTTCGTACTCGTCAGCGGAGACACATCGCCCGAAGTGTTGAAACTCGTGGCGGACCAAGGCATGCACTTGCTGCACAAACCGGTGCGCCCGGCCAAACTGCGTTCGATGATGGCTTTTGTTTTGAAAGCGAGATGATCAGTTGGAGGCAAGGCGATTCAATGCGATGCGGTCGATCACCTCGATCTGCTCCCGTCCCAGCTTGACCCAGCCTTGGTCCGCAAAACCTTTGAGCAGGCGGCTCACCATCTCGCGTGCGCTGCCCAACTCATCCGCGATCACCTGATGTGTCGAATGAAGCGGGCTGGAGCGTGAAAGCAGTAGCGCGGCCAGACGTTGATCCAGCTTCTGGAAAGCCACGGCCGAAACCAATTCCATCAGATCGGTGAGACGTTCCGCGAAAAGGCTGAAGATGTAATCGCGGAATGGCGCGCAGTCCGACATCAAGGTGCGGAACGAGGCGGGTGGCAAGACGATCATTTCCACATCCTGCTCGACGATACCGCGTGCCTGATAGTTGCTGTGGCCAAGCAGGCAACTGCTGGTGAGGATACAGCTTTCACCTTCGCCGACACGATAGAGCTGCAACTCGCGTCCATTGGAAGAAGATTTGATGACGCGCACACTGCCGGCGAGCAGTAGCGGGAAGCCTTGGCAGGGTTGATTCTCATCGAAGATCACTGTGCCTGCCGGCAGGCGCATTGCACTGGCCTGATCGAACAACTCCGAAAAACGTGCCGGCGCCAGCTCGCCTAACAGCGGGTAGCGTTCAAGCAGCCGTTTGTTTTCGCTGGTAGGCATGGCGGTCAGATCACTCCGGACGCATGTGCGGGAACAGGATCACATCGCGGATGCTGGCCGCATCGGTCAGCAACATCACAAATCGGTCGATACCGATGCCTTCGCCTGCGGTCGGTGGCAGGCCGTGTTCCAGTGCGCGGATGTAATCCGCATCTTTGAACATGGCTTCTTCATCGCCGGCATCCTTGGCTGCGACCTGTGCATCGAAACGCGCTTCCTGGTCTTCCGCATCGTTCAGCTCGGAGAAGCCGTTGGCGATCTCGCGGCCGACAATGAACAACTCGAAGCGTTCAGTGGTGCCGGGTGCCTTGTCAGAGGCGCGCGCCAGAGGCGAGACCTCGACCGGATAGTCGACGATGAAGGTCGGTTCGAACAGCAGATGTTCGGACAGCTCCTCGAACAAGGACAGTTGCAGACCGCCGACACCGTCTTCCGGCTTGTACTTGGCCTTGAGGTCTTGCAGCTCGTTGACCAGAAAATCACGGTTGTTCAATTGCTCATCGGTGAACTGCGGATGATATTTCTGGATCGCTTGCACCATGGTCAGGCGGTGGTACGGCTTGCCCAAGTCCAGTTCTTTGCCTTGATAGGTGATGACGGTCGTGCCCAGTACCTTGAGCGCCACTTCCGCAAACAAACGCTCAGTGAAATCCATCATATATTTGTAATCACGATAGGCTTCATAGAACTCGATCATTGTGAACTCGGGGTTGTGACGCGTCGATAAGCCCTCATTGCGGAAGTTGCGGTTGATCTCGAATACCTTCTCGAAACCGCCGACCACCAGACGCTTCAGATACAGTTCAGGCGCGATGCGCAGATACATCTCCATATCCAGCGCGTTGTGGTGGGTGACGAAAGGCTTGGCCGATGCACCGCCCGGGATAGGGTGCAACATCGGTGTCTCGACTTCCAGATAATCGTGGCGCGCAAAGAACTCGCGGATGGCCTGCACGATCTTGGAGCGGATCATGAAGGTCTTGCGTGTCTGTTCGTTGGTGATCAGGTCGATATAGCGCTGGCGATACTTCTGCTCCTGATCGGTGAGGCCGTGGAACTTCTCCGGCAGCGGGCGCAATGCCTTGGTCAGCAGACGCACCTCGGTGACGCGCACGGACAGTTCGCCGGTCTTGGTCTTGAACAATACGCCGGAGGCGCCAAGGATGTCGCCCAGGTCGAAGTGCTTGAACACGGCATGTGCATCTTCACCGGTGATGTCGTTGCTGATGAACAGCTGCATACGTCCGCTTACATCCTGAATGGTGGCGAAACTGGCTTTGCCCATCACGCGCTTCAGCATCATGCGGCCAGCAACGGCTACCTGGACCTGATCGGCTTCCAGTTCGTCGTGAGTCTTCTCGCCGTAAGTATTATGCAGATCGGCAGCGATGTGTTTGCGTTCGAAGTCGTTGGGAAAGGCGA
>JBDRPZ010000058.1:0-19963 GCA_043826585.1 Pseudomonadota bacterium
GCTGACCGATGTTCTGTTCGGATGCGACGCGGCTCACCACCATACCGGCAGCGGTGGAAATGACCAGCGCGGGGATCTGCGCCACCAGACCGTCGCCGATGGTGAGCAGGGTGTAGTTCTTGGTAGCGGTGGCCAAATCAAGGTCATGTTGCAGCATGCCGACCACCAGACCGCCGATCACGTTGATCAGCATGATCATGATGCCGGCTACAGCATCACCACGTACGAACTTGGAGGCACCGTCCATGGCACCGTAGAACTCGGCTTCCTGCGCCACTTCGGCACGGCGTTTGCGCGCCACATCCTCGCCGATCAGACCGGCGTTGAGGTCGGCATCGATGGCCATCTGCTTGCCGGGCATCGCGTCCAAAGTGAAGCGCGCACCGACTTCGGCGATACGGCCCGCGCCCTTGGTGATGACCACGAAGTTGATGATGACCAGGATGATGAACACCACCAGACCAACAGTGTAGTTACCGCCGACCAGGAAGTGGCCGAATGATTCGATGACCTTACCGGCAGCGGCAGGGCCTGTGTGACCTTCCAGCAACACCACGCGCGTGGATGCGACGTTGAGCGACAGACGCAGCAGCGTGGAGATCAGCAGTACAGCGGGGAACACGGCGAAATCCAGCGGCTTGGTGGTATTCATCGCCACCAGCAGCACCATGATGGCCAGCGCGATGTTGAAGGTGAACAGGATGTCGAGCAGGAACGGCGGCAGCGGCAATACCATCATCGACAGGATCATCACGATGAGTAATGGCCCCGCCAGTCCGCGCATGCCGGTACTGAGCAGTGATCCCTTGAGTGTATTGATGATGTCGTTCATGTCGTGCCCCGTTATCCTATCCGTTTCGCTGATCGCCCCGAAGGGCTTCATGGCTCATGCGTATTATCTGGAGCGCGCGTCAAATCAAAGGAGGGAATAGAAGGGGAATTGTGCGGTTATTAGCTGAAGTGCTTTGGCCGCATCAATCTGCTGCCGCGTCGGCCTGCTCCTTGGCCAAAGGATCGAGTTCTTTTGGCACCGGCAATTCTCCCGGTACCACCGGCTTGGCACCGCCCTGCTTCTTGTAACGGCGCAGCTGGTAGACATAAGCCAGCACTTCGGCCACAGCGGTGTACAACGCCTCCGGGATGGGAGCGCCAAGCTCACTATGCTTGTGCAATGCACGCGCCAGCGGCGGTGCTTCCAGAATAGGCACGTTATTTTCCTTGGCGATCTCTTTGATCCTTGCCGCCAGTAGATGCGAACCCTTGGCAACGACGATAGGTGCACGCATCTTGTCTTCGCTATATTTGAGTGCAACGGAGTAGTGGGTCGGGTTGGTCACCACCACGTCGGCGGTCGGGATCTCGGACATCATGCGGCGGCGTGCGATCTCGCGCTGCATGCTGCGGATGCGTCCCTTGACCTGCGGATCGCCTTCGGTCTCCTTGGATTCCTGACGCACTTCTTCCTTGGTCATCTTCAGCTTCTTGGTGTGCTCGTACAACTGGAACGGCACATCGATGATCACGATCAGCAGCATGCCCGCCACGATGGCGGCGTAGCTCCACCAGATCATATTGTTCAAATGCGGAATGGAGCGCACGACCGGCTCGCTCACCAGTTGCAGCACTTCGTCGCGATTGGCCCACACCACCCATGCGCCGATACCACCTACCAGCGATGCCTTGCCCAGTGCCTTCAATAGCTCGATGGCGCTGTTGGCCGAGAACATGCGTTTGATGCCGCTGAACGGGTTGAGCTTGCTGAACTTCGGTTGCAATGCCTTGGTGGAGAACAGCCAGCCACTCATCAGCATGGGAGAGAACAGTGCGACCAGCACTAGCAAACCGAGAAAAGGTACAAAGGTGAGCGTGACATCAATGAACAGATCGCGCAGTCTCGGCAGCATCAGTTCGATGTTGAAGGCGAGCGCGCGATCCAGTGTCAGGCCGTTATGGAACAGGCGCAACATGCCCTGGCCCAGCACCTCGCCCATCATCCACAATCCCGCCCCGCTGGCCACCAGCCCCATGAAGGTGGATAGCTCTCGCGAGCGCGCGACCTGCCCGTCCTCGCGCGCTTTGTCTAATTTGCGTTGCGAGGGCGATTCTGTTTTTTCGAGATCGCTGTCCTGATCGGCCATATCGTCCGTCCTGTATCGGTGCGGCGATTATGGGCGCGGTTAGCGCGGCGCAAGCTCGCGAATTGAGGGGTATTTTCAGCCTTATTGCACATTTTACAGTGCACCGGATCGGCATAAGATGGCATCATTGCGGCAGGCACCTCAAGCAAGTGACAGAAGTGGCCGATAAAGTGATTTGGGACTTATTGCATCAGGGGGAAGTATGAAAAGGAATATCACGCCGACCACGGTCGAGCGAGTGATGCGTGACGACGATTTCATCGTCTCCATGACAGACCTGAAAGGTCGCATCACTTACGGCAACCGTATCTTCATCGAATTCTCGGGCTACCGCGAGGATGAATTGCTGGGCACCCAGCACAACATCATCCGCCATCCGGATATGCCGCGCGCGGTGTTCCAGTTGCTGTGGGACAAGATCCAGAACAAAGAAGAATGCTTCGCCTATGTGAAGAACATGTCCAAAGACGGAGGTTTCTACTGGGTATTCACCAACGTGACCCCCACCTTCGACTCGTCCGGCAACATCAACGGTTACTTCTCGGTACGTCGCAAACCCAAACGTAGCGGCATCGACGCGGTGACGCCGCTGTATGCCGCCATGCTGGAAGCGGAACGCCAAGCCGGCCCTGCCAATGCCATCGCCGCCTCCACCAAGATCCTCGTGGATCTCCTGAACGAAAAAGGAATGAGCTATGACGAACTGGTCCTTGCAATCTAGATTCTCCGCCCTGCTATGGGCTTTCTCCTTCGGGACGCTGGTCATCATCCTGACCAGCTTCGCGCGTCACGGTTTCGATGCGTTCATGATCACCTTCCTCGTCGTCGGCATCGCCGTCTCGGCTGCGGGACAGATGCTGGCGCGCCGCTGGCTGTCGCCGCTCAAGAAAGTGGAAGAGGTGGTGCATGCCGTTGCGGCGGGCAAGTTCAATTCCCGCGTGACGGGCATCGGCCATGCGCGCGACGAGATCAGCCTGCTTTGCTGGGACGTGAACGACATGCTGGACCAGCTGGCCACCTTCTTCCGCGAGCAGGAGACCAGCTTCCGCGCCAATCTGGCGGGCAACTTTAGCCGCCAGGCGATGAGCGGCGGCGTGCATGGCGGCTTCAAGAAAGGGTTGATCAACCAAAACATCTTGCTGGAGGGTATGGCAGAGCAAAAACGCAGTTCGATGCGCACCCATATGTTGTCCCGTGCCCATCATCTGAACACCGAGAATCTGCTGAAGAATCTGCTCTCCAATCAGAATGACCTGAAGACCATCACCGACAACATGGAAGAACTGGCCCGTCTCTCACGCCGCACACGCACGGATGCGGAAGAGAGCCGTGAATCAGTAAAAGATGTGGTGCAACGTCTGTCGGGCATCGTGGCACGGGTGAACCATGCCAACGAAGCGATCACCAATCTGAACGCGCGCAGCAGCGAGATCACCAAGGCTGTGGGCTTGATCACTTCCATCGCGGACCAGACCAACCTGCTCGCTCTGAACGCTGCCATCGAAGCTGCGCGCGCCGGCGAGGCCGGACGCGGGTTTGCCGTGGTGGCGGACGAAGTACGCAAGTTGGCCGAGAACACCAAGAACGCTTCCGAATCCATCGGACGTATCATGCTGATGCTGCAAAGCGAGTCGGCCAAGATGCTGACCGACTCTCAGGAGATGCACGAGATCGCCAATTCCTCGCAGAGTGTCATCGGCAAACTGGAACACAAGTTCGGCCAATTCTACGAATCAGCCATAACCTCATTGGCCAGTGCCCGCTACGCACAGGACCTGAGTTTCGCCTCGCTGGTGAAGGTCGATCATGTCATCTACAAACAGCGCGCTTATGTGCTGGTCAATGACTGGGACAACGAGGAATACAAGACTGCGGTGGGCGTTGACCATCTGAACTGCCGCCTCGGCAAGTGGTATAACAGCGCGGGCAAGGAAGTGTTCGGCGAAATGCCCTCGTTCCGCAAGCTTGATGCGCCGCATAGCAAGGTACACGGATCGGTGCATCGTATGCTGACGCTGATGGAGATGAACTGGGCGCACGACGAGAAACTCCAGGATCAGATCATGGATCAATTGAAGATGGCGGAGGATGCCAGTTTGGATGTGATGGCGGTGATCGACCAAATGGTTGCCGACAAACACCCGGCCCTGGCCAAACACACCTGATCACAACAACAGGCGAGGCGGGCGGTTCGCTCCCCCGCCTAGCTTTCCCGGCTGCGAATGATCGCACGTTCGGCGATCTTTTCCAGCGACAACACCTCATCCACCGCCCCCAGTTCTATCGCGGCCCGCGGCATGCCGAACACCACACAACTCTTTTCATCCTGGGCCAGATTGATAGCGCCCGCCTGTTTCATCTCCAGCATGGCGGATGCGCCGTCCTTCCCCATACCAGTGAGCATCACACCGACTGCACGCGTCCCCAATACCTTGGCAGCAGACTTGAATAACACCTCCACCGAAGGACGGTGAAAGTTCACCGGCGGATCGTCATTCAACACCGCACGATACCCGATACCATGCTTTGCGATCTGCAGATGCGCGCTACCGGGCGAAATATAAGCCGTCCCACCGGTGATCTCCTCGCCCTGCTCCGCCACCTTGACTCGCAGAGCACACAAGCCATCCAACCGGGCCGCAAAAGATGGGACGAAGTTCTCCGGCATATGCTGAGTGATCAGGATAGGCGGCGCATCCACCGGCATCTGGGACAGGAACACACGCAATGCCTCTGTCCCCCCGGTTGATGAGCCAACGACTATCAGCCTGCCTTCAAGCATGTCGGGTCAGCTCGTAAACGGTCTGGCCGCGCAATTTGAAATAGGCTGCCGCGTGATAGAAACTCTCCGAATGCCCCGCGAACAGCAGACCATGCGGGCGCAATAACGGTGAGAACTTCTTCAAAATATCGAACTGGGTTTCCTTGTCGAAATAGATCATCACATTTCGACAGAAGATGCCATCCAGCTTGTGCTGGATCGGGTATCGTGCGTCGAGCAGATTGATGCGCTTGAATTCTATGTGATGCTGTAATTCGGGACGCACTTTGAAATATCCCGCACCGTCCGGAAGAAAGAAGCGTTCCACTCGTTCCGCGCCGAGCTTTTGCACCGCGTCCGCCTTGTAGCGCCCCGCTCTTGCTGTCTCCAACACATGGCTATCCAGATCGGAAGCGATGATGCGTACTGTATGCCCAAAGCCACCAAATGTCTCCGCGGCGGTGATAGCCATTGAATAAGCTTCCTCCCCCGTCGAACAGGCGGAACACCAAAGATATATCGGGTGAGCCTTGTCGAGCTTCAACAGGAACTCGGACAGCAATTTGAAATGATGCGCTTCACGAAAGAATGACGTGAGATTGGTCGTCAGGGAATTGACAAAGGATTCCCACTCATCCTCGTGGCCTTTCTGCAGAAAGGTCAGGTATTCGGCAAAGGTTTTGATCCCGGTTGCGCGAAGTCTTCGCGCCAGTCGGCTGTATACCAGCTCCTGCTTGGTATCCGCCAGAGAGATCCCGGCATGGCGATGGATCAGCGTGCGTATCTTTTGGAAATCCTGGTCAGTAAAGGAAAATTCACGATGCATATAAAGGCCGTGCCGGGTTCCGGATTGACAGGAAGCAACAACCGGAATTCATGGGCGGTTTCAGTTCGTTGAAGCACACAACAGACTGTTGTCCCCTTCTCCGGCGATGGCGATGCGCTCCAGCGCGGACAAGACTGCCATGCTGTCAGCCTCCATCTTGCCCACCAGTGTCATGCCGCGCAACGGCTCACCCGCATGGAATGCGGCCACAGCTTCTTTGCCGTTGTGGTGGAAACTCTGGTGCGGAGCGGCCACAGCCTGATAGCCATCCAGCTTGGAGAAGCAATCTTTGCCTTCACCTTCGAAATACCATTTGCCCAAACGACAGGCAGTATGGGAAGAAAAGCTATCCGGCTCCCTGTCAGAGATACCCATGAACACCTTGTATATCTCGAACTTGTAGAGAATGTGATCGATCTTGGCGACTTCGACGAAACTGCGCAGTGCCGCCGCCGAGATGGTGCCTTCCATAGTGTGCGACAGATCCAGCAGGTGCTTCATGTTCTCCATCACGGTGCCGACATCCTTGCTGAACACCTGTGACTTTTCCGCCCATTCCTCCATCTGAGTCCTGGCATGGTGGGTCTCGTCCTGGATTGCGGTAACGATGACCGATATCTCGCTGGTCGCTTTGGCGGTGCGTTCTGCCAACTTGCGCACTTCATCCGCCACTACCGCAAAACCTCGCCCCTGCTCGCCTGCACGGGCTGCCTCGATAGCGGCATTCAGCGCCAGCAGATTGGTCTGATCGGCGATCTCTTTGATCAGTTGCACGATACTGCCGATCTGCGCCGCGCGCTCGGTCAGGCCCTGCACGTTCTTCGATGTGCGCAAGGTGTCGCCCGATAGCGACTCCAGACTGGAGGCGATGTTGAGCACTGCTGCGCGATTGTTCACCGAGACATTCGCCGCTTCGATGGCATTCTGCTTTTCGTCGCGCAAAGAAGTCGCCGCCTCGACCTGAGATGTTTGCAGGGCGATGAACGACTCGCCGAAACCCTGCATGTTGGCGAATATCTGGTCTGCCACCTCGCATTTCAACTTTGCCTGTTCGGCTTCCTGACGATACGACTCGCGCTGCCCTTCCAGCTTGGCCAGTTCGTCGCGCAGATTGCCGATATCACGTTCCGTCTCTACCAGACGGCGCTGAGCCGCTTGGTATTCCTGCTTGATTCTTCCGCCGAACATGATTTCCTCCAGAATTATTTTTTTCTAATTATCACGAAATCAAACCTTGAAAATTTCAACAGACTGCCTGACCTCTCTTGATTTGAGTTCCAATGAATTCGCCAGCTCAAGCAGGCCTTTGGCCGCCCCCGCATTCTCTTCCGACATCTGTGAAACGCGCTCTGTACTCTTGGCAAGTTCAGAAGCCGCAGAATTCTGCTCTTCCAGCGCCATCGCGATATCGTCGATCACGCTGGCAACCTCGCTGAAGCTATTCTGGATATGCTTGATAGAGGTCTGCGCAGTCTCGGCATCTCCGACGCCCTGGCGTGTGGTGCTGACCACCTTGTCCATGCCGGACAGCGCATTTGCTGCCACTGCGCCGATCTTGCTCGACATCTGACTGATCTCATTGGTCGCACCGGCTGTACGCTCGGCCAACTTCCGTACTTCATCCGCCACCACAGCAAAGCCGCGGCCTTGTTCGCCGGCCCGCGCCGCCTCGATGGCAGCATTCAGCGCCAGCAGATTGGTCTGATCGGCAATCTCCTTGATCACTTTCACCACATCGCTGATACGGGATGCATCCTCACCGAGTCGCGAAACTTCACCTGATGCGCTTTCTATCTCGCCCGCGATCTCCAGCAGGCCGGCTACAGTCTTGTTGACGACTTGCGCGCCTTCTTCCGCGCTGGCACGCGAACTGTTGGCTATCTGTTTGGCGCTACCGCCCTGATCACTGATGTGGGTCGTTGAGACACTCAGTTCCTCGATTGCGGCAGCCATGCCTGAGACGGAATCAGATTCCTGATTGACGTTCTCTGCGATCTGGTTGGCGGAAGTAGCCAGGTTGCGTGCCATATCACCGACATGGTGTGCTTGCGACTTTACTTGAACGATCATGTCACGCAGGCTGCTTTGCATCTGATAAGCATTGGCCAACAGACTACCGGCAACCGGCTTCGATGATGGCTGCTGCGAAAAGTCACCACCTGACATGGTGTTCACAACCTTGGCCACTTCGCGCGGATCACCACCCAGTTGGCGCATAACTTGCCGGATGATCAAAGTCGCCAGCAGGAATGAGAGTGCCAGCGAGATCAGCATCCATGCGATCATGACATTGCGACGGTGAATGAAGTCTTCTTCAGCAAGTGTTATCTTCTCAACCGCTTTCTGCTCGGTAAATGCGACAAAACGATCTCGAAGCTGTTTGATGTGCTCCAGCACAGGACGATCGATTCCTTCGACCTTGGCATCAGAGGCATTGCCGTCAGAATCATGTGCATCTATCTGGGCAAGATATTTTCCAGAGACGCTCTTATGCTCATCAGATAATGCCGCGAGGTCAGAGATGAATGCGCTGAATTCCTGCTGATGTCCGACTGACAACTCATGCAAACCGGCCTGGGCAGAACTAAGACCCAATTCAAAGCGCTCTTGTTCTTTGATGAACGCTTCCCGATATTTATTCTTCTTGACCGGATCAGCACCACGCATCCACACATTCTTGGCATGCTTGGTCTGTTTCAGGAAGGCGATGTCCATGGTGCTGATATGCTCCATCACCATGATGTCTTTCTTCAATCGACTGACATTCTCTTTTTCATCCTCGACAGCCCCTTTCAGCATGACTAATGCAAATATAGCCATGGCAAGAAACATGACAAACGAGGTCGACTCCAGTGCAATAAACTTCTTCTTCAACGACAGTGCTGCGAACATCATCTTCCTCCAGCTATTGTTTTTCTTATCGGATCAGCTGCCGCGTACGTCGCTCAGCAGTTCCTTGATATCCAGAATCAGCACGATATCGCCCTCGCTGGACATGGTGACGCCAGCCACGCCTTTGGGGCGGAAAGTATCCAGCGACTTGATCACCACATCTTCATGCCCCACGAAACCGTCAGCCGTAAGGATGAAGCTGTTGCTGCCGAATTGCATCAGCACCCCGACTTCGGAACGCTCGCTGCTCCCCCAGCCGATGAGCTGGGTAAGCGGCAACACGGGCAACACCTCGCCACGAACGATCATGGTGGCTTTGCCGGAAACCTGTTGCAGCGCATCCGATGTGACAGGCAGGATTTCGCGCACCATGGACAGCGGCACGGCAAACGACTGGTCGCCCAGACGCAGCACCAGCACCGGCAGGATAGCCAATGTCAGTGGCAGCGAGATGGAGAAGATCGACCCCTTGCCGACTTCGGACTGGATCTGGATGCTACCGTTCAATTTCTGGATGTTGGTCTTCACCACATCCATACCGACGCCGCGTCCGGATACACTGGAGATTTCCTCCTTGGTGGAGAAACCGGGCAGGAACACCAACTCAAGGCACTGGTTCTCGTCCAGCGTGTTGGCCACCTCGTTGGTGATCAAACCCTTTTCCACCGCCTTGTTGCGTATCACTTCGGGGCGCATACCCTTGCCGTCATCGGTGATGGTGATCAAGATGTGATCCCCTTCCTGGCGCGCTGCCAGTTCGACCATGCTCTTTTCAGGTTTGCCTGCGGCACGGCGCTCTTCGATGGTTTCGACACCGTGATCGACCGCGTTGCGCACCAGGTGCACCAGCGGATCGTTGAGGTCCTCGATCATGGTCTTGTCCATCTCGGTCTCTTCGCCGATCAACACCAGCTCGACATCTTTGCTCAGTGACCGCGCGAGATCGCGCGCCAGGCGGGGGTATTTCTTGAACAGGCGGCCGATGGGCTGCATGCGTGTCTTCATGACGGCGTTCTGCAGATTCACGACCAGCATATCGAGTTGCGTCACCGACACATCCAGCTCGCGCAATGTGTCGCTATCGCTTCTGCCTTGCAGGATATCGGAACGCAAGTGAGTCAAACGGTTCTTGGTCAAACCGATTTCGCCGGACAGGTTGAGCACCTGATCCAAGCGTTCTGTGTCCACGCGAATGGTGGTCTCTTTTGCCTCGACAGCCGGCACATCTCCGCCGCGCCGTCCCACCGTACTCCCCGGCACATCGGTAGAGCGTCTGCCGAAAGCCTTGCGGGTCGACTCTTCTTCATTGATCGCCTGCTTGATCACTTCCGGATCGCGCTTGGCCCCCACTTGCTCAACGATGTCATCACCGACGAGTGCCTTGTGCAGTGCTTCCCAATCCACATTATCGGCTTCGATAACCGGCAATTCCGGACTCACGCCAGCGGGCCGGGCCTCAGCCGCAGCAGCCAGTGCTTTCCCCTGAACCTCGATTGAAGCGATCGCCTTTCCCTCCAGCGCATCTTTCAGTGCGGCAAGGATCTCAGCCGGTGCGCCCTGCGGCTGCTGGTTCTGTTGCAGAGCGCCAAACATATGGCGCACTTCAGCAGTGGCGGCAAAGATCACATCCATCAGTTCGGCGCTGAGCGTCAGTTCCTTGTTGCGCAGCTTGTCGAACAGATTCTCGGTCAAGTGACACAAGGTGACTAGTTCACCCGCATTCAGGAATCCGGCGCCACCTTTAATAGTGTGAAATCCGCGGAATATCTCGTTCAGCAATCCACTGTCGTTTGGAGTCTTTTCAAGCTCCATCAACTTGCTATCCACATCGGACAACATGTCTCCCGCTTCCATCAGGAAATCACTCAGCAGATCTTCCATTCCGGCAAAGTCGTTCATGCTCTTCTCCTCAATTGAACACTCAGCACTTCGTACTCAGCATCCGGCACCGCTTAAAATCCCAAGCTCTCCAATAGATCATCCACCTGATCCTGGCTGGTGACCACATCGTCTCTTCCCTTCGAGCTGATCACCGGACCGTTCAACAGGCCCGAGTTCTCTGCACGTACCGCAGGCGGCGCGTTCTCCAACAACAACTCGACCAGTTGCTTCTCCATCTCTTGCGTCAACTGAATGATCTTTTTGATGACCTGCCCGGTCAGATCCTGGAAATCCTGCGCCATCATGATCTCCAACAGATAGGCATTCACTTCCTTGCCCTGCTTGGGAGTCTCATGCAGGTGCGCATGAGTCTGGGTAACCAGATCCTTGAACTGCTGCACATCCAGCTTCTTCTGGAAGAGCAAGTCCCATTGAGCTGCCAGTCGTTGCGATTCGTCGGATAGCTTGTCGACCAACGGCTGGGCGGATTCCGTGGCGGTCAACACTCGCTCTGCCGCCTGCTGTGTCAGCGTCGCCACATAATTGAGGCGATCACGGGCATCGGGAATGGTAGAAGTCGCTTTCTCGATCTCCTTGTGCAAGCCAAGCTCACGCAAAGTGTCATGCAGCTTGCGCGCCATCTGACCAACCTGATTGATGACCTTGGCAGGCTCCGCATCCGCATTCAACTGGATCACTTTGGCCGGAGCTTTGGGTTCATCCGTGTTCGCCGAAATGATGCTGTCGAACAGTGCTTCGAGATCGTCTGAATCATTATTTGCTGGATTTGCCATGGTTCACCTCACTTGTTCAGATGCGGATTAGCCGCAAATATCTTTTTCAGTTTTTCATCTAGCGTCGCTGCCGTGAATGGCTTGACGACATACCCCGATGCACCTGCTTGTGCCGCCTCGATGATGTTTTCCTTCTTCGCTTCTGCCGTCACCATCAACACGGGCAGATGTTTGAGAGCCGCGTCGGCGCGGATCGCACGCAACAGTTCGATACCCGTCATGTTCGGCATATTCCAGTCCGACACCACGAATTCAAACTGGTCACTACGCAGCTTTTCCAATGCATCAACACCGTCTTCCGCCTCCTGCACATTGACGAAGCCCAGCTCTTTAAGGAGATTGCGCACGATGCGTCGCATCGTGGAAAAATCATCCACCACCAGAAATTTTGTGTTCTCTATACCCATCTCAATCTCCTTAATACAACTTCTATACAGCTTGTTATGTCAGCAACGGTCTCAATGTCGACGACAACACCATCGAATCGAACTTGGGCACGTAATAATCGACACCCACACGTTTGCCCATCGCCCTGTTCGCATCAGACGAAAGTGAGGAATGCATCACTACGGGGATGCCCTCAAAACGCCTGTCATTCTTTACATTCTGGGTCAGAACATATCCGTCCATCGCGGGCATCTCCGCATCGGTCAGGATGACCTGGATCTGGTCATGCAGCTCCTGTCCGCTGCTCTGCGCAGCGTCAGCCATCGTGCGCAAGCGATCCCACGCCTCCTGCCCATTGTTGGCCTGGATGTGCTTGACGCCCATTCGGTCCAGCACCTCGATGATCTTGCGTCGCGCCACCATAGAATCGTCGGCGAAGAACACACACAGTTCGTGCCCTGACTCAATGCGCTCGACGTTGCCGACGATGGCTTCACCGAAGGCATTGGAAAGGATCTGTTCCACGTCGAGAATCGACACCAAAGAGCCGTCATCCAGATTGGTCAGCGCCGTGATCAGGGCATCCTTGTCAGACAGCATGCCCTCGGTCGGGCGTACCTTGTCCCAATCGACACGGATGATGCGATCCACATCCTTCACCATGAAACCAAGGATATGGTTGTTGTATTCTGCAACCATCATGGTCTGGTGCGGCTCTTCTTCCCGCACACCCATGAACTTTGCAAGATTCAGGACCGGCATCACATGACCGCGCAGACTGACGATTCCATCTACGCCTTGGGGCATATTGGGTGTGCGTGTGACCTTGCCCGCCTGTGACACTTCCTTCACCTTGAACACATTGATGCCGAACTTTTCTTCTGTTCCCAGATTGAACAGCAGAATCTCCATCTTGTTGGTACCGGCCAGGCTCGTACGTGCGTCGATATGATCGAGCAGCCCATCGTCCCCACTGTTTGCCAACATATCTTCGTTGTATGCCATCTTGAACTCCCCCTTATCCCAGCAAACGCGCTAACGTCTGCGATAATTTCTGCGGCTCGAACTTGGGCACGTATTCATCCACACCGACGGCCTTGCCCAGCTGCTGATTGGAATTGCTGGACAACGAAGAGTGCATGAGCACCGGAATGCCGTTGAATCGTTTGTCGGACTTGATCTTGCGCGTCAGCATGTAGCCGTCCATTTCCGGCATTTCCACGTCGGTCAGAATAACCTGCACCATATCTCTCAACGGTGTATTGGAGGCCTCGGCGAAATCCGCCATACGCGCCAATTCTTCCCAAGCCTTGCGGCCGTTGATGGCGGAGATGGATTTGACGCCCATCGCTTCCAGTGTGCGCGCGATCTGGTTGCGGGCGACGGATGAGTCGTCGGCAAAAAATACGGTGCGGTTCTCTTTGCCAATAGGCTGCACCGCCTTGAATATCATTTCGTCCGAACCGAAGTGCCCGGTCTCGGCCAAGACCTTTTCCACGTCCAGCATCATCACCAGACGCTTGTCCTTCAATTCCGTGATGGCGGTCACCAGACCACCCATCTCTGCCGCCAGCATCTCGGGCGGCACGCGCATCGCCGACCAGTCCAGGCGCAGGATGTTGTCCACAGACTTCACCAGGAAGCCTTGGGTATGACCGTTATATTCGGTCACGATCATGATGTCCGGCTTGCTGTCGGACTCCATGCCGATGTATTTGGCCAGATCGATCACCGGCACCAGTGCGCCGCGCAGGCTGACCATCCCTTCGACAGAAGGCGGCATTTCCGGGGCGCGCGTGATCTCCGGTATACGCATCACTTCGCGCACCTTGAACACGTTGATACCGAATGTCTCCTCGCGCCCGGTTCGCATATCCTTACCCAGCGAGAACATCAGTATCTCCAGCTTGTTGGTACCCGCAAGCTTGGTACGCGCATCGATATTCTTTAACAGTTCAGACATTACTTTCTCCTCGCTCAGCCATTGTTCCGCATACCACACTTGGTCAGCGGGTAGCCGGCTTTACTTAATTCATCGGCCGATTTCGCCAGTTCCTCAGCCGCATCCCGCGTCTGCTGGGAGGAACGTGCATTCTCGTCCACCAATCCGGTGATGTGCTCAAGGCTCTTGGCCACATTCTCCCCGGCCACCGATTGCTCTTTGGACGACAAAGTGATGTGATCGATGCGTTCCGACATACTTATCGTGGCATCCATAACCTCCTTCAAACGTTCACCGTTGCTGCGTATCAGCGTAATGCCGCTTTCGACCTCGTTCACCGCCTCGCCCATGGACTTGACCGCCTCATCGGATATGGCCGTGATATCGGCAATCGTTTTGGTGATGTCCTTGGTGCTGGAAGCGGTACGTTCGGCCAATTTTCGCACCTCGTCAGCCACCACCGCAAAACCGCGACCCTGTTCACCCGCCCGTGCCGCCTCGATAGCGGCGTTCAAAGCCAGCAGGTTGGTCTGGTCTGCGATTTCCTTGATCGAGTTGGCGATTTTACCAATTCTTTCTATGGAGGACCCCAGATCGGAGATGGTTTTGCTGGAGCGCTGCACGGTTTCCGCCACCTTGGTGGTCGCATCGATACTGAGCCCCATATTGGCATCGTTCTCCTCCACGATCCCCTGGGTACGCTTCATCTCGGCCAGCGACTCTGCCGCCATATTCGCCACCTCGGCGATGGATTGGCTGAACTGCTCCATGGTCGCAGCGATACTCTGTATCTGTTCCTGCTCGGTCACGGCATTGGCGGCAACGATGCCCACCTTCTCATCTACCGACCGCACCCGTTCCCGCATCTTTTCAACAGGTGTCACGATCTCGTCCACCATGGTGCGCAGATAAGTCTGCATAGTCTGGATAGCGCACAACAGCTTGCCCATCTCATCCTGTATGGTGATATCGAGCTCGGTGTCCAGATTACCTTCCATGATGTTGCGAAACTCTTTATCCACCTGCGACAACGGACGATGGATGAATCGATCCACGCAGTAGCCGATGAAGAAGAACAGGAACAGTTGCAGAACGATCTGACCGGCCAGCACTTTCATTTCCATCACGTGGATACGTTCAAAGTCATCTTTGAGGTCGATCGAAATGTCAGATGCACCGGTTACCCAATTGTCCGGCCCCGCATGACACAGGGTGCAATCCGTACCGTGAAAGTCTTTGCTGGCCGGATAGGGGGTGACGATGCGCAAGACGGGCGAACCGGAACTGTCAGAACCAAAGATTACCTTTTGCTGACCGGATTTCAGGACCTCACGCTGCACATCGTCTTTGGCTTGCTGTTCGGGTGTGCCAGGACCGTATTGAGAAACCAGATGGTCCGACCTCAAGATGACTGCGGATTTCACATTACCGGAAGAGGTGACTTTCTCGATCAATAACTTCCGGTTTTCTTCTATACCGATCTGTCCTGTCACCATCAGCATATTTGCATTGTCGATGATCTGGGTTGCGATCTGCGCACCCTTGGATTGCGCCTGCAAACTAGCCTCTTCTTGCATGCTGCCCGTCAGGTACATCTGCGCCACGGTCAAAATCAGCAATAGTGGAATCTGAATCGCAGCTTGTAATTTGGCTTTCAGAGACCAATTTTTTACTTTGAATCGTTCGAAGCGGGAGACCACTTCGCCACCGTGTTGGTTGAGTTCTCGATACTTGGTTTCAGCTCTGGATATTTGTGCACGCGTGGGAGCCCGTCGCACCGAAACATAGCCGACGATCTTGCCCCCTTCCAGGATGGGAGCAATGGTTGCACGCACCCAATAGTGGTCGCCATTCTTGCAGCGGTTCTTGACCAAGCCACGCCATGGACGCTCTGATTTCAGCGCATCCCACAGCCATTTGAAGGCCTGTTTGGGCATGTCGGGATGTCGAACGATATTGTGATTCTTACCGATCAGCTCTGCACGCGTAAAGCCAGACAGGCGTTCGAATGCGTCATTGCAGTAGGTGATGACACCATTGGTATCAGTCTTGGAGATCAGCACCTCCCCATCCTGAAAGGTGACCTCCTTCTGCGACACATATGCGTTCTTATTTTGCATGATCTTCCTCCTAGTACTGCCGGTGCATCAAGTCTTGAATTTACCCACAGTCGACTTCAGACTTTCGGCAACCTGTTCCATCGTTTGCGCCGATGCCACAGTACGCTGCACCACTTCATTGCTTTGCTCTGCCATGGTGGCGATGTTCTCGACGTTGCGAGCGATCTCCTGTGCTGCATCGCGCTGCGAATTGATGGAGCGGGATATCTCCTCCAGACCTTCGTTCACACCGCCCACCGACTGGTTGGATTCGATCAGGATCTTGGTCACATCGCCTACATGGGTCTGGCTGGTCTGCAACGCGCTCATGCCGGTCTGGACCGTGCGTTCGACTTGCTCGGACTGACTGCCCAGCGATTGCGTCACTTCGTCAATCTGCGTAGCGGACTGGGCGGACTTCTCCGCCAGCTTGCGCACTTCGTCGGCCACCACCGCGAAGCCGCGACCCTGCTCACCCGCGCGAGCTGCCTCGATCGCCGCATTCAGCGCCAGCAGATTGGTCTGCTCGGCAATATCGCGTACCTGCTGCGTCATGCTGGTGATGCTCTGCGTATTGGCGACGAACTGGTTGACCGAGTTGGCGATCTCTCCCACCGCGCGCTCGACGTTGCTCAGTTCCTGCACCATCTCCTGCAAGCTTTCCTGTCCGCGGTTGGAGCGCTCCAGACTCTCGTGGGAAAGCTTTGACACGCGACTGGTGCTTTCCGCGACCTGACCGATGCTGCCGCTCACCTGGGAGACTGCACTCGCGACTACAGCGGCCGCATCACTCTGCTTCTGCACACTGGTTGCCAGCGTCGCGGCATCGCCGGACAAGGAATGCGCGGCACTCGCCACTTGCGAAGCCTGGCCGTCGACCTGAGACACGATCACCTGGAAGTTGTTGGCCAGCGCATTGAATGCCTGCACAGTCTGTCCGACCTCGTCCTCGGTACTAACGGGCGCACGCTTGGACAGATCACCGGTCGCCTGCATCGCCAGCATGGCTTGTTGCAACGTTCTGGTCGGCCCAGTGACGAAGCCGATCAACCAACCGATCATGAAGTAGAGGAATACCTGGATCGCGATCTGGATGCCCCACAACACTGTATCTGCGCGCGCCATCAAGTTGAATTCCTCGGAAACATCGAGGGTGATGCTGGCAGCGCCGTTGACGGAGCCTTCGGGAACGATGTGACACATCAGACAGTTGGTACCGCGAAAATCAGCTTGCGCGATGAAGGGCACCACGACGCGTAGCGTATGCAGATCACCCTGCTTTTCCACACGCGTCTGCTGCTTTGCCGAGGTTAATGCTTCCCGATCCATCTCATCCTTGGCCTGCTCAGAAGGCAAACCGGGACCAAACTGTTCGATGACCGGTGTGTGGCGCATCACGCGCAAATCGACCACCCGATCGGACGCACCCATCTTTTCCACATACAGCGTGCTCTGCTCGGCATCGCTGATGATGCAGTTCAGCTTCAGCATATTCAGGCCGTTCAACACACCGTCGGCGGAAACGACCGCTTTCTGGCGCGCCTCTTCGAGGATACGTTCCTCGAAAGTGTTCAGGGCAGCACGTTGCGCAAGAATCATGATCGTCAGCAAGATCAGCTGGATCGGAATCTGAAGTTTGCTCTTCAGTGAAAGTTTGCTCCACCATTTGTTCATGTTCATTTCCCCCTGCGTTGATTTATTTCCTATGTCTAGCTAACGGCCGATTCCCTGGCTTCTTTAATGTGTCTCGGCCGGCAAGGCCTCCTGTGGCGGAGTTTCCTGCATGCCACTCGTGGCCAGATCACTCTCCGGCGAAGCCAGCCCAACACCAGAGGCACCCAACGCATCAGCCGCCTCTTCGTTCTCGGCATCGATCTGCACCGTGCCTCCATCTTGTTGCGCAGCCTCTTCGGCTTTCTTGTTCATCACAATGATGCTGATACGTCTGTTGATCGGGTTCAGCGGCTCTGCCTTATCGAACAACACCGCTGAAGACAGTCCGACCACGCGCACGATTTTTTCATCTGCCAACCCGCCGGCAATCAATTCACGGCGTGATGCGTTGGCGCGGTCGGCCGACAATTCCCAGTTGCTGTAACGTCCGCCCTTCGCCGCGAAAGGTTGCGCATCGGTATGGCCCGACAGGCTGACCTTGTTCGGCATATCGTTCAGCGTCTGACCGATCTCGCGCAGAATATCGCGCGTATAGTCTTCCAGCTGCGCACTACCACTCTGGAACATGGGGCGGTTCTTCTCGTCCACGATCTGGATGCGCAGCCCTTCCGTAGTCAGATCGAGCAATATCTGGTTCTTGAATTTCTCAAGCTTCTTGTTGTTCTCGATCGCCGCCTCAATGTTCTTCTTCAACTGGCGCAATGCATCTATCTCTTTCTTCGCCTCCAAACGCAGGAACTCCTGCTTGGCGGCTTTTAAATTGATGATCTTCTTCTCGGCCGGAATATCGCCCTTCTTCACCTGGCCTTCCGTGCGGGTCAGATCCTGCCCGCCGCCCTTGATGATGCTGGAGCTGTCTCCACTGCCTGAACCGCCCATCAGCGCCACTTTGAGCGGCGTCTTGAAATACTCGGCGATCCCCACAAGGTCGCCTTTGGCTGTCGACCCCAGCAGCCACATCAACAAGAAGAACGCCATCATCGCTGTCACAAAGTCGGCGTAAGCGATCTTCCACGCGCCTCCATGATGGCCGCCCGCCACCTTTTTGATGCGCTTGATGACGATAGGGCGTTTGTTCTTGTCTTCAGCCATGGTTCAGCGATCCCCGGATCAGCGCTTCTGTTTGACGTGCTCTTCCAGCTCGGCAAAGCCAGGCCGGTCGGTAGAATTGAGTACCTTGCGTCCGAACTCCACCGCCATTGCCGGCGCGTATCCGTTCAAATTGGCCAACAGCACCACCTTCGTCGCCTGATAAATCTTGCCCTCCTCATCCGCTTTCTGCTCCAGCAGACTTGCCAGCGGCCCTACAAATCCGTAAGCCAACAAGATACCCAGGAAAGTACCCACCAATGCATGCGCGATCAGGATGCCCAGTTCGGCAGGCGGGATGCCGACCGACTCCATGGTGTGCACCACCCCCATCACCGCGGCCACGATACCGAAAGCCGGCATGCCGTCGCCCAGCTTGGCGATTACGTGTGACGGCACCAAAGCTTCATGATGGTGCGTCTCGATCTCCACATCCATCAGGTTCTCTATCTCCATCGCATTCAAGTTGCCGCTGACCATGATGCGCAGGTAATCGGTGATGAACTCAACGACATGATGATCGCCAAGGATCTTGGGGTACTTGGCAAAAATCGCACTTTCATTAGGGTTCTCGACATCACCCTCGATAGACATCATGCCTTCCTTGCGCACCTTGCCCAGCAATTCGTACATGAGCGCCATCAACTCCATGTATGTCTCTTTGTTGTACTTGGCGCCTTTGAACAACACCGGAATGGATTTGAAGGTCGCCTTGATGGCACCCATGCTGTTGCCAACGAAGAATGCACCCAGCGCCCCGCCGCCGATCATCAGCAATTCAAGCGGCTGCCACAATCCTCCCAAATGGCCGCCCGCCAGCGCGTAGCCGCCAAAAATCGCGCCCAATACCACCACATATCCGACAATCACCAGCATGTTTCACCTCTACTTATACCTATCCAAGGCTCAATCGTATCCTAGCAGGAGCTTTTTGGCTTCATTACCCGAACAAACCGGCATATCTACAGCTATTCAGGCTTTCGGCACTGAAAAAACAATCGCCGCCAAACCCGTGGACTCACAGGACTTGGCGGCGATGAATTTTCAGTGGCCATTGTATTTATGTGTTGCTCAAGCCATTGCAGCGGCAGCCGCTTCGGCGGCCTTGCGGGTCTTGCCCGCGCGCGACGGGGGGCGGCAGATGCCACAGCTATAGTCTTCGCACAATTCGTTGGTATGCACAACGAATTGACCACCGCACTCTTTGCAGCCCGTCAATTGCATCATCCCCGCCTCAAAGAAACGGATCAGGAACCATGCACGGGTGATACTGAGCGTCGGCTCTTCATCGCCGATCTCCGCCTGCTCCAGATACAAACGATAGCTTTTGATCAGCGCCTCGACGCCGGAGACATTCGCGTTCTTCACCAGGAACTGGTGGATGCCCATGAACAAGGATGAGTGGATGTTCGGTAGCCAGCTCATGAACCAGTCGGTGGAATAGGGCAGCATGCCCTTGGAGGGGGACTCGCCTTTGACT
>JBDRPZ010000059.1:0-8322 GCA_043826585.1 Pseudomonadota bacterium
TTGCCCGGCTGCAAACTGAAGAAGACCTTCGGCAAGGCGCAAAAGGCGTTCCTGGCCTCGCTCAACGAAAGTACCCTGAGCGATCTGCTGCCAAGCAAACCCATCAAGGTGAAACCATGAACATCCCCGCCTTGCTAAGATCGTTCGCCCCGCACCGTTCCCCCGCCCCGTTCGCCGAGCGCCTGCGCAGCGGCTTCGCCGGTGGTCTGGGCATCTTCCTGCTGGCCTGGGCGCTGCACCTGTTGCCGCAGCCGGATCTTCCCCTGTTGCTATTGGGCTCGATGGCCGCGTCGGCGGTGTTGCTGTACGCGGTCCCGCACAGTCCGCTGGCACAGCCGTGGAACCTGATCGGCGGCCACCTGGTCTCGGCACTGGCCGGCTGGCTCACCATCTCATTCGTGCACGATCCGCTGACTGCGGCCGGAATCGCGGTGGGCAGCGCCATCTTCCTGATGTATGTGCTGGACTGCCTGCATCCCCCCGGTGCCGCCACCGCGCTGACACTGGTGCTGGGCGCAACGCAGTTCCTGCAGATGGGCGCGGGCTGGACGCTGACCATCGTGGGCGCCAATGCCTTCATCTCGCTGCTGCTGGCATTGACCATCAACAACGCCCTGCCGCGCCGCCACTATCCGCAGGCACCTGCCGCACCGATCAAGCCACCACCGGCGATGCGCGTGCTGCCCGAACAGCAGGACATCGAATGGGCGCTGGCGCAGGAAGACAGCATGTTGGACATCAGCCCGGAAGACCTGACCGGCTTGTTCAACGAGGCACAGCACCGCGCGCAATCCCGCTTCGAGGCCGCGACCCGCAAAGGCTGATCATGGCCACGCTGAAACTCATCCATGTCAGTGCAGTAGCCATCAGTTTCGCGCTGTTCTTCCTGCGTGGCGTGTGGCTGTTGCGCGGCTCGCCCGTCATGCAGCAGCGCTGGGTGAAGATCGCCCCGCACAGCGTGGATACCGTCCTGCTCGTCAGCGCCATCGCACTCGCCTGGCAACTCGGTGTCACACCCTTCAATTCTCCCTGGCTGACTGCAAAGATCGTCGCGCTTCTGATGTATATAGCTTTAGGCATGCTGGCGTTCCGCTTCGCGCGCACGACAGCGCAGCGTCTCACCGCATGGTTGGGTGCGTTGCTGGTGTTCGGCTACATCGTGGCCGCCGCGATCACGCACGACCCGCTCATTTCACTGTAAAGAACGAACCATGAACGATCCATTCAACACCCCGGCTGCACCCGGCTTCGACGATCCGCTGGAGATGCTGCAAGCCTGTCACGGCCGCATCACGGCGCAGTGCGACACCCTGCAGCGACTGGTGGCGCACTTGCAGATGCAGGGCAACGACGAGCAAGCTGCACAGGCGGCGCGCGCCATCCTGCGCTACTTCGATACGGCAGGGCAGTATCACCATCAGGATGAAGAGCAGGACCTGTTCCCCGTGCTGCTCGCCAGCGGCAACAGCGAAGCAGCGGCCTACGTGGCGAAATTGCTTGAAGAACACAAGGTGATGGACGCCGCCTGGCAGGCCTTGCGCCCTTTGCTGGTCGCCATCGCGGAAGACAGTGCCAACACACTGGATGCAGATGTCGCCGCACATTTCATCGACAGCTACGCGCGACACATCGCATTCGAGAACAGCCAGTTATTGCCACTGGCGACGACCTTGCTGGATACGCAACAGCTGCAACTTCTGGGGCGCTGTATGGCCGAACGGCGCGGGGTGGCGGATTGAAGCAGGCGGCAGTGATCGGGGCCGGCCCAGCCGGCTTGATGGCCGCCGAAGTGCTGTCACAGCGCGGGCTACAGGTCGATGTCTACGACGCCATGCCCACCGCGGCGCGCAAATTCCTGATGGCGGGCAAAGGCGGCATGAACATCACCCACGCCGAACCCTTCGAAGATTTCCTGACGCGCTACGGCACACGCCGCGCGCAGATCGAACCGCTGCTGAATGTCTTCCCGCCGCAGGCATTGCGCGAATGGATACACGGCCTGGGCATCGAGACTTTCGTCGGCACTTCCGGCCGCGTGTTCCCCAAAGAGATGAAGGCCGCGCCGCTGCTGCGCGCCTGGTTGCATCGCCTGCGCGAACAAGGCGTACGCTTTCACATGCGCCATCGCTGGCTGGGTTGGGATGCGGCTGGCGCACTGCGTTTCGCTACCGTGGACGGCGAACACAGCCTCGCGGCCGATGCCGTGGTGCTGGCGCTGGGCGGCGCAAGCTGGCCGCAACTCGGCTCAGACGGCGCATGGACTGCGCTACTCGAACAGCGCGGCCTCACCATCGCCCCGCTACGCCCGAGCAACTGCGGATTCGAGATCGCATGGAGCGATCACTTCCGCCAACGCTACGCAGGTCAGCCGCTGAAATCCGTGGTCGCGACATTCGGCGATGTGCGCAAACAGGGCGAATGCCTGATCGATGCGCACGGCATCGAAGGCGGATTGATCTATGCCCTGTCCGCCGCGCTACGCGACGAGATCGAAGCCCACGGCCATGCCACGCTGCATCTCGACCTGTTGCCAGACTGGACATTGGAGCGCATTGAAAAAGAAGTGAATCATCCGCGCGGCTCGCGCTCCCTCTCCAGCCATCTGCAAAGCAGACTCGGAGTGAAAGGGGCGAAAGCCAATCTGTTGCGCGAGGTGTTGAGCGCGGAACAGATGAACGATATGACGCTGCTCGCAAAGACCATCAAACGACTCCCCTTGCGCCTCACTGCCACGCGCCCGCTGGCAGAAGCCATCAGCACCGCTGGCGGTGTGCGCTTCGAGGACGTGAACGAGAATTTGATGCTCACCCAACTGCCCGGTGTGTTCGTCGCGGGCGAGATGCTGGACTGGGAAGCACCCACCGGAGGCTATTTGCTCACTGCCTGTTTCGCCAGCGGTCATGCAGCGGGCAACGGAGTATCGCACTGGCTGAAGAACCCCTGATGTTTACAGGGCTGTAACAGTTCTCCGGAAGTTCCTGCGTTACAATGCGCGCCACTTTTTCACGAACTTCAAGGATAAGAATATGAAGCAATACAGCAAACGCATCGCCCTGTTCCACTGGATCATCTTCGCACTGGTGTGCATCGCTTTCTATCTGGGCCACGAGGTGCATGAATCGCAGAACGGGGCAGAGAAACTGTCCATGTATCCGGTACATTTCCTGATCGGCGATCTGGTTCTGCTGCTCACCCTGTTCCGCCTCTACTTCCGCAAGAAAGACGGCGAGCCCGCCCCGGCCAACGCCAACCCGCTGCTGAACAAAGTCGCCGCGGCCACCCACAAGCTGCTCAACCTGTCGGTGATCGCCGTGGTCGTCTCCGGCATCACCACCGCTGCCACCTCCGGCGTGATCGAAGCGCTGAAGACCGGCAACGCCGAACTGATCCCCGATTTCAAAACGGTAGCCGCCAAAGAATTCCACGAGATGTTCATCGCCGTCATGCTGCTGCTGATCGCCTTCCACGTTGCTGCAGCGCTGTATCACCAGTTCATCGTCAAGGACAACCTGCTGCGCCGCATCATGGTGAGACGATTCGAAGACAGAGAATCGGAATAGTCAGAACGGGCGGCCAGAGTGCCGCCCTTTTCATTGGAACGAAGGAATACGAACGATGAAGATCCCCGCCCGCTACAGCCACATCCTCTTCGGCGCCCTGCTCTCGCTCATCATGGTCAGCATCATTTCGGCCGCCGTGACACTCATCAATCAAGGCTACGACGCCGAGTTCTTCACGCGCTGGTTCAAAGGCTTCGCCACTGCATGGCCCATCGCCTTCCCGACGGTGTTGTTCGTTGCGCCGTTTGTGCGCAAGGTGGTGGCGAAGATCACGTTTTGATATCGCAAGGCCAACCTGTCTTTCTGAACAGGTAGCCACTCTACGATACCCATACTTCATTGACTCAAGGAGTTGAACAATGAAGCTGCTGCATATATGGTGTAGACGTCTTCCGCTTCGCGTTGTGTTTTGCTACAGATAGTCACTACCAGGAGATCTATCCATGACCGACAACACTCCGATAATCAGGCTGTTTCTTACCAGGATGAAGCCAGAGTTTTTCAAACTCTCGGAAACGGAAAGAACGGCCTTCATGGCAAAAGATCGGGCCAATCTCGACGAGCTAGGGATGAAAGCCATTTCAATGATCGATTGCAGCGGCAGAGATGATCAATGGGAATACATCGGTGTTGAAAGCTGGCCCTCGATGGAAGCGGTACGAAAGCGGGAGAAGTTTGAAAATGAAGTACTTGAGATTTCCAAGTACGTCGATTACGAGACGCATTTGGGTATAGCTCAATCCTTCGAGGAATACGGAAAATAATAGTGATTACCTATCACTAAGCTCAGACTGGACAGCTTATGAGCAGCCATCATCAGGTACATCAGAAAAGATGCATCCCGCCCCTGTGATTTCACATAGCAATTTGACGCGATTGCTGCTCGATGGCGACACGCTATCAATTGCGGCATATCTTCCAGATGGTCAGTTGAGGAATATTTCGGATTCGATAGTCAGCGTCCGTTCAGTGATCGAGCAAGGAAATTTGACGGCGAAACAGTTGGAAGTAGCCATAGAACGAACTGAAGAGATCATCATGCCGATGCTCAGTTCGCTGCCTGCAAACACTGAGCTTGAAGCACTCGGCGCCACATTGGCAGACGTCATGCATTTGATTCTGGAAACAGGTAAGACTGCAGCGCCAATCCAATCCGTTGAACAACTCTTCAACCAGCTCGCCGATCATGCTGGAGGATCAGCAATAGCCTGGCGTCATCCAGTTCCTGCTCAACGGATCGCGACAGGACTGGTCATCCTGCGCGAAGTGATGTTCCACGGGGGATTCAGCGTTGCCCACCTGCCCCGTTAGGACTTCTTCCACCCCACCACCACGGCATAAACGCCTAGCAGCACATACCAGAGCAGCGACCACTCGGGGATGCCGAGCGTAAGGAAGGTCCAGCCTTTCTCGGCGCATTCGCCGGAGCCGTGCATCAACTCCTGCCACACTTCAGCCAAGGGGAAATTCTGCAGCATGTAGTCCAGGCCGGGGCCGCAGGCGGGGACTTGGTCTTTGGGCAGGTTTTGCAGCCAGATGTGGCGCGAGGCGGTGGCGATGCCTGTCAGTGCGAACAAGGCGATCAGCGCCGAGTAGATGCGTGTGCCCAAGCGTAGCGGATGGTGGACGAAGGCCATGAAGAACAGCGCGCCGATGACGATGAAGATGACGCGTTGCAGCATGCACAGCGGGCAAGGTTCTTCGCGCAGCACGTATTGCAGATACATCGCTGCGCTGAACAATGCGGCGACGACCAGCGCTCCGGCGAGGTAGAGCCAGCGGTTGGAAGTTTTGTTCAGGATTTCCAGCAGTTTGTTCATTCTGCCTCTTCTATCCATGTGGCTTGTATGGCTTCCAGCACTTTCTCGCCGCCACGGCTGTGGTCGTCGTCGAATCCGTCCAGCTCGACCACGTAGTTATGCAGGTCGACGAAGTTCACCTTGAGCGGGTCGACATCGGGATGTTTCTCGGTCAACGCGATCGCGATGTCGCGTACATCTATCCATTTCATTTGTGCCCACCTTCTTTAGCCATATTGATGGAGTACTTGGGAATTTCCACCACCAGCGGCTCGTCCGCGACGATGGCCTGGCAGCTAAGACGTGAGTTGCCTTCCAGCCCCCAGGCTTTGTCCAGCATGTCCTCTTCCAGATCAGTCGCCTCTTCCAGACTATCAAAGCCTTCGCGCACGATGACATGGCAGGTGGTGCAGGCACAGGATTTCTCGCAAGCGTGCTCGATCTCGATGTCATTCTCCAGCAGTGCATCGCAGATGGAAGTGCCGGGTGCGACGTCGAACAGTGCGCCCTTGGGGCAGAGTTCCTCATGAGGCAATACGATGATCTGTGTCATATCAATTTTCCAGGTCCGACATCTTGTGTCCTTTGAGTGCACCAGACACGCTCTTGTCCATGCGCGCTTGCGCGAACGGCAGCGTCGCTTGATTCAAGGCCTCCACCGCACGCTTGATTGCGGTCTGGTCTTCACCCTCCAGCAGGAAGCGCACACCCTCCATGCTTGCCCGGATGGCCGCAATGCCATCGGCGTCGAGCAAAGCGCCATCTTCCTGCAAAGCGTTCTCCACCGCTTCCAGCAACTGGCGCGCTTCGACCTGCTGTTCGCGCAGGGCACGCGCTTGCATGTCGTCTTTCGCATGCTGGGCGGAGTCTTTCAGCATCTGCGTGATCTCTTCGTCGGAGAGGCCGTAGGACGGTTTCACCGCTATGCTCGATTCATGCCCTGTCGTCATCTCGCGCGCGGACACGCTCAGCAGGCCGTCGGCATCCACCTGGAAGGTGACGCGGATGCGCGCCGCACCGGCAACCATGGGCGGGATGCCGCGCAGGTCGAACTGCGCCAGTGAACGGCAATCGCTCACCAGTTCGCGCTCGCCTTGCATCACATGGATGCTCATCGCGGTCTGGCCGTCCTTATAGGTGGTGAACTCCTGCGCACGCGCGGTGGGGATGGTGCTGTTGCGCGGGATGATCTTCTCGGTCAGGCCGCCCATGGTCTCTATGCCGAGCGACAGCGGGATCACGTCCAGCAGCAGCCAGTCGTCGGCACTGCGGTTGCCCGCCAGCACGTTGGCCTGGATGGCCGCGCCCAGCGCCACCACTTTGTCCGGGTCGAGATTGGTCAGCGGTGCCTGCTTGAAATATTCGGCCACCGCACGCTGCACTTGCGGCATGCGCGTGGAGCCGCCCACCATTACCACGCCCTTGACCTCGTCCACACTCAATCCGGCATCACGCAATGCCTTGCGAGTGGGCTGCAGGGTACGCGCCAGCAGATTCTTGGTCATGTCGTAGAAGGCATCGCGCGTCAGCGTCACATCCACCAGTTCGCCACCGCTCAACACGGCAGTGATCTGTGCCTGCATGTGTTCGGTCAGTTGTTCCTTGGCGGTGCGTGCGTGGGTCAGCAACAGTCGCACGTCGTTGATGCCGAGCTGCGACAGCCCGGCCTGTTCCAGCACCCAGCAATAGATGCGCTGGTCGAAATCGTCGCCGCCCAGTGCGGAATCGCCGTTGGTCGCCAGCACTTCGAACACGCCTTTGGACAAGCGCAGAATGGAGATGTCGAAGGTGCCGCCGCCCAAGTCGTACACGGCGTACACGCCTTCCGATGCGTTATCCAGACCGTAGGCGATGGCCGCTGCAGTCGGTTCATTGAGCAGGCGCAACACATTGATGCCAGCCAGCTTGGCTGCATCCTTGGTCGCCTGACGTTGTGCATCGTCGAAATAGGCTGGCACGGTGATCACCGCACCGACCAGCTCGCCACCCAACGAACGCTCGGCACGGTCGCGCAACACTTTGAGTATCTCGGCCGAGACTTCGACCGGACTCTTCACGCCGCCCGCGGTGCGCAGTTGCAGCATGCCGGGTGTATCGACGAATCGATAAGGCAGATCGACCACATCACCGACATCTTTCAAACCGCGCCCCATGAAGCGCTTCAGCGAGTCGATGGTGTTCTGCGGGTCTTCACTTTGCACGGCCTGTGCTGCCATGCCGACCTGCAGAGAACCGTCGGCCAGATAGCGTACGACCGAAGGCAACAATGCGACGCCTTCATCATCATTGAGCACCACGCTGATGCCATTACGCACTGTGGCAACGAGTGAGTTAGTGGTGCCGAGGTCTATGCCGACTGCCAGTCGATGCTGGTGCGGTGCAGCGGACAGACCCGGCTCGGAGATTTGCAGCAATGCCATGTTCAGGAATCCAACTCGTCGTAGGCGTCAGCGATCTCTTCAGCCAGTTTTTCAAGGAAGCGCAATTTTCGCACAGTGCCGGCAGCGGCGACGAACTCTTGTGTCGTATCGAGCTGTTCGGCCAGTTGCTGTTGCAAGTTGCGCGTCTCGTTGCGCGCAGTATCGGCCAATACATCCAGCGCATCGATATCCTTGGCGGCGATGGCCTCCTGCAGCCCTTCCCGCCATTCCATCTGCTGCATCAGGAAGTCCATCGGCATCGCGGTGTTGTTCTCTTCCTGCGTATCGACGCCGTGCAAAGTCAACAGATAGCGGCCGCGTTTGAGCGGATCGCGCAGGGTCTGGTAACCCTCGTTGACGCGCGTCGCCCATTGCATGGACAGACGCTTTTCGGCATCGGATAGATGTGAGAATTTGTCCGGATGGACTTGTGATTGCAACTCGCGATAACGCTGGTCTAGCGCTGCGCTATCAAGCTGAAAGCTGCGTGGAAGATCGAATACGGTGAAGAAGTCTTGCTGGAGATCGACAGCCGGAGAAGTC
>JBDRPZ010000060.1:0-29647 GCA_043826585.1 Pseudomonadota bacterium
CTGACCAACGATGACGAGAACAACATCATGTCCGCCCTGCTGGCGAAGCAGGCCGGTGCGCGCAAAGTGATCGCCCTGATCAATCGCAGTGCCTATGTCGATCTGCTGCAAGGCGGCAAGATCGACATCGCACTGTCGCCCGCCCAGGTCACCATCGGCTCATTGCTTGCTTATGTGCGTCAGGGCGATGTGGCTGCCGTGCACTCTCTGCGGCGCGGTGCCGCTGAAGCACTGGAGCTGGTCGCTCATGGCGACCGGAGCTCTTCACGCGTGGTCGGACGACGTCTGGACGAGATCGACCTGCCCAAGGGCGCGACCATCGGCGCCATCGTACGCAACCACGAGGTGATCATCGCTCACCACAACACCGTCATCGAAGCCGAAGATCATGTGATCGTGTTCGTCATCGACAAGGCCATGGTGAAAAAAGTCGAAAAACTGTTCCAGGTCAGCCTCGGGTTCTTCTAATGGGTCGCGCGCTGACAGTTTTTCATGCGCTGGGTCTGCTGCTGGTGATGTTTAGCCTCACTTATCTGTTCCCTGTCACCACTGCGCTGATCTACGACGACACAGCCCTGTTGCTGGATTTTCTTCTCGCCATGCTGTGGACCGCCGGTGCCGGTATCGCCATGTGGATACTGACGCGCCGCTACAAAGGGGAATTGTCCATACGGCACGGCTACCTGCTAGTGGTCACCATGTGGACCGCGATGCCCCTGTTCGCCACCATCCCGCTGCTGCTTGCTATTCCAGGCCTGTCGTTCACCGACGCGTATTTCGAATCGATGTCCGCCATGACCACCACCGGCGCCACCGTGCTGACCGGACTGGATGACATGCCACCGGCAATCAACGTATGGCGACATGAGCTGCAGTGGCTGGGCGGCTTGGGCGTGATCGTGCTGGCGGTGGCGGTGCTACCGCTGCTGGGCATCGGCGGCCGGCAACTGTTCAAGGCTGAGACACCCGGCCCAATGAAAGACAAAGCTTTGACACCGCGCATCGCCGACACCGCGCGCAATCTGTGGATCATCTACGTTGCCATCACCCTGATCTGCATCGGCACGCTGAAATGGGCGGGCATGGACTGGCTGGATGCGGTCTGCCATGCCTTCTCGGCGATGGGCTTGGGCGGCTTCTCCACCCATGACAACAGCGTCGGCTATTTCGATTCGCCGCTGATCGAGTTCGTGCTGATCGTTTTCATGCTGTTCGCCGTGATCAACTTCGCCACCCACTTCCTTGCCTTGCGCGGCCGATCCTTGCGCACTTACCTCGGCGATGCCGAAGCGGTCGCTGCCATTGGTCTGATCGTACTGAGCTGCGGCGGCATAGCGCTGTTCCTGTGGTGGCAGGGAGTCTATCCGGATTTCCTTACCGCCTTGCGTCATGCCAGCTTCAACCTTGTCTCCATCGCCACCGACAGCGGCTACGCCAGCGTGGACTATGCGCAGTGGCCGATCTTCGCACCGATGTGGATGCTTTTCCTCGGCTGCATCTGCGCCAACTCCGGCTCGACCGGGGGCGGTATCAAGATGATCCGCACGCTGGTGCTGGTCAAACAGGCCGGGCGCGAGTTCCTCAAGCTGCTGCATCCGTCCGTCATCAACCCGATGAAGATAGGCGGTCATGTGATCGCCAACAATATCGTGTTCGCAGTGCTGGGCTTCATCTTCCTGTATTTCATGACCATCGCCACGCTGGCGTTCGTGCTGTTCATCAGCGGCATGGACTTCATCACCGGATTCACAGCCTCGCTGGCGATGGTTAACAACATCGGTCCGGGTCTGGGCGCGGTCGGCCCCTCTACGAATTTCCAGAGCTTGACCGACTTCCAGACCTGGGCCTGCGCCTTCGGCATGCTGGTCGGACGACTGGAGATCTTCACCGTGCTGATCCTGTTCACTCCCGCCTTCTGGCGCAGATAAACACGTTGAGGCTGCGGGGACAAATGCGGTAGGATTCGCCCGTATCGCGGCGGCGATGCGGTGGTGGGGGGCTTCATTCCAACTAACTTGGGTGTACAGCATGAGCGACAGTCTGGCCGGAATAAGTGTATTACTGATAGACGACAGCAACACCATACGCCGTAGTGGCGAGATATTCCTGTCTCAAGCGGGCGCCAAGGTGGTGTTGGCAGAGGACGGCTTCGACGGCCTGTCGAAGGTGGTCGATCACAAACCGGACATCATCTTCGTCGATGTCATGATGCCCAGACTTGACGGCTATCAGACCTGCGCACTCATCAAAAACCATCGCGACTTCAAAGATGTACCTGTGGTGATGCTCACCAGCAAGGACACGCTGTTCGACCGCGCCCGCGGCAAACTGGTCGGTTCCGACCAGTATCTGACCAAACCTTTCAGCAAAAAGAGCTTGATCGAAGCAGTGATCGCTCATACACAACACTACGAGGATGTGGATTATGGCAATTAACAAAGTGATGGTAGTGGACGACTCGGCAACAGAGCGCCACGTTTTGGGGGACATCCTCGGCAAGAAAGGCTTTCAGGTGGTTTACGCCGAAAGCGGCGAACAGGCAGTGGCAAATTCCAAAACCGAGCTTCCCGACCTGATCCTGATGGATGTGGTGATGCCCGGTCTTAATGGTTTTCAGGCGACCCGCGCCATCACGCACGACGATGCGACAAAGCACATCCCCATCATCATCTGCACCACCAAGGGACAGGAGACGGACAAAGTGTGGGGCCTGCGTCAAGGAGCCAAGGATTACGTCACCAAGCCGATCAGCGCCGATGAGCTGCTAGGCAAGATCGCCGCACTCGGCTGATCCCTGACGATGTCGAAGCGTTTCAACCTGCGCGAATTCCAGCAACAGGTGCTGGATCGCCTTCAGGCACAGACTGCCGGTGATAGCCGTCAGTCGACGCTGGGCATCCAACTCGGGGAAGAGAACTGGCTGGTCGATATGACCGACATCAGTGAAGTCATGCCGCCGCCGCCGCTCACGCCGGTACCTCTGACCAAGAGCTGGTACTGCGGCGTCGCCAACGTGCGCGGCAATCTGTACAGCATCATCGATCTGAACACCTATACCCACCAGGAAGCGACAGCGCGTGACACACACAATCGCGTGATGCTGCTTGGCCAACGCTTTGCCTTCAACACCGGCCTGCTGGTGACGCGCGTGCTGGGTTTGCGCAACACGGAAGATTGGCAGCAAAGCGAAGAGAACGGCTCGGTGAGTTACCGGGATCCCGGCGGCCAGATATGGCACAAGCTGGACATCCACCAATTGTTGTCACAACCGGAATTTTTGCAGATCGGGGAATGAACCCCGTTGCACAGGGAGAATAAGAAATGGCTTTCAAGTTACCGTTCGGAAAAACCTCACCCAAGCTCGCCAAGCATGGAGCCGGCTCGCAGAAAGCATCCAGCGCCGTCCGTATTCCCTGGTTCAGCGACCAATCTTTCGATCGGCAACTGCGTATATTGGGTTTCCTGCTGCTGGTATTTTTGATCGTTGCGGCCGTATTCACTTATCTGGATACCCGCACTTCGAGTACTAGCTCGCGTTATGTCTCACAGGCTTCCAAGCTGCAGCTGCTCGCTTTGCAGCTGGCCAAGCATGCGGAAGTAGCCAGTATCTCCGGTGAGAACGATGCGTTCGATGCACTGCTCAATACCCGCTCTGAGTTCACGGCCACACTGAACAGTCTGGATCAAGGCAATGCCGAGCTGCCCGCCACGACAGGCACACCGCGCGATTCGCTGGATCTGCTGCTGCAAAAATGGAAACGTCAGGAAATTCTGCTGAATCAGATTGAAGAGGGCCGTCCTTTGCTGGTGACGCTGGAACGTGGCGCTTCTCTGCAACGCGACATGCTGCACCGCGCGGAAGTGATCGCCTTGCGTGCACCGCTTGTATATGCCCAGAAGGCCGCCCGCTTGCAATTGCTGCTTGAGCAGATCGTGGGCGCGGTGCAGACCGTGCAGACTTCTTCCTCCATTGAGATCCTGGCCACTCTGCCCGACAAGATGCAGGCTGCCCGCGCCCTGTTCAGCGAATTGCCGCAAACCGACAGCGATGTGCTGGAATTGGCTGAAGAATTCGACGGCTATCAGAACGTGGTGGGCTTCATCATCTCCAACCAGAAGTCTTTGCTCAGCTCCCGCCAAGCCGCACAGCAACTGCTGGATGAGGACGCCCGCATGCAGTCACTGATGCAGAACCTGCTGAATGCTTATGAACAATCCGGCTCCAATCGCCTCACCAGCTTCGTGGTTGCCTTCTCTGGCGGCATACTGTTGTTGCTGTTGTTGCTGCTGTCCAAGATCTATCTGGACGAATCACAACGCCGCGAACACGAATCTGCCCGCATCAACCGCCAGAATCAACAAGCGATTCTGCGCCTGATGAACGAGCTGTCAGATCTGGCCGACGGTGACCTGACCGCCAAAGCGACCGTCTCCGAAGACATCACCGGCGCCATCGCCGACTCGATCAATTACACCACGGATGAACTGCGTAAACTGGTTTCGCGCGTCATTACGGCCTCCGAGCAGGTTAACAAAGCTACCAGCGACGCCGGTACCGTCACCAAAGGTCTGTTGAGCGCAGCAGGGAAGCAGGCGGAGGAGATCCGCGAAGCGGGCAGCGCGGTCGAACTGATGACCAAGTCCATTCAGGAAGTCGACAGCAGTGCGGCGCAGGCTTCACAAGTGGCGTACCGTACTTTGCAAGTGACTGAAGAAGGTGCCAAAGCTGTGCAGACTTCGGTGGCCGGCATGGATGGTATCCGCGAGCAGATCCAGGAGACCTCCAAGCGCATCAAGCGTCTGGGTGAAAGCTCGCAGGAGATCGGCGAGATCGTGGACCTGATCTCGGACATTACCGAGCAGACCAACGTGTTGGCGCTGAATGCCGCCATCCAGGCGGCATCCGCCGGTGAAGCGGGACGCGGCTTCGCGGTGGTGGCGGAAGAAGTGCAACGCCTCGCGGAACGTTCCGGTGAGGCGACCAAACAGATCGGCTTGCTGGTGAAAACGATTCAGGGCGACACCAATGATGCGGTGACCGCGATGGAGAAGAGCACACAGGGCGTAGTCGAAGGTGCCCAGCTTGCTGATGACGCCGGTCATTCGCTGCAAGAGATTGAAAAAGCCACCCGCGAACTGACCGACTTGGTTAACAGTATCTCGGTCTCCACTCAGGTGCAGACCGATATGGCCCAGGAAGTGGCATCAGTGATGGCTGACATTCTGAAGATCACGGAACAAACTACCAAGGGCACCCAGCTCACCAGCGCCTCGGTCAACCAGCTGGAAGGCCTGGCCAAAGAGCTGAGCGGTTCTGTCTCCGGCTTCAAACTCTAATCACGGCACAGGAATCTAGTGACTCCCGCGTTCAATCCTCTGCTGCTGTCATCGGTCAAGTCCGAGCTGGACAGCTCGCTGGCCACCATCCTCCGCGAACAGGAACAATTCTTCTCTGCCGGCGGCAAACATCCGCTGGATACCGCGCTGGACGAATTGCATCGCCTGCGCGGTGTGCTGCAGATGTTGCATCTGCAAGGCCTGGAAGTGTTCTGCGGAGAACTGGAGACTCTGATGCGGGAAATGGCGGAGCAGCCGGACAACGCCACCGTGATGCATCAGGATGCACTGCGCCATGCCTTGTTCGGCCTCACCCATTATCTGGACGCGCTTTCCGCCGGCGCCGCCAACGCCGCCCTGCGACTGTTCCCGGAATACCAGGAACTGCATCAAGTGCGCGGCCTGGAGATGGCGTTCGAAGTCGATCTGTTCTTCCCCGAGCTGGTTGTCGATCTGCCACCCGAGCTGCTGAACGGCACGGTGCCCGACAATGCGCCTGCGCGGATCAAACAGGCACGCATGCATTTCCAGCAAGGCCTGCTCAAATGGTTACGCCAAGACGAAACGAATGATGCATTGCGCGCCATGTCGAACGCGGTCAAAGCAGTTTCGAATTGCGTGGCAGGCGAAGCGCGCGCTTTCTGGTGGGTCTCTGAAGGCGTATTGGCTTGTGTATCGCTGGATGGCGTGCCGCCCGAACTGAACGTCAGAAAATCGTTCAGCCGCATCGATCAGGGCATGCGTGCTCTATTGGATGACAGCGAGTTCGATACGGTCGGCGCGATGAGCGAGATGCTCTATCTGGTCGCGCGCAGCCACACCGTCAATGAAACGGTAGAGCAGATCAAGCAAGTGTTCGACCTGGACACCTACCTGCCGGAAGCACCGCCTTTGCCCGCCGGCGAAACCTCTGCTTTGCTGGACAACATGCGCGCGCAACTCGCTGTTGCCAATGAAGCCTGGGAGCAATGTGTTCAGAACGACCAGCCTTCTTGCAGCCGTTTCGGCGCACAATCCGAGCAACTGCATGCCTTGTCCGAGCAGTTGGATCGCAACACACTGCAGTTCCTGTGCAAGCAGATACATGCCACAGCACAGCACGTGGAGAACCCAGAACAAGCGCACACAATCTCCATGGCTCTGGCGATGGCTTTGCTGCTGCTCGAGAGTGGCATCGAGCACTACCAGCATCTGGGCAGCGGCTTCCATGAGCAGGCGCGCCTGCTTACATCGCGCTTGCATGAATCGCTGCTGAACCAGCCCGAGGACCACAGCAAGCTGGCCAGCCTGGTCGCGTTGTATTGCGAGATGGAGCAGCGCGATGTCATGGCACCGCTGGCCGCCGAGATGCAGAACAACCTGCAGCATATCGAGCAGACGCTGAACGCCTTCTTCGGCAATGCCGCAAAGCGTACCGAGCTGTTGCAGGTCAATCGCCTGCTGAGTCAGGTGCAAGGCGGCCTGCACATCCTCTCGCTGGATATCGCCGAGCAACTGCTGGTCACCCTGCGCCAGATCACCGAACGTTACCATCAGGGCGACACTCCTTCGGCCGCCGAGATGCGCGCCGTCGCGACCGCTATCAGCGTCATGGACGATTATGTTCACGGACTGACATTGGGACAAAAACCCGATCCGATGACGCTGAACGACGTCTTGCGCAATCTGGCCGAAGCGACTGCAGGTCACGCGCAAGCCGGGGCAGAAGCTGCCGAGGAAGAAACATCAGCCTCGGTAGTATCCATACGCTCCGGCGACGAAGATGCTGAACTGCTGGAAGTGTTCCTGGAGGAAGCCCAGGAGGTGATGGAGACCTTGCGCACCAATCTGGAGGTCTCGCGCCTGCATCTGGACAGCCGCGATCCATGGATCACCATGCGCCGTGCTTTCCATACGCTCAAGGGTAGCGGCCGCATGGTCGGACTGACCGAACTGGGAGAGGTCGCCTGGGCAGTCGAGCGGGCCATGAACAAATGGATTTCCTCCAATCAGCCTGCCACGCCCGACCTGCTCGATCTGGTCGGCGATGCCGAAGTGCTGTTCCAGCATTGGGTAGACATGCTGAAGAACGGCAGTACCACGGCCCAGATCGACACCTCCCATCTGCTCACGCTGGCTGATTGCATCGAACACGGCAAGCCGGTCCCCCAGCCTGCCATACCTGAAGTCGCCGCACCGGAACCGGAAATCGAACCTGTCGCCGCAACGACCCCTGAGCCGGAAGAAGAAGGCCCAGTCGTCATCGGTGATGTCAGCATTTCGCCGGTTTTGTTCAATATCGCTTCTGAGGAGGCACTGGAGCACGTGGATGCTCTGCGCGCCTGTTTCGACGCCGTTCAGTCATCTCCCAAGCCGGTCGTGTCTTACGATTTCATGCGCGCCGCCCACACACTGGCCGGTGTCAATCGCACAATGGGTTTCCTGCCGGTCGCCGAACTCGCATACACCCTGGAGATGTGGCTGGAACCGCGTATCGACAAAGCCGGCGCGATCGGCACACCGCAGTTGGTACTGTTGGACGATGTCATCACCCGGCTGGATGAATTGTGCCATGGCGTGCGACAACGAAACGCGCCGGCGCCGCAAACCGAACTGATCGAGCGCCTGCAGTCCGACAAGATCGTTGGCGGATCTGAAATCCCCCAGGAAGCTGAAGACACATCTGGCGCAGAAGTTCTCGAGATGGCAGCACCGGCGGAGATAGTCGCTCCAGAGATTGAGCCTGCCACTCCCTCACCGCAAGCCGAGTCCGGGACGGCTGGACAGGAAGAGGAGGAAGCGCCCGCACCTCACGCGGAACCGCATGAGCGCACCGTACACGACGAGGTGGACGAGCAGCTGCTCCCCATCTTCCTGGAAGAAGCCCATGAGCTCTATCCCCAGATCGGCAGCACCTTGCGCGCATGGCGCGACAATCCGGAAGATGCCCAGCAGGGACGCAATCTGCAACGCAGCCTGCACACACTCAAGGGCAGTGCTCGCATGGCCGGTGCGATGCGTCTGGGCGAACTGACCCACCGCGTGGAAGACCGCGTCGGCAAAGCGATCTCGCAAAACAAGCTGGACGATGACCTGTGGAGCGAGATGGACAACTATCTCGACCGCATCGCGCATGCCATTGAGCAGCTGACCCAGCCCGTTACGCCCGAAGTAGCGGCGCAGCAAACCGGTGAAGCCGAGTCTCCCGCCGCCGAACCTGCCGTTACCGAAACGCCAGCCGCCCCTGCCATACCTGTCACCGCACTGGAAGTCGGCGCGGAACGCGCGATGCAATCGGCCATGCTGCGTGTACGCTCCGATATCGTGGACCGATTGGTCAATGAAGCCGGTGAGGTCAGCGTGACCCGCTCGCGCGCCGAGGCCGAATTGCGCGAATTCAAAAACAGTGTGCTGGAATTGACCGACAGCGTGAGTCGCCTGCGCAAACAACTGCGAGAGATCGAGATCCAGGCTGAAAGCCAGATGCAGGCCAATATCGCCGTCAACACGGAGGTCGCTGACCGATTCGACCCGCTTGAGGTCGACCGCTTCACCCGTTTCCAGGAGCTGACGCGCTTCATGACCGAGAGTGTGCATGACGTGCAGACCGTACAGCAGACACTGCTCAAGAATCGGGACGAGACCGCCGCCGCGCTGAACGCCCAGGCGCACCTCAACCGCGATCTGCAGCAGGGGCTGATGAGCATACGCATGGTGCCGTTCGCCAGCATCAGCGAACGCCTTTACCGCATCGTGCGCCAGACCGGCAAGGAACTGGGAAAACGCGCCAACCTGGAATTGTCCGGCACCGAGATCGAACTCGATCGCAGTGTGCTGGAGAAGATGACGGCTCCGTTCGAGCATCTGTTGCGCAACGCCATCGCCCACGGTCTGGAAGCACCGGAACAGCGTGCTGCCAGTGGCAAGCCGGCCATCGGTGAGGTGCATTTCTCATTACGTCAGGAGAGCAATGAGGTGGTGTTCGAGCTGGCCGACGACGGTGCCGGACTGGATATCGAGCGTATCCGCCAAAAAGCGCTGGACAGCGGCCTCATCACCGTCGACGAGGAGATCAGCGATGACCAGTTGATGCAGCTGATCTTCACGGCCGGTCTGTCCACCGCGGGTGAGGTGACCGAGATCGCAGGCCGCGGCGTCGGTCTGGACGTGGTGCGCAGCGAGGTGTCGGCACTGGGCGGCCGTGTCGATGTCAGCTCGGAGCGGGGCAAAGGCGTACGTTTCAGCATCCACCTGCCGTTGACACTGGCAGTGACCCGTACCTTGATGGTGCGGGCAGCACACGCCGTCTATGCCTTGCCCGGCACCATGGTCGAGCATGTGCAACAAACGAAGCCAGCAGAATTGAACGCACTCTATGCGCAGCAATATGTCGATTGGCAAGGCAAGCGCTACCCGCTGTTCTACCTGCCCCGCGTACTCGGCGACGATCAGGCTGAAGTAGTCAGCCAGCCGCACAATCCTATCCTGCTGCTGCGCAGCGGCGAACAGCGCATCGCTTTGCATGTGGACGCCCTGCTCGGCAACCAGGAAGTCGTGGTCAAGAACATCGGCCCGCAACTGGCCCGCCTGCCGGGCATCGCCGGTGCGACAGTATCCAGCAGCGGTGCCGTGATCCTGATCATCAATCCGGTGGCCTTCACCCAGCGCATCGCCGTGACACGCAAGATCGCCAGGAAGGTGGAAACAGAAGCAGTACATACCAAGCCGCTGGTGATGGTGGTCGACGATTCGCTGACCGTGCGCAAGATCACCACCCGTCTGCTGGAGCGCAACGGCTATCTGACCGTGACCGCTAAAGACGGCGTGGATGCACTGGAACAGTTGATGGAGATCTCGCCCGACGTGATGCTGCTGGATATCGAGATGCCGCGCATGGACGGTTTCGAGCTGGCCAAGCGTCTGCGTCAGGACAGCAAGACCAAGGCCTTGCCTATCATCATGATCACCTCCCGCACGGCGGACAAACACCGCAACTACGCGATGGAACTGGGGGTGAACGAATACCTCGGAAAACCCTTCCAGGAAGACGAGTTGCTCGGCCACATCGCGAATTTCGTCAAACAGTGATTCTCTGTATCTGATTTGTGAAGGCAGGCGGCAATGGCTACAATGCCGCCATGTCCGACATCGACCTCACCAACCACTTCCTGATCGCCATGCCGGCGATGACCGATCCCTTCTTCGCCAAATCGCTCACTTATGTGTGTGAACACAACGAGGAGGGCGCAATGGGGATCGTGGTGAATCGCCCGATCAGCCTGACTTTGAGCGAGTTGTTCGCCCAGATCAATATGCCGCTGACGCAGTCCGAGCTGGAGGATATGGCGGTACATTTCGGCGGCCCGGTGCAGACTGACCGCGGTTTCGTGTTGCATGAGACGGGCGCAGAGTGGCAGTCCACATTGAAAGTGAACGATCAGGTCAGCCTCACGACCTCCAAAGACATCCTGCAAGCGGTCGGCGAAGGGAATGGTCCCAGGCATCTATTGATCACGCTGGGCTATGCCGGTTGGTCAGAAGGCCAGCTGGAGCAAGAGCTGGCTGACAATGCCTGGTTGTCTGTCCCCGCTACCGAGCACATCCTGTTCGATCTGCCTGCCGAAGAACGGCTACCTGCCGCCATGGCTTTACTCGGTGTCGACTACGCTACCCTCTCGGAGGAAGCCGGACATGCCTGAGGGCGTGACCGCGACCTATTCCGGCACCCTGCTCGCTTTCGATTTTGGTACCCGTCGCATCGGTATCGCGGTCGGTAACACCGTCTCAGCTACTGCCCGTCCGCTGACCACAATCAATGACGAAAAGAACGATGTGCGCTTCGCCACCATCGGCGCTTTAATCAAAGAATGGCAGCCAATCGCACTGGTGGTCGGCCTGCCCTGCAACGACGACGGCACACCCCATGAGATGACCGCCCACTGCCGCCGCTTCGCCAATCGTCTCAAAGGCCGTTTCAATTTGCCCACTTTACTGGTGGATGAGCGTTATACTTCCGCCGCCGCGAGTTCAGCACTGGATGATGAAGGGATACACGGCAGAAAGCAGAAATCCCTGATCGATCAGTATGCCGCGCAACAGATACTGCAAGCGTATTTCGATGAACCCAGCTCAGGGATCCATGCATGAATAATCCTCAGTTGAACAAGAACGGTGAACTGCAGCACCTGCTGTCCACCGAAGGCTTGCCCGCGCGCATCCTGCGCGACATCCTTGATCAGGCAAGCGAATTCGTGAACCCGAACGGCGGCAGCGAGATTCGCAAAGTACCGCTGCTGCATGGCAAGTCGGTGTTCAACATCTTCTTCGAGAACAGCACCCGCACCCGCACCACCTTCGAGATCGCCGCCAAGCGCCTGTCGGCCGACGTGGTCAACCTCAATATCGGCTCGTCCTCCACCAGCAAGGGTGAGACGCTGCTGGATACCGTGGACAACCTGTGCGCGATGCACGCCGACATGTTCGTGGTGCGCCACTCTTCCGGTGGTGCTGCACACCTGATCGCCAAGCACGTCGCGCCCAGCATCCACGTGATCAACGCCGGCGACGGGCGCCATGCGCACCCGACGCAGGCGCTGCTGGACATGTTCACCATCCGCCACTACAAGAAAGAGTTTCACACCCTGACGGTCGCCATCGTCGGCGATGTGCTGCACTCGCGTGTGGCGCGCTCGCAGATCCACGCGCTGACCACGCTGGGCGTACCGGAAGTGCGCGTGGTCGCACCCAAGACGCTATTGCCGACCCATGTAGACAAGCTGGGCGTGCGTGTCTTCCACAACATGGAAGAGGGTCTCAAGGGCGTGGATGTGGTGATGATGCTGCGCCTGCAGAACGAGCGCATGCAGGGTGCGCTGTTGCCTTCGGCACAGGAATATTTCAAGTACTACGGCCTGACCCAGGAACGACTGGCGCTGGCCAAAGAAGATGCCATCGTGATGCACCCGGGCCCGATGAACCGCGGCGTGGAGATCGACTCCAGCGTGGCGGATGGCTCACATGCGGTGATCCTGCCGCAGGTGACTTTCGGCATCGCGGTACGTATGGCGGTGATGAGCATGTTGGCGGGGAATTGATCATGAACATCCACATCAAGAACGGTCGCCTGATCGACCCCAAGAATAATCTCGATGCCCAGCAGGACCTGTTCATCGTTGATCGCCGCATCGCGGCAATCGGCAACGCCCCAAAGGGTTTTGTCCCCGAGCAAGTGATCGATGCCGCCGGCATGATCGTGATGCCGGGTCTGGTCGATGTGGCGGCGCGCCTGCGTGAGCCGGGTTACGAATATCGTGCCACGCTGGAATCAGAGATGAACGCGGCCGTGGCCGGAGGCGTAACCTCGCTGGCCTGCCCGCCTGATACCGACCCGCCGCTTGACGAGCCGGGCCTCGTTGAAATGCTGAAGCATCGCGCTCGGGCACTTAACCAATGTCGCGTGTTCCCGCTGGGTGCATTGACCTATGGCTTGAAGGGTGAGGAGCTGACCGAAATGGTTGAGCTGAGCGAAGCTGGCTGCAAGGCCTTCAGCCAGGCCGACGCACCGCTGACCGACACACGCGTATTGATGCGCGCCATGCAATATGCGGCAACATTCGACTACCGCGTGTGGCTGCGTCCACAAGACAGCTTTCTGGCCAAGAACGGCGTCGCGCACGATGGCGAGGTCGCGACCCGACTCGGTCTGCCGCCGATCCCGGTGATCGCCGAGACCATTGCGTTATCCACCGCACTGCAACTGGCGCGCGAGACCGGCGCCACCTTGCATATCTGCCGCGTTTCCAGCGCCGCCGGTGTAGAGATGATCCGCACAGCAAAGCAGGAAGGACTGAACGTTACCTGTGATGTGTCGATGAACCATGTGCACCTGACCGAGATGGACATCGGCTTCTTCGACGCCAACTGCCACCTGATGCCTCCCCTGCGCAGCCAGCGTGACCGTGCCGCGCTGCGCGCCGGTCTGCTGGATGGCACCATCGATGCCATCTGTTCCAACCATTCGCCGGTGGACGACGATGCCAAACAATTGCCGTTCGCTGAAGCGGAGGCCGGGGCGACCGGGCTGGAATTGTTGCTGACTTTGGTACTGAAGTGGGCCGAGCAAGAAAAGGTGCCGCTGCTGCATGCGCTGTCGCGCATCACGATCAATCCCGCGCAATTGCTAGGACAAAAGATGGGCCACCTGTCGCTGGGCGCGCATGCCGACATTTGCATCTTCGATCCCGCCACGAACTGGCGCGTCGAACCTGCCGCACTGCGCAGCCAGGGCAAGAACACGCCGTTCAACGGTTATGAGATGCAGGGCCGCGTGCGCTATACCCTGCTGGACGGGCAACTCGTATTCCAACAATAGGCGCGCCCAGCTGGGTGTGCCGTTCTTTACGTGAACAACATGAACAATCCATTACTCGACCAATCCGGTCTGCCGCGCTTTGCCGAGATCAAGCCCGAACATGTCGCACCCGCCATCGACCAATTGCTGGCCGAGAACCGGGCGCTGAATACCCGCCAGTTGTCCGATGCTGTGCCGCCGACCTGGGATGCTTTCGTGCGCCCGATGGAAGATGCCAACGAGCGCCTGTCGCGCGCCTGGGGGCCGGTGGGTCACCTGAAGGCCGTGATGAATTCGCCCGAGCTGCGCGAGGCATACAACAGCAACCTGCCCAAGATCACCCAGTATTACGCTGAGCTCGGCCAGAACCAGGCACTGTTCGAGAAGTTCAAGGCCTTGCGTGCCAGCAGCGAATTCGACACCTTGAGCGAAGCGCGCAGGCAGGTGATCGAGAATGAGTTGCGTGATTTCCGTTTGGGCGGTGCCGAGCTGCCCGAGGACAAGAAAGCGCGTTACATGCAAGTGCAGGAGCGCCTGAGTGAACTCTCTTCGCGTTTCTCTGACAACTTGCTGGATGCGACCAACGATTTCACGCTGGTGGTCGAGCAGCGCGGCGAAGTGGCCGGCCTGCCGGAAGACGTGTTGCAGACCGCACGCGAAGCCGCTGAAGCCGCGGGCAAGACCGGCTGGCTGTTCACCTTGAAGGCACCTTCCTATATGCCGGTGATGCAATTCGCCGACAACCGAGAACTGCGCGCAAAGATCTATCGTGCCTACGCTACGCGCGCTTCCGAATTCGGCAAGCACGACTGGGACAACACGCCGCTGATGGACGAGATCGTCGCCCTGCGTGCGGAAGAAGCGAATCTGCTCGGTTTCGCCAACTACGGCGAGCTGTCGCTCGCAGCCAAGATGGCTGAAACGCCACAGCAGGTCGCGGACTTCATGCGCGAACTGGCCCAGCGTGCGCGCCCTTTCGCCGAGAAAGATTTGGTCGAGCTGCGTGCCTTCGCCAGCAAGGAATTGGGCTTGAGCGAATTGCATTCATGGGATGTCGCTTACGCTAGCGAAAAATTGCGCGAGCAGCGCTATGCATTCTCTGAGCAGGAAGTGAAACAGTACTTCCCCGAAGATGCCGTGTTGAGCGGCTTGTTCAAACTGGTGGAGACGCTGTACGGTCTGACCATCAAATCGTCCACTGCGCCGGTATGGCACGAGTCGGTGCGTTTCTTCGACATCCGCGACGATCAGGGAGCGCTGGTCGGCCAGTTCTACTTCGATCTGTATGCGCGCAACAGCAAGCGCGGTGGTGCGTGGATGGACGATGTGATCACACGGCGCCGTCTGGCTGACGGTTCGATCCAAACGCCGGTCGCCTATATGAACTGTAACTTTTCCGCGCCAGTAGGCGGCAAGCCCGCGCTATTCACCCACGACGAAGTGAACACGCTGTTCCACGAGTTCGGCCACGGCCTGCATCACCTGCTGACCGAAGTGGAAGAATTGGGCGTTTCCGGCATCAATGGCGTGGAATGGGATGCAGTTGAGCTGCCCAGTCAGTTCATGGAGAACTTCTGCTGGGAATGGGATGTATTGCAGAACATGACCAGACATGTGGATAGCGGCGAGCCGCTACCGCGAGCTTTGTTCGACAAGATGCTGGCCGCGAAGAATTTCCAGAGCGGGCTTGCCACCCTGCGCCAGATTGAATTCGCGCTGTTCGATATGCTGATGCATAGCAATTTCCAACCCGGGGATGAAAAATCAATACTGCAGCTGCTGGACGAGGTTCGTGCCGAAGTCGCCGTGCTGATCCCACCCGAGTTCAACCGTTTCCCGCAGAGCTTCGCTCATATCTTCGCCGGTGGATATGCTGCGGGTTACTACAGTTACAAGTGGGCGGAGGTGTTGTCGGCCGATGCCTACAGCCTGTTCGAAGAGCACGGCGTGCTCGATCCCGAGATCGGTGCGCGCTTCCGCAGTGAGATCCTTTCCTTCGGCGGCGCACGTCCTGCGATGCAGTCCTTCACATCGTTCCGTGGGCGCGCCCCTTCCATTGACGCGCTGCTACGGCATAATGGATTGGTCGAAACCAAATAGCAGGAGGGTGTCATGAGGATTTTCATGATCATTGGCGTGTTTTGCGCATTGGTCGGCAGCGCGCATGCCGAGCTTTACCGTTCCGTCGACAGCCAAGGCAAGGTGCACTACAGCGACAGCCCCCTTCCCGATAGCGATGAAGTGGAACAGCTGAAACTGGGTGCCCCGCCGACACCCGATACCAGCCTGCCTTACGAGACGCAACGCGCCCAGAAGATGTTTCCAGTGACGCTCTATATTGCACCCGGGTGTGGATCGCCTTGTGATGAGGCACAATCATTCTTACGAAAGCGCGGCATTCCTTATACCGAGCAGAATCTGGATACCTTCGAGAAAGCCGAAGCATACAAAAAAGAGACCGGCAGTCTTCAGGTTCCTGTTATCACCATTGGTAATACCCGCCTCACGGGCTTCCTTGAATCATCATGGAACAAAGAGCTGGATTTTGCCGGTTACCCGAAATCCGCTCCCTACCGTCCGCGCCCTGTGCAACCTGCCCAATGAAGATAGCCACCTGGAACGTCAATTCACTCAAGGTGCGACTGCCGCACCTGCTCGATTGGCAAACGCAATCCCCGGTCGATGTGATTTGCCTGCAAGAGACCAAGACTGAAGACAAGAACTTCCCGCTTGCGGATATCGAAGCTGCCGGTTTCCACTGTGCCTACAGCGGCCAAAAGACTTATAACGGTGTGGCTATCCTTAGTCGTGAGCCCATCAACGATGTACAGATCGGCATCCCCGATTTCGCAGATGAGCAAAAACGAGTCATCGCCGCCACCATCAATGGCGTGCGCATCATCTGCGTCTACATCCCCAACGGTCAGGAAGTCGGCTCCGACAAATATGCTTACAAACTGCGCTGGCTGGCTGCATTGCATGACTGGCTGAAGGATGAGATGCAGAAGTATCCGAAGCTGGCTTTGTTGGGCGACTACAACATCGTCCCCGATGACCGTGATGTTTACGATCCGGTCGCATGGAAGGACAAGGTGCTGTGCAGTGCACCTGAGCGCGATGCGTTCAAGGGATTATTGGCACTCGGTCTGCGCGATTCATTCCGCTTGTTCGAAGACGGTGAAAAGCTCTTTTCATGGTGGGATTACCGCATGATGGCGTTCCGCCGCAACATGGGTATGCGCATCGACCACATTCTGATCAGTGACGCATTGCAGTGTTCGGGCTGCCATATCGACAAAGCCCCACGCAAATTGGAACGTCCTTCCGACCACACGCCTGTGGTGGCCGACGTCGCTTGAACTCCCCAGAAGTTGAACTGCTGTTCATAGATGACTACCTGCTGGTAGCTGTCAAACCTGCGGGGCTATTGTCCGTTCCCGGACGTGGCCCAGATAAGCAGGACTGCTTGTCGGCCCGTATGCAAACACACTTTCCCGATGCTCTCGTTGTCCACCGCTTGGATATGGCGACCTCGGGTTTGATGTTGTTTGCGCGCGGGGCTGAGATGCAGCGTAAGTTATCGATGTTGTTTCAACATCGCGAGATAGATAAGCGCTACATCGCAGTATGCGCAGGCAAGCTGGAACGACAATATGGAGAGATCGATCTACCCATCGCGCCCGACTGGCCGAACCGCCCGTTGCAACATATCGACGCTAAGCATGGTAAGCCCTCGCTTACACGATATCGCTTACTTTCACTTGAGAGTGATCACTCACGTGTGGAATTAGAACCCGTCACCGGCCGCTCCCATCAATTGCGTTTGCATCTGTCTGCAATCGGCCATCCCATACTCGGCGATGCCCTGTACGGCGATGAATTCAGCGCACCGCGTCTGTTGCTACATGCCTGCATGCTGCGCTTTATCCATCCGGATAGTAAGGAATTGATGACGTTCGAGCATGCGCCTTCATTCTGAAATCACGCTTAGCTACGGTATACTGCGCGCCCTATTTGAATCACGAATTTAAGGATGTACATGAAACGCATTGCTGTTGTCCTGACTCTGCTGCTCACCAGCTTTTCCCTGATTTCGACCAGTGCTGAAGCCAAACGGCTCGGAGGCGGCCTCAACCTTGGCAAGCAACGCACGATGAGTGCGCCGCAAAAACAGGCTACTCCAGCGCCGTCACAAGCCTCACCAAACCAGGCTGCTGGTACACCTGCCAAGCAGGGTAACAAGTGGATGGGGCCTTTGGCCGGTATCGCCGCCGGTTTAGGCTTGGCGGCACTGTTCTCACATTTCGGTATCGGTGAAGGTTTAGGCTCTTTGCTGATGATCCTGTTGCTGGCCGGTGGCGCGTTCTTCCTGTTCTCCATGCTGCGCAAAAAGCAGCAACCCGCGATGCAGTATGCAGGTGCAAGCACTAACTATGGCGCTGTTCCTCAGCCTGCGCCTTCCACTACTCATGTCTCTGCAGATATTGTGCCGCAACATGCTGCGAACATCCCGGCCGACTTCCCTGTGGAAAGTTTCCTGCGTAGTGCCAAGATGTCTTTCATCCGCTTGCAAGCAGCGAACGATCGCAAGGATCTGAACGACATCCGCGAGTACACCACCCCCGAGATGTTTGCCGAGATCAGCATGCAATTGCAGGAGCGCGGCGATGAACCTCAGCAAACCGATGTCGGCTTCGTGAACGGCGAGTTGCTGGAGGTCGTGACTGAGAATGATATTGCCATCGCCAGCGTAAGGCTGAGCGGACAACTTCGCGAGAACAACGGTGCGCCTGAGAACTTCGAGGAAGTCTGGCATGTGCAGAAAGACCTGAAGGATGACAATTCTGTATGGCTGCTGGCCGGAATTCAGCAGAATTGAGCGTGAACTGAAGTAGACTTACGGGCACGGCGCTTTGGCCGTGCCCTTTTCATTTGTGCGATGCGTTTCCTTCGACTGATCAAGATCATCTATATCGTCCTGCGCTTCGGTCTGGACGAATTTCTACTGTCACATGCACGGACCAGCTGGCTGTTGCGCCCGCTCAATCTGTTGCTGTTCTTCCGTGACAACAAACGACCGCGCGGCATGAGACTTCGTCTGGCGCTGGAAGCGCTGGGCCCTATCTTTGTTAAATTCGGCCAGTTGTTGTCGACCCGGCGCGATCTGATCCCGACCGACATCGCCGATGAACTGGCGTCTCTACAAGATCAGGTTCCTCCCTTCCCTTCTAGCCAAGCTGTGTCTCTGCTGGAGTTGGCCTATGGCAAACCCCTGCAGGATGTTTTCGCCAGTTTCGATCAACTTCCGGTCGCCAGTGCATCGGTAGCGCAAGTCCATTTTGCCGTACTACCTGATGGGCGCGAGGTCGCCGTGAAGATCTTGCGGCCCGGTATCAAGCAGATCATCGAGCACGACCTTGCCTTGCTCGACATCGCTGCTTCGCTCATCGAGCGCCTGTGGGAAGACGGCAAGCGTCTTAAGCCGAAGGAAGTCATCGCCGAGTTTGAAAAGACACTGCATGACGAGCTGGATCTGATGCGCGAAGCGGCCAATGCCAGCCAGTTGCGGCGCAACTTCATCGATGCGACCTTGCTGCTGGTGCCGGAGATCTACTGGGATTGGTGCAGTGAGCAGGTGATGGTGATGCAGCGCATGCATGGCATTCCTGTCAGCCAGATCGCGGCCATGCGCGAAGCCGGGATAGATATTCCGAAACTGGCCAGCGATGGTGTGACGATCTTCTACACCCAGGTGTTCCGTGACGGCTTCTTCCATGCCGACATGCACCCCGGCAACATTCTGGTCGCGCTTGATGGCCGTTATGTGGCGCTGGATTTCGGCATCATGGGTACGCTCACCGATAACGACAAACATTACCTGGCGCACAACTTCATCGCCTTCTTCAACCGCGATTACCGGCGGGTGGCGGAGTTGCATATCGAGTCGGGTTGGGCACCTGCCACGACGCGTATAGATGAATTCGAGGCAGCTATTCGCGCGGTATGCGAACCCATCTTCGACAAGCCGCTTCGGGAAGTCTCGTTCGGTCGCATTTTATTGCGCCTTTTCCAGACTTCGCGACGTTTCGGCATCCAGATACAGCCGCAACTGGTTCTGCTGCAGAAGACGCTGCTGAACATCGAAGGGCTGGGACTGCAACTTGATCCTGAACTCGACCTGTGGAAGACGGCCAAGCCATGGCTGGAACGCTGGATGAGTGAGCAAATCGGCTGGCGCGGCTTCCTGAAAGCCCTGAAGCGCGAGACGCCACGTTTCGCCACCTTGATCCCCGAGTTACCCCGCTTGATACATCAGCGCCTGAAGCAAGAGCCTTATGAACATGCCGCCCCATTATTGATGGAACTGGTTATCCAGCAAAGGCGCCGTAATGGTTGGTTGTCGTTGATCTCCATACTGCTTGCTTCCGCTCTCGCGCTGGCTGTCTTTATACAATACGGCTAGATAAAACCCGTTTCGGTCAGTTCCTTGGCCAACGCCCTGTAGTCCGCGGCACCCGGACTATTGGGTGCATAGGCAAACACATCCAAACCGTGCATCGGGCTGGTCGCCAATGCAACCGTCTCGCCTATGCGCGTTTTGCACACCAGATTGCCGTAGCGCTGTTTCAACTTGTCATAGATGTCGAATGACAGCTTGCGGCGCGAATCGAATCGGGTCACCACGATGCGTCGCTCGAATGTCCGCTGCAGCTTCTTCTCCAATACATTCAAAGCGCTGTCCAGCCGGTGCACTCCATGTTGTGACAGATAATCCGGCGATACCGGTATCAGCACCTTGTCTGATGCGAGTAGCGCATTAAGCGTCAGAACGCCGAGCATGGGGCAGCAGTCGATCATGATCGGTGCGCCTGTGAGCGCAAGTTCTTCGCCCAGACCCTGCTTCAGCTTTTTCGCAGCTTGCGGGTCGTTTCCGTACATGGCGTCGATCTTGGACAGTTCCAACGTCGCGGGAATCAACTGCCAGCCTGCGGGTGTTTCATATAGCAACTTGGCCAAGGGTGTGCCGTCTCTGAAGAACGAGACGATGCTGTCCCTTTGCGTTGTACCGTGGCGCAAGCCTGATGCCAGGCTCAGGTGCCCCTGCGGATCCATATCAATCGCGATCGGACTACGCTGGGCAAGCGACAACGCTGCCGTCAGATTGAGGCAGGTCGTGGTCTTTCCTACACCACCTTTTTGGTTGAATACGGCGATAGTCGCCATGCTGTGCTTTTCTCCGGTATTGCGGGAGGGTGGATCTGAGCATCGTCTTCAGGTATCCAGCTTATTGCTTGCCGGATACCCTATCGATTGCACTGCATCATTCCACTGTTACGGATTTGGCGAGATTACGAGGCTTGTCCACGTCCGTTCCCTTTTGCAGTGCTACGTAATATGCCAATAGTTGCAATGGGGCGGTGTGCAGAATAGGGCTGAGAAAGCCCGCGTGTTCCGGCATTTGCAGGATGTGTACACCTTCGCTGGCGTGTATGTGAGTGTTCGCATCGGCAAAGACATAGAGCTCGCCGCCCCGTGCCCTGACTTCCTGCAGATTGGATTTGAGCTTTTCCAGTAATGTGTCGTTCGGCGCGACGGATACCACGGGCATATCCTTGTCCACCAGCGCCAGAGGCCCATGCTTCAGTTCTCCGGCCGGGTAGGCTTCTGCGTGGATGTAGGATATCTCCTTGAGTTTCAGCGCACCTTCAGCTGCGATCGGGAAATGCATGCCGCGGCCCAGGAACAACGCGTGATGCTTGTTTGCAAAGTGTTTTGACATCTCAGCGATCTGTGGTTCCAGTGCCAAAACTTTCAGCATGGCGGCTGGGAGATGCCGCAGTTCGTGCAGAAATTGTTGTTCGCGTACATCATTCAAACGACCGCGCACTTTCGCCATCACCAGCGTAAGCAGGAACAGTCCCGCTAGCTGGGTAGTGAAAGCTTTGGTGGATGCCACGCCGATCTCGGGACCCGCACGCGTCAGGAATCGCAATTTGGATTGGCGGATGATCGCACTTTCCGGAACGTTACAGATCGCCAACGTGTAGCCGTGTCCCGTCGCCTTCGCATGATTCAGTGCGGCCAATGTATCCGCTGTTTCGCCCGACTGGGAGATCGTGACCACCAGAGTCTTTGGATTGGCTACGCTGGAACGATAACGATATTCGCTGGCGATCTCGACCGTGCAAGGGATACCGGCGATCTCTTCCAGCCAGTAGCGTGCAACTTGTCCCGCGTGGTTGCTAGTGCCGCAGGCGAGGATGAGGATGTTCTCTACTTTTGGGAAGATGTCGGTGGCTTCCGCGCCGAAAATGCCCGGCACCAGCGACTGGCTGTTGCATACCGATTCCAGCGTATCCGCCAAAGCCTGCGGTTGTTCGTGGATCTCTTTCTGCATGTAGTGTCGGTATTCACCCAATTCGACACTATCGTTGTTCAGCTCGCTTATCTGCACCGGTCGCTGTACTTCAACACCGTGCTCATCAAAAATTCGATAGGCATCGACATTCAGCTCGACCACGTCTCCCTCTTCCAGATAAACAACGTTCCTTGTGACCTGCAACAGCGCCGACATGTCCGAGCCTACAAAGTGCTCCCCTTCTCCTACGCCGAGTAACAAGGGGCTACCTTTACGAGCAGCGATAAGCTGATGGGGATTGTCTGCTGCGATGACGCCGATCGCATATGCGCCGACCAATTGTGACAACGCCATCTTCGTTGCTGTCAGCAGGTTGCCTTGTGCATAGTGGCTATGCACCAGATGTGCGATGACTTCAGTATCTGTATCTGATGCGAATTCGTAGCCTTGCGCGGTCAATTCTGTACGCAACTCTTCATAATTCTCGATGATGCCGTTATGTACCACGGCGATCAGATTTCGGCTCATGTGCGGGTGTGCATTGCGCTCGCTTGGCACACCGTGTGTGGCCCAGCGTGTATGTGCGATGCCCACCTCTCCCTGAATATTTGCACTTTTCTGGCCCAGTTCCGCAACACGGCCTTCACTGCGCACACGCGCCAGTTTTCCTTCATGCACGACCACTAGTCCGGCTGAATCATAGCCACGGTATTCGAGCCGAAGTAACCCATTGACCAATACCGGGACGATGTTACGTGTTGCGACTGCTCCAACGATACCGCACATGTTATTTCTTTCCTTTTACAGGACGCTGCCAGCCGGCAATCGTCAGTTGTTTGCTGCGAGAGAGCGTGAGTTCTCCTGCAGGGGTGTCTTTGGTGATTGTTGAGCCGGCGCCAATGGTTGCTCCCTTGGCGACAGTGACAGGCGCGATCAGCTGGGTATCCGAGCCGATGAACGCGTCGTCTTCGATGATGGTGCGGAACTTGTTTGCACCATCGTAATTGCAGGTGATGGTACCCGCACCGATGTTGACTCGGCAGCCCACGGTACTGTCCCCGATATAACTCAAGTGGTTGGCCTTGCTGCCTTGCCCGATCTCGCTGTTCTTGATCTCCACAAAATTCCCGACATGGGCGTGGTCGTGCAACTTGCTGCCTGGGCGCAGGCGCGCATAGGGACCTATGTGGCAGTCCGCGCCCACATCAGAGCTATCAATGTGACTGAATGCTGCTATCTGCGTGTCCTGCGCGATCGTCGCGTTGCTAATAACGCTGTAGGCTCCGACTTTGACACGGTCACCCAGAATTACTTTACCTTCGAAGATACAACCGACGTCGATCTCAACATCGCGTCCGCACTCCAGATCGCCTCGCACATCGATGCGCGCCGGATCACTCAGTGTCACGCCTTGAGCCAACAACCTTGAAGCCGTTTCTTTTTGCCACACTCTTTCTAGACTGGCCAGCTGCATCTTGTTATTGATCCCCTCCACTTCCCAAACGTGGGTTGGTTGCACGGTATGCACTGCAACATTTTGATCCACTGCCATCGCGACAATGTCGGTTAGGTAGTACTCACCTTGCGCGTTATTGTTGCCCAGCTTTCCTAGCCATTCCCGGAGCTTCGCTGTCGGTACAAGCATGATGCCGGTATTCACTTCCTGTATTTCCAATATTTCAGGTGAAGCATCCTTTTGTTCAACGATACGCTGCACATCACCCTCTTTATTACGCACGATACGACCGTAGCCTGTCGGGTTATCAAGGTTGACTGTCAGTATGACGAGCCCTTCCCCTGCTTTCTGCATCTGATGCAACGTGTTGTGCTGTGTCAATGGCACATCACCATACAAAATCAGCGTACGGCTATCATCGAATAGGTGCGGCATTGCCTGCTGCACTGCATGGCCAGTACCAAGTTGCGGTTCCTGAATGACGAATTTTGCTCCGTATTGCTGCATTGCCAGAGGAACAGCCTCGCCACCATGCCCGTAAACCGTGCAGATTTGCTGTGGTTGTAACGACACTGCGCAATCCAGCACATGCTGTACGAGTGGCTTACCAGCTAATGCATGTAGTACTTTGGGCTTATCCGAGTACATGCGGGTGCCTTTTCCGGCAGCCAGGATAACGATATTCAAGGGGCTCATATTCTTTGATTCTTCATGGATGCTTGAGTATATCTTTCAGACAACAAAAAAGCAGCCGAAGCTGCTTTCTCGTTTTGTCTACTAACGCTTGCTTAGTGAGTCGTTTTGCGCATTTGCTGAATTGCGCGCAGTTGAGCGATCGCTTCTGCCAACTCTGCTTGTGCCGCTGCATAGTCGATGTCGGAGGTACGATTCTTCATCGCCTCTTCTGCCGCTTGCTTAGCTTCCAGTGCACGCGCCTCATCCAGATCGGCACCGCGAATCGCGGTGTCGGCCAGAACGGTAACCACGTTAGGCTGAACTTCAAGCATGCCGCCGGATACATAGATCAACTCTTCCTGCTCCTGATCCGGACGCTTGATGCGTACAGCACCTGGCTTGATGCGTGTCATCAGGGCGGTATGGCGTGGGTAGATACCCAATTCGCCCATCTCGCCCGGTACCACGACGACTTCAGCAAGCCCGGAGAATATCTGCTCCTCCGCGCTCACAACGTCTACATGTACGGTCATTGCCATGGTTTATACCCCACTAATTATTGCAGTGTCTTGGCCTTTTCGACCGCTTCTTCGATGCTGCCGACCATGTAGAAAGCCTGTTCTGGCAGGTGATCGTATTCACCTTCAACGATGCCCTTGAAGCCCTTGATCGTATCTTTCAGTGTGACGTACTTACCTGGCGCGCCAGTGAACACTTCAGCAACGTGGAACGGCTGCGACAGGAAGCGCTGGATCTTACGTGCACGGGCAACGGCCAGTTTGTCTTCCGGTGCCAGTTCGTCCATACCCAGAATCGCGATAATGTCGCGCAATTCTTTGTAGCGCTGCAGTGTCTGTTGCACGCTACGTGCCACGGCATAGTGCTCTTCACCCACAACCAGCGGATCCAGCTGGCGAGAAGTCGAATCCAGCGGATCGACCGCAGGGTAGATACCCAGCGAAGCGATATCACGGGACAACACGACTGTGGAGTCCAGGTGCAAGAAGGTCGTAGCAGGAGACGGGTCGGTCAAGTCATCCGCAGGAACGTAAACGGCCTGGATGGAGGTGATTGAGCCAACCTTGGTGGAAGTAATACGCTCTTGCAGGCGGCCCATTTCTTCAGCCAGAGTAGGTTGATAACCCACAGCGGAAGGCATACGCCCCAGCAACGCGGAAACTTCGGTTCCGGCCAGTGTGTAACGGTAGATGTTGTCCACGAAGAACAGGATGTCGCGGCCTTCGTCACGGAATTTCTCAGCCATGGTCAGACCGGACAGCGCAACGCGCAGACGGTTGCCGGGAGGCTCGTTCATCTGACCGAACACCATCGCCACCTTGGACTTGCTGAAGTCTTCCTTGTCGATAACGCCTGCATCAGACATTTCGTGATAGAAGTCGTTACCTTCACGAGTACGCTCACCCACGCCGGCGAACACGGACAGACCTGCGTGTTGCTTGGCGATGTTGTTGATCAGTTCCAGCATGTTCACGGTCTTGCCCACACCCGCGCCGCCGAACAGACCAACTTTACCACCCTTGGCAAACGGACACACCAGGTCGATCACCTTGATGCCGGTTTCCAGCAGGTCAACGGAAGGAGACAGTTCGTCGAACTTCGGTGCTGCCTGATGAATGGAACGGCGCTCGTCGCTCTTGATCGGACCGACTTCGTCGATCGGACGGCCCAGCACGTCCATGATGCGACCCAGCGTGCCGGTACCGACTGGTACCTGGATCGGGTTGCCGGTGGCAGTTACTGCCATACCGCGACGCAAACCGTCGGATGAACCCATCGCAATGGTACGCACAACGCCATCACCCAATTGCTGCTCGACCTCGAAGGTCAGGCCAACTTCGGCAGTGGAGTTACCAGCGTCCGCCAACGTCAAGGCTTCATACACCTTGGGCATTTGGTCACGCGGAAATTCGATGTCGACCACGGCACCGATACACTGAACAATCTTTCCTTGACTCATTTTAAGATTCCCCGTCTAAATTAATTCTGAAATTCTTTGCTAACGAAATCACTCTAGCGCTGCTGCGCCGCCCACGATCTCCGAAATTTCCTTGGTGATCGCTGCCTGACGAGCTTTGTTATAGACCAATTTGAGTTCGCTGATGACGCTCTTTGCATTGTCGGAAGCGGCTTTCATCGCCACCATACGAGAACTTTGCTCAGAGGCCATGTTCTCAACTACGGCCTGATACACCAGTGATTCGATGTAGCGCAGTAGCAGTTCGTCGATTACCTTCTTAGCATCGGGCTCGTAGATGTAGTCCCAGTTACCTTCGCTGGTACCCATTTGCTCACCACTCAGTGGCAGCAATTGCTCTACGCGCGGCTCTTGCTTCATCGTATTGACGAAGTGGTTATAGCTCAGGTAGATCGCGTCGATTTCACCTGCCACATAAGCATCCAGCATCGCTTTGACGGCACCGATCAGTTTTTCAACGTGCGGCGTATCACCCAAGCCTGTAAGGCTGGACTTTACCTTTGCACCGATGCGATTCATGAAGCTGAAGCCCTTGTTGCCGATAGGACAAACCAGCAGACCCTTGCCTTCACTTTCCCATGTTTTCATCTCATTCACAGCGAGACGCAACACGTTAGTGTTCAAACCTCCGCACAGACCCTTGTCCGAAGTGACAACAATCAGGCCTACATTCTTGACTGTTTCGCGCTTGGCAAGGAACGCATGCTTGTATTCCGGATTGGCACGAGACAAGTGAGCGGCAACATTGCGAATCTTCTCGGCATAAGGGCGAGCGGCACGCATGCGATCTTGCGCCTTGCGCATCTTCGCAGCTGCCACCATTTCCATCGCACGCGTGATCTTGCGCGTATTTTCAACGCTCTTGATTTTGGTGCGAATCTCTTTACTGCCCGCCATAACTCAGCTCCCCTTAATAGACAGCAGTTGCCTTGAACGATTCGATCGCAGCCGCCAGCAGTTTTTCATTGTCAGCAGACAATTCCTTGCTGGACTCGATCGCATCCATCAATTCTTTGCTGTTGGCCTTCAGGTTCGCATGCAACGCAGATTCAAATGCCAATGCCTTCGGCACAGGAACATCGTCGAAGTAGCCCTTGTTCACGGAGAACAGTGTCGTTGCCATTTCGGAAACGGACAGCGGCTCATACTGCAACTGCTTCATCAGTTCAGTCACCAGACGACCACGCTCCAATTGCTTGCGTGTCGATTCATCCAGGTCGGAAGCGAACTGCGCGAACGCAGCCAGTTCACGGTACTGAGCCAGTGCCAGACGCACACCGCCACCCAGCTTCTTGATGACCTTGGTCTGTGCAGCACCACCCACGCGGGACACCGATACACCGGCGTTGATCGCAGGGCGGATACCGGCGTTGAACAAGTCCGCTTCCAGGAAGATCTGACCGTCGGTAATCGAGATCACGTTGGTCGGCACGAATGCGGACACGTCACCGGCTTGAGTCTCAATGATCGGCAGTGCGGTCAATGAACCTGTCTTGCCTTTGACTTCACCTTTGGTGAAGGCTTCGACGTAGTCGGCGTTCACGCGGGCTGCGCGCTCCAGCAGACGGGAGTGCAGATAGAACACGTCGCCAGGATAAGCTTCACGACCAGGCGGACGGCGCAGCAGCAGGGAAATTTGACGATATGCCCAAGCTTGCTTGGTCAGGTCGTCATATACGATCAGCGCATCTTCGCCGCGATCGCGGAAGTATTCACCCATTGTGCAACCTGCGTACGGTGCCAGGAACTGCATCGCAGCGGAATCAGAAGCGGTAGCAGCGACGACGATGGTGTATTCCATCGCGCCGTGCTCTTCCAGTTTGCGCACTACGTTAGCGACGGTAGAAGCCTTTTGACCGACCGCAACATAGATACAGGTCATGTTCTGACCCTTCTGGTTGATGATGGCGTCCACTGCAACAGCTGTCTTACCAGTCTGACGGTCGCCAATGATCAATTCGCGTTGACCGCGACCAACCGGAACCATAGAGTCGATGGACTTCAGGCCAGTCTGCACAGGCTGATCAACGGATTTACGTGCGATAACGCCGGGAGCGACTTTTTCGATCTTGTCGGTCATCTTGGCATTGATCGGACCCTTACCGTCGATGGGCTGTCCCAGCGCGTTCACGACGCGGCCGCGCAGCTCAGGACCAACCGGCACTTCCAGAATGCGACCGGTACACTTAACTGTGTCGCCTTCGGTGATGTGTTCGTATTCACCCAAAATCACGGCGCCGACAGAGTCACGCTCGAGGTTGAGTGCCAGGCCGAATGTATTGCCTGGGAATTCCAGCATCTCGCCTTGCATCACGTCAGACAAGCCGTGCACGCGAACGATACCGTCAGTTACGCTGACCACCGTACCTTCGGTGCGCGCTTGGGTCAGTGCTTCGAAGTTATCGATGCGACTGCGAATCAAATTGCTAATTTCAGAAGGATTGAGCTTCATCTGGATTTCCTTATTCTTGATAAATCTTTATCAGGCTAGGGCAGTCGCCATTTCGCCAAGGCGCGCCAACGCAGATCCGTCGATGACCTTGTCTCCGGCGCGGATCACCACGCCACCCAGCAATTCTTGTTTAATGCGGCTTTCAAGCTTGATCTCGCAGCCCATACGTTTCTTCAACGAAGCTACGATCTTGTCTTGTTGCTCTGCTGACAATTCAAACGGAGACTCAACCACCACATTGATCGATTTTTCAGCTTCTGCTTTCAATGCTTCAAAGCTGGCTGCGATCTCAGGCAGAACAGAAACGCGCTGATTGTCGGCAAGGATGCGCACGAAATTTTGCAGTTTTGCATCCGGGCTATTACCCAGAAACGCCTCCATCAGCGAAGCCACTTGGGTTTTCGCTACCTTTGGAGTGCCGATGATGGCGCTCACTTCCGGGTGGGAGGCTGCTTCTGCCAGTGCAATGAGTGCATCCGACCAAGCCTGTAGCGCATTCAGCTTTTGAGCTTCCTCAAAAGCTGCCTGGGCGTAAGGACGTGCAATGGTTATGGCTTCAGACATAGCGATCAGATTTCCGCAACGAGTTTGTCGAGCAGGTCGTTATGTGCCTTAGCATCGATCTCTCGACCCAGAATCTTACCGGCGCCTGCCAGTGCGATTCCGGACACCTGCGTACGCAGTTGTTCTTTTGCACGGAACACTTCCTGATCGATTTCGGCCTTCGCACCTGCGATGATGCGATCACCTTCGACCTTGGCTTGAGTCTTGGACTCTTCGACGATCTCGCTTGCGCGCTTTTCACTGTTGCCAATGATCTCGCCAGCCTTTTCTTTGGCTTCACGCAGGATCTCTGCGGAGCGGCGAGAAGCGAGCTCCAGATCCTGCTTGGCGCGTTCTGCATCTGCCAGACCATCAGCGATCTGCTTCTTGCGCTCATCCAGTGCCGCCACGATCGGGGTCCACACGAACTTCATGCAGAACCATACGAACAGCGCGAACATGATCAACTGTGCGAGAAGAGTTGCATTGATATTCATGCA
>JBDRPZ010000061.1:0-5205 GCA_043826585.1 Pseudomonadota bacterium
GCTGACACGCGAGCAGGCCTATTTCGACCATACCGTGGGCGATATTTTCGGCTTCAATGCGCTGCAGATCGGTGTGCCCGGTCAGGACTTCCTGCGCAACAGCCGCATGCCCTTACGTTTTACAGCCGGCAATCACCACGGCAACGATGTGCGCCTTGTCTGTTCCGAACTTCCCTTCGAAAGTGCCAGTCTGGATCTGGTGCTGATGCCCCATGTGCTGGAGTTCTCCGACAATCCGCATCAGATCATCCGTGAAGTGGAACGCGTGCTGATGCCGGAGGGCAACCTCATCATCAGCGGCTTCAACCCCTACAGTCTTTGGGGGCTGCATCGGGCACTGGGACGCAAGCAAGGCTATCCATGGGATGCGCGTTTCATTGGTTTGACGCGTCTTAAAGACTGGCTTGCGCTGCTGGGATTCGAAGTGGTCGGCGGTCGTTTCGCCGCCTATGCGCCGCCGTTCCGCCAGCAGAAATGGCTGCAACGCGCTGCCTTTATGGAAAAGGCCGGCGACCGATGGTGGGCGGTGAGCGGCGGCATCTATTTTTTGCATGCGATCAAACGGGTACCGGGCATGCGCCTGATCAAACCCAAATGGAACGAGGGCCTGGTGCGCAAACTGATGCCCGCATCCCCCAAATTGAACAAAGGTATACAGAAGAGTGGAACAGATGAATGAAGTAGTGGATATCTTCAGCGACGGCGCCTGCAAGGGCAATCCCGGCATCGGCGGGTGGGGTGTTTTATTGCGTGCCAAGGGCAAGGAGCGCGAACTGTGCGGCGGTGAAGCGCACACCACCAATAACCGCATGGAACTGATGGCGGCCATCGCGGCTTTGGAGACCTTGACGCGTCCCTGCAAAGTGCGCCTGCATACCGATTCGAAATACGTACTGCAAGGCATCACCGAATGGTTGCCGGGCTGGAAGCAGCGCGGCTGGAAGACCGCCAGCAAACAGCCGGTCAAGAACGATGACCTGTGGCGTCGCCTGGACGACGCAGTGACCCGTCACCACATCGAGTGGGTGTGGGTCAAAGGCCACGCGGGGCATGAAGGCAACGAACGCGCCGATGCATTGGCCAACCGTGGCATCGAGACATTGAGGGAGCAGGCATGAGACAGGTTGTACTGGATACGGAAACAACGGGCCTCGATCCCAAGCAGGGACATCGCATCATCGAAGTCGCCGCCATCGAACTGGACGGGCGCAAGGTATCTGGACGCACCTTCCATCGCTACATCAATCCGGAGCGCGAGATCGACGAAGGTGCCGCCGCCGTGCACGGCCTGACGCTGGACCGTTTGCAGGACGAGCCCAAATTCATCGAGATCGCACCGGCCTTGCTGGAATTCATCGCCGGCGCAGAGCTGATCATCCACAACGCGCCGTTCGACATGGGCTTCCTCAATGCCGAGTTGGCACTGGCGGGTCTGCCGAAACTGGACAATCCGGTTCTCGACACACTGAAGGTCGCCAAGGATCTGCACCCGGGCAAGAAGAACAATCTGAATGCATTATGTGATCGCTATCAGATCGACAACTCGCACCGCACTTTGCACGGCGCTTTGCTGGATACCGAACTGCTGGCCGAAGTCTATCTGGGTATGACGCGAGGTCAGGAAAGCCTGCTCGGCGATACCGCCGAAAATACCGAGAAATCCGATCACAACGTTCAAACTGAGCGTATCTCGGCCTCGGTACGCGTAATGCTCGCCAGCGAAGAGGAGCTGGCGCAGCATGAGGCGCAATTGGGGGACATCGACAAGGCTAGTAAAGGCGCTTGTATCTGGCGCCAATCGGAAACGCCGGGATGAACGCCAAATCGCCTGTCGCAACGGATGTGCTGATCATAGGTGCCGGTGCGGCAGGTTTGATGTGTGCGTTGACTGCAGCCCAGCGTGGTCGCTCAGTGCTATTGATCGATCACAGCAACAAGCTGGCAGAGAAGATCCGCATCTCGGGTGGTGGTCGTTGCAACTTCACCAATCTGAACCTCAAGCCGGACAACTATCTTTCAAACAACCCGCACTTCTGCCGCTCTGCGCTGGCCCGCTATACACCGCAGCATTTCATCGCTCTGCTGGAGAAGCACGGCATCAGTTATCACGAGAAGACCCTCGGTCAGTTATTTTGCGACAACGGCTCGGAAGCTATCATCGCCATGCTCAAATCAGAATGCGATGCAGCCGGTGTGCGCTGGAGCATGCCTTGTTCGGTCGAACAGATAGCGTATGAGGAAGGATTCGGTGTACGCACCTCGCGCGGTACATATAAAGCCAGTTCGCTGGTTGTCGCCACCGGCGGACTTTCCATCCCCAAGATAGGTGCGACCCCGTTCGGATATAAAGTCGCCGAGCAATTCGACATCCCCATGACCAAACTCAAGCCGGGGCTGGTGCCGCTCAATTTCCATCCGGAAGAGTGGAGTGCTTATGCGGATCTTTCAGGCGCATCGCTAGAAGCCGTGGTCAGCTTCGGCAAGCAGAGTTTTCGCGAGAACCTGCTATTCACCCATCGCGGTCTGAGCGGCCCGGCCATCCTGCAGATATCTTCTTATTGGGAGCATGGGCAACCGCTATCTATAGACCTACTACCCGATCACGACCTGCACGCCATATTCATGGAGCAACGCGCCAGCAAGATGCTGCTGAGCAACTTCCTGACGCAATATCTGCCCAAGCGTCTGGCAGAGATCATCGCCACGAACTGGAGCGAGAACATCCCGCTCAATCAGCATTCCCCCAAAAAACTCGCGGCTTTGGCGGACAAGATCAAAGGCTGGCAGATCACGCCGACCGGTACGCTTGGATACAGCAAAGCCGAGGTGACTTGTGGCGGAGTGGACACGCGTGCCCTGTCATCCAAAACCATGGAATGCAACGAGGTGGCGGGGCTGTATTTCATCGGCGAGGTGGTGGACGTCACCGGCCAACTTGGCGGTTACAACTTTCAGTGGGCATGGGCCTCAGGCCATGCAGCGGGACTTTCTGCATAGGGAAGCGACATGGCAGTCGAAACCGAACTCAAACTGCATATCTCTCCCGACAAGCTGCCTCGCCTGAAGCGCCATCCTCTGCTGCGCACCCACTCCATCGAACGGGCACGCACGCTCAAGCTTTACAGCATCTACTACGACACCACAGATCTGGCCTTGCAGCAGCATGCCATGGCCTTGCGCCTGCGCCGCGTAGGTAAACAATGGTTGCAGACCCTGAAGGGAGGCGGGCAGTCGAGCGCCGGTTTGCACCAGCGTAACGAATGGGAGATGCCGGTGCCTGCAGAGCAGCTCGATCTGGAAGCGCTCAGACTCGGTGGCGGGAAACTGCCACACGGCGTACACAAGCATCTGCAGCCTGTCTTCGTCACCGACTTCACGCGCAACGTGCGCCTGCTCGAATTCGAGGGCGCACAGATCGAACTGTGCATGGATAGTGGCGAGATACGAGCCGGGCAGGGCATGTGCCCCATCTCGGAGCTTGAACTGGAACTCAAATCAGGCGAACCACAACAACTATTCAAACTGGCGCTCAAGCTGCTCGATATCGTGCCGCTGGAAGTCGAGCACACCAGCAAGGCCGAATATGGATATCGCTTGTTCTCCGCTTCCAAGCCCGAAGTCAGCAAAGGCCACTTCCCAAAATTGCAGTCCTCCCAGAGTATCGGCAGTGCCTTACAGACTCTGATCTCTTCCTGTCTGTCTCACGTGCAGGCTAATGTGGCAGGCGCATTGATGAAGGTGGATGAAGAATATCTGCATCAAGTGCGTGTCGGCCTGCGTCGTTTGCGTGTGGTGCTATCCGTGACCAGGCGTATCCATCCCGGCACCGAACTGGATGATCTGTATCGACAAGTGTCCGAGCTTTGTATCGCCCTGGGACGCTCACGCGATTGGGATGTGTTCGTTACTCAGACCTTGGCCCCCATCTGTACACGCTTGCCCGAGCATGAAGGCTTGCGCGCTTTGTTGGGCACCTGCGAGCGGATGCGTAACAAGCAACATGCGGGCATGGAGAGCAGCCTGGCCTCGCGGGATTTCCAGCGCCTGCTGTTGCGTTTCGGCGCATGGATGCATGAAGACAGGGCAGATCGCTCGCAACCTGCTCTTGAAAAGTTCGTCCGCAAGATACTTGAGAAGCGCAGCAAGCAGGTGCTGGCGACAGGCAGCGTCCTATCCATCGACGATCCCAAACAGTTCCACGCATTGCGCATCGCCTGCAAAAAATTGCGCTACAGCCTGGAGATGTTCGGCAGCCTGCTGCCTCTCAACAAGTACAAAGCCTATGTGAGTAAATTGGCTGTCCTGCAAGATATCCTGGGCACCATGAACGACATCGCCGTCGCTCATCGACTGTTGGATGAATTGGACAATACCGCACGGCGCGATACACTCGCGCTGGTGCGAGGCTGGATAGAGCATGACTATGCCGAACACATCACCTTGTTCAACAAGAAATGGGCCGGGTTCGTAGCGCAGACAAAGTGCTGGTAAATGCACGATATGAGGAGCGTATTTTGAAAAGCGGAAAGGTCACACAACGATGAGCAAGAAACCCACAAACCTGCGCGTACCTGTTACCCAAGGGTTAAAAGATATCTACGCGATGGATATGCACCTGCCGTATCAGGCGGCATGCGAGGACAGATTCAGCGTGACGGCATTTGCCCGAATGGCGGTAGCCATCTCGGTCGTACGCACTGCGCTGGTACAGAAGAACACCCAGATACCGGATGCGGTTGAGATACTTGATGCGGCAATCGTGACGTTAACTACCGTGCGTGCACGCGGCGACGCCACAGATGTATGGGAGATCACAGAAGAAGAGCGCCCCAGCGTTCTGGCAGGCATTGAAGTCGCGGAAGATTGTATCGGCGTGCTTGATGTGGCCTTGCTTGAACAGACTGCCGCTATGCTCATGGGGCAGATGACGGGGTCACAGGCTGAAGCAGGATAAGGCGGGGGGGAGTGGAGGCGCGACCCAGAGTCGAACTGGGCTAAACGGATTTGCAATCCGCTGCATAACCGCTTTGCTATCGCGCCGCGTGACCTGAAATAGTACTTAAAAACACGGGAAAGCATTTTATTGCTTTCCCGGAAATTTGGAGCGGGAAACGAGACTCGAACTCGCGACCTATACCTTGGCAAGGTATCGCTCTACCAACTGAGCTATTCCCGCAGAAGAGAAGGTGCGCATTATATGGAGAA
>JBDRPZ010000062.1:0-8459 GCA_043826585.1 Pseudomonadota bacterium
TCCTTTCCAACCAACCACAAGGAGATTCACCATGTTGACAGTCATTTTGGCTTGCTGCATTTCTGGTTACGTTCTGAGCCGCCCAGTTGTTCGGGTTCTCGGTCTGTGAGGAGATTCATCATGTCGCTTTCTGCCGAAACAAAGAAGTTCTTTGAAAAAGTGGCCAGCAAGAACTTTCGCCTGGCCTGCAACGTGTATCACGCACTCGTATCCGGGCAGGACATCACGCCCGAGGTGAGGGGGCAGATACGTGAAGCATTACGTATCGCCGGTTGATGGGTGATGCGTAATGAAACAACGAGACAAGCCAGCACATTCGTGTGCTGGCTTTTTTCTTGTGGCTGACAGGATTCGGCCGATAATCGGCCAGGACGTCAGCTCGGCCAAACCTGCCAGTCATCTCTTGATTGATGAATTGATCTTGAACGACAGCTTTACGGCGGGCAGATACAAATGCTGTCAGGCGGCTGCGTGCCGTAAGCAGTATTTCGCATTTCTTTCCAAAACGCGACATTCACTCCCGTCCGTACTATTATGCATATGAGGAACAATAAATTCGGTGGGATTCTACGAATCAATTACTTATCGAAAAATTGCATTCCACACTATTTTTAATCGTACAGACCGGTGGGTCTGGCTAATAACTGTTATCCGCTTTCGTTTCATCAACCGTAGCACAACCAAGGAGGTTTACCATGGCAGGGCTTATCAATAGTGTCGCCAATGACAAGTGGGAATTCTACAAAGACCCAAAAGGCGAATGGCGTTGGCGCAGGACGGCATCAAACGGAAATATTGTCGGAGCATCCACTCAAGGATATGTAAATAAATCCGATTGCGTTGCCAATGCACAGCGCAGCGGCTACAAAGGCTCTTGATCGTGTTCTGATTCAAGAACGCTAACAACTTTAAGCCCCAATTCTTCGGCTTTGTTGTTGGCTTCTTCAAAACTATTCGCCTCTATGCGGTCGCCGGCAGATATTGGCTTTTCCGTGAGATATGTTTCCATTTTTTAGTTCTCCAAAAATCCGCGTCTTATCCAGGCGCGCGGCTAACCTGTCGGTCAACAAGGACTCGCCTACGGCGAGCCTGTTACCTTTACGTTGATGGTCTGCTTTTTCAAATCTTGACTGACTGCAACGAATCGTTTGTGTGAATTGGTGACCGTCTGCTTTGGGGCAATGAAAATTCCCAGACGCGCAAAAAACTGAGCTGCCGGATAACGGACGTTGGTGACCTCACCCTATCGACCCTCAGCGGACGGTCGATGCAGCTACTGCCAATGAGTGCTGCTCGGCCGAAGCGGAAATTATGTATTGGGGGGATTTTGACTGCTTTGCGCAGCATTCCGGACTGATCCACCGCAGGAAGCTGCGCACTAGTTAGCTACTTATTTCTAGAAAAATGGCCAGTCCGAATATATTCATCAAGCAATCCGTTACCGTTATCTTCAGGCTCAAGCATCCATCGTGGCTCCGCTTTTGGAAGGATTAAGAGAGACATAGTTCGCTCGTATCGATCCGATACAATCTTAAATTCCCTAAGGCTCATATCCTGCGGTTCTTGCGGGAACCAAATTCGAGCCGACAGCTCGCTACCCTGCATTTCTCGGGTTGCTGATATATCAGAGGCCGCGAGTGAATCGTTTGGAATGGGAATCGGGGCATTCCTTGTTCGAAAATATGCCCCGGAACGTAAAGCAGACTGGCTGGAGCGAGCCCACAACATATAGCCTTCCGTCGACATCACGAGGACAGCACGCTGTTCTGTGAATTCGAGCCACTTAAGTATGGCGGCGGTCAGTGAAACACCATAACGTTTGGCGCAGCCATCAAGAATATTTAGATCCACTAAATCTGTGCCGATTGACCGTCGGAAATCATCAATAGGCATGAGCAGATATGAAGCAAAGACATCAGCTTCAGCCTCTTGTCGCTTCTCTATAGATTCCCATTGCAACAAATCCGCCTCGCTGCACTCGAAGGTATTGCCGTTTTGCCGGTGCAATATGTAATGCCCTAACTCATGAGCCATAGTGAAGCGTATGCGACCGGGAGTCCCTATTGCAGAGTTATAGAGTAGTGCCCATTCTCGTTTCCCATTTTTATTCGTGCCATATAGCGCCCCCTCAAACCCGGGCAGATCAGCGCCTATGACTTCTGCAATTGGATCGTTGTGACCAAACTGTTGGGCGTAGCCTCTTGCTAGCTCCTCGACATCCACGGGAAAACGCTCCGTGCCACGGCTGATATTAAGCAGCTTGGAGAGACGATTTGCTTCAGGAATTGGGGATCTTGGACCTGCTGGGTTCATTCGTCGTCAGAGCCGTTTTCCCGAAGGACCGTCAGAATGTCTTGGATTTTCTTCTTGGTCGGGGCTGGTAACTTCTGATACTTGCGAAAAAAGGCTTTGTCTGCATCCTCAGCGGAATGCGTTGCTTGTTCATCGTTTAGAAGGAACTCAGCGGTGACCCCTAATTTCTCAGCGATTTTGGAAACCTTATCCATCGTGGGATTTGCAGTTTCTCGATTTTCTAGTTCCCACAAATAGCTCTTACTGGTTTCGGCCATAGCGGCCAGTTGATCGAGGCTTAGCCCTTGTTCCTTCCGCAGTTGGCGAATCTTAATGCCAAGAGGTGTGGGCACAAATATCTCCTTGAATAAGTTACTTTGAGGAGTAGACATTAACACTATAACGAACAAAAAAGAAACGCTTGACAGGCATTAAATGTCGGGGTAGCCTTCCTGAAAATTCGCTATAACGAACGCCGGCGTATCGACGTGGCGATTTTTCTTACTGGGCCACGGAAAGATAAATGGCCTTACTTCTCAACTTAAATGTAGAAAGGTCATTACAAAAATGGGCAAAAACCAACACGTCGTACCCCGTGAAGACGGGTGGGCAGTTCGCGGTGAAGGAAACCAGCGCGATACGTCCAAGCACGATACTCAGGCCGAGGCCGAAAGAGCGGCACGCACCATCGCCATCAACCAGAAGGCTGAAGTTCTTATTCATAGTCAGAACGGTCGTATCCGAGAGCGCAACAGCTATGGCAATGATCCGTTTCCACCCAAAGGCTGATTTCATCATGCGAATCATTGCCGCTTCAATCAATAAAGGAGAAATTCATGTCTGAACATCACAAAAAATTAGTGACAATCATCGTTGAAGCCACCCCACATGAGTGGCCGAAAGAAGAAATTACATACGCCGAGGTTGTTTCTTTGGAAGACCCGGGTTTTCCGCAACACCCGGAGCGCGTCTATTCGGTCACCTATGAGCGTGCACACAACAATAAGAGCGGTGTGCTGTCCCCTGGCGGTTCGGTCAAGGCGAAGGAAGGAATGGTGTTTTATGTTAAAGACACTGGCGAGTCATAATCCGGATCTACAGCGGCTTCTCGAAAAAGGATATGCCCTGACCATCGACAGTGATTACCTTGTCATTCGAGATATTCCCTATCTCGATATGGCGGGGGAATTGCAGTGGTCAGCCCTTGTAGGGAAGCTAGTCTTTGAGGATCAAAACAAGGTTCGTCCGGAAGATCACCAGTTTAATTTCGCGGCGCCACGCCCATTTGGACTTGATGGGAAAATCGTTCGCGGTCTTGGAGGTGGGGATGCGCAGCTCAAGCTGAGTGAATATTGTAATGACATTGTCATTAGACAGCGCTTTTCACATAAGCTAAAAGAAAGTGGACAGCCGCGTCCTTACGTCGATCACTTTGAAAAAGTTGAGAGCTACGTTGCGATGATCTGCGGTCCAGCAATGACGAAATTTGAGGTTAATCCATTTACGTACCGTGAATACGAAGAGGAAAAGCCAAACTCCGTCTTTAAGCTGCGCGACACATTATCCAGCCGGGCGGAAATCACAGATCTGGCCAAGTTATTTGAAGCCGAAGTGATTGCCATCATCGGTTTGGGCGGTAGCGGTAGTTATGTGCTCGACTTCATGGTGAAAACACCGGTTCGAGAAATTCGCGCGTTTGATTCGGACAGCTTCTTTGTGCATAACGCCTTTCGTTCACCTGGGCGACTGGACGCGGAAGAAGGAGCCGAACTAAGACAACCCAAGGCCGATGTTTACCAGAAGCGCTACGAGAATTTTCGTCATGGGCTCACCATCAAGTCTCAATTTATCGATGAGACGTCTATCTCTGAACTCGAGGGTGTCACTTTCGCTTTTGTTGCGGTAGACAAGGGAAGCGCCCGCAAGCGCATTATTGACTTGCTGATTTCGAAAAATATTCCATTCATCGATGTGGGGATGGGGTTGAAGCGACATGGCGGGCCAATCAGCGGAACAGTGCGAACGACCTACTTCCCACACGACAGTGGTGCAATCGTACGAAGCAAAGGTTATGTGCCGGAGACTGATCCGCCTGATGACGTCTATAAGAGCAATATTCAGATCGCCGAGCTCAACGCCCTGAATGCGGCATTGGCCGTTTTCCGTTACAAGCAGATTCGCAGATTTTACGCAGGGCCAGCACACTCAAATCAATTGCTTTTAACGCTGGATAACCTTTCACTATTGGCTCCCGATGAAAATTGATCACATGCGATTAGAACTCGTTGAGTTCATGCCTTCGACACTTGAATCTGGTGTGCTTTACGTCTCTGAGAAATATCAAACGGCTGCACATCTGTGTGCCTGTGGCTGCGGCGAAAAGATACGTACACAGCTCGGCCCGCTGGGTTGGACGTTTAACAACCAGCTCCAAGGCCCCAGTCTCAATCCCTCAATAGGGAACTGGCAAAAGCCATGTCGTTCGCACTATTTCATAAAAAGAGGCCGAGTGGTTTGGGCTGGTGCTTGGACGGACGCTGAGGTGATCCACGGGCGCCAAGCTGAATTGGAGCGGCGTGATGCCTATTTCTGCGAGCAAAATGCTGGCTGGTGGACAAAGCTGAAGCGCTGGTGGAAAGGCGGTCATTAAACGAGATTGCGGTCAGTTATCTGGCATATGCCGGACACCCTTCTGACTCAATACCGATGTCAGTTCAGGCCGAGGACCTACCAGGACAACAGTTCGACCAAAGCGGATTGATATCTTTATTTCCGCTCTTGCCTAAATAGGGGTCGTTCAATATATATATAGGCCGCATATATACCTTTTGGCATATTGCTTTGCTGTTTAATGCTGCCTAAGCTTCGCCTGTCCTTGCTATTTATGCATATGCAGACAGATAAAGGGATGGCCGCCTAATTACTGTTAGGCCAACTCCCCTCAACCAATTAAAGGATTTCACAATGAGTGAGCCATCTAGCGAGTGCAAACATGATGAGGATGGCAACTACTTTTGCCCTGCATGTGATACGCAGCTTTACGAGGAAGATTCACAAACCCATACCCCCCCTCGCGGCATGCCATCTTGCCTACTCTCTTGCACGTGCCCAAACTGTGGGCATATTTGTTGTTGCACGAGAGGGGCACCTGCTCCTAGGCCAGCCCCACCAACTTTTAAGTTTTGATGCAGACTATGAGATTGCGTCCCAAACAGCCCAGCCCTACGCTCGAGCGGGACTGCGCAAAAGCGCGCAGCCCCTTCGCTTCACGTTAGCCCTTCATCCATGTCCGAATATCAATTGACAACAAAACTCATTGCCCTCAGTGTCGCGGAAACTTGGGACGAGGCAAAACTCGAATGGGCTCTTGAGCATGTTTGGCGTGAAGATGAACCCGACACATGCCTTTGTGGGCATTTCCCCATCATCGAAATATGTCTCCTCAGGAACAGAAGAAACGCCAACACCGCAACCGTTGGAAACTGCTGTGTCAAAAAGTTCACGAACTTACCCTCTGACCTCATTTTCCAGGCTGTAAAGAGAATCGAAGGTGACGTTGAGCGCGCCATCAACGCCGAGACCATCGACCACGCACACGAAAAGGGCTGGATCAACGACTGGGAGAGAAAGTTCTATATGAACACTTGGCGGAAACGGAAGCTATCTGGTGCTCAGCATACAAAGCGTGTTCAAATCAATCAGAAGGTGTTAGCAAACATCGTGAGGGCGCGCAGTCGTGCAAAGGGCTAACCCTACGCTCAAATTCGCTCCCTCTGGTCGCTGGGACGTGCCTTGGGCGTGCCCCTTAGCTGCATGTTGGGCGTCATTATGACTACACACGAACTCGATCTACTTGATAACGCGATCGACAGCCTGGCAGAAGCGCTTGTCAAATTCGAAGAGGGCGACAGAGGGGAATCGAAAGCATATAAGTTCGCTGTATTGCACATGGCGCATTTTGTTGAGCTAATCTTCAAACATCACATTGCGAGCAAACATCCACTCCTAATTTACAAGGAGCCATTCTCGGCTAAGGTGGATAAAAACAAGACCATCACCCTCTGGGATGCGATCAACTTTATTAACAATGAGGCAGACGGTATGGTCTCCCCCGCCCTCAAGAAAGACCTTGAGTGGCTGAAGCGGCTCCGAAACGACATAGAACACCACAAGTTCAAAATGGAGGTGCCGGAAGTTCGGGGCACTATTGGAAGACTCTTTCGCTCTGTAGTCGAGTTTCTTGGGCAGCACACTGACATCGAACTGGAGTCGCTAATTCCAGAGCCGACATTGGAAACGTTTCAGGTATTGTCGGATGAATATGAGTTCAATTTCCGTACAGCATTGAAAGATGCCGAGGAATTTGAGGAAGCGAATCCACCGGATCACCACAATCCTGATGCGCTACCCGCACGACTAGATTGTGAGAGCTGCGGAAATCCGACACTTATACAGAACGAAGGATCGAGTTCAGGCTATCGTTGCCTTTTTTGTGGAAACGAAGAGGGTGATAACATTCCTGCCAATTGCGATATCTGCGGAATCTCATCTACACAAGGTGAGTTGGATGTCTGGGAAATTGATGACGGAAAATATGAGTACCGGTGCTACTACTGTTCAGGTCGATATCACGCTGAAAAAGATGACTGACTTGATGCCCAACAAATCCGTCAACCGGTCTGTCGAGAAGCTGTGCTTTTCGGCAGCCGGTTACGTCCAACGTTAGGCCTTTGAAGAGTACATGTCACGCGACGACTTCACCCGCGCAACCAAGGAAGCGCTAGCTAAACGAGTGGCTCTGCGCTGCTCGAACCCAGCGTGTAAGGCATCAACTAGCGGACCACACAGTGAATCAATTAAAGCGATAAACCTTGGCGTTGCCGCACACATAACGGCCGCGGCTCCTGGTGGGGCGCGATACGACCCAAATCTAACAGCGAAACAAAGAGCATCCATCGAGAACGCTATATGGCTGTGCCAAAACTGCGCAAAGCTGATAGACACAGATTCGGTCACCTACCCACTCGCGACTCTTTATCGCTGGAAAGTAGTCGCAGAGGGTGAAGCACTGCGGGATATGGGCAATCCACAGTATGCGGAGTTCTTTCCGCAACCCCCGTCAGCAAAACATGCACCACTCCCTCGTATCGGAGGACATGACTATGACAGTGCACGCGAAATGCTTTTGCAAGCTGGGTGGCAGCCATACCTGAATCACTGGTCTAAAGGCGGCGAGTGGGACATGACCTTTGGAAATGGAGAATATTTCTGGAAGAAGGGCTATCACGAAATTCAAGCATCCTGCCCGACTGGTCTGGCTCAATGCACATTCGCATTCAAAGATGTTTACGGCAACACGCTGATAGTTGTTACGGCAGGCGAAGCAATCGAAGAATTTGGTGCAGTACCAGGTGTATGGAACTGGCGTCTCGAACCAGCCGACAAAAAAGCAGATGCCTAACGCAGCAACACGAAGGCCTAATCGGTCGGTCAAGCGGATGGCAAGGATAACGTTTAGTGTCTGTTAATGAGGTTAAAGCGGAAGCAATTTAGACACACCTGAAACGACAACTTTGGCCGATGATCCGCCAGGACGGCATCTCGGCCATTGCAGTCATTTAGGATTAGTTCTCTCTACGTCTGCAGAACAGCTGCGAAAAGCTAACACCGAGAACTTTCTGATATTTGTCTAGAGAGACGAAGGCGGTTCAGGATAAGCCGGTTGCTCTCCATAAACACCTGAATTCAGTAAGGTTGCGCCATCTACCACACTCAATTAAGATAGTAACCAAATACTTAATTGGTGGCAGACATGTCCGGGCAAAAGATCAAACTTCTGATGGTGGGCGTCGCAGTCGTCGGCCTGTTCGCATGGGTGGTGACCACGCAGGGACCGCTGGCGTCGATCAAGGTCACGATCGAGCAGGTGCAGACCGGCGACCTGACGAACAGCGTGTTCGGCGTGGGCACGGTACAGGCGCGGCACCGTCACGATCTGGCACCGACCATGACCGGCAGGGTGAAGAACGTGCGCGTCGATCAGGGCGATACGGTCAAGGCAGGGCAGGTGCTGGCCGAGATGGACCCGGTCGATCTGGACGACAAACAGGCGGGTGCGCGGCGCATGGTCGACAAGTCGCTCAATGCGATCCGTGCGGCGGAAGCGC
>JBDRPZ010000063.1:0-2387 GCA_043826585.1 Pseudomonadota bacterium
GGTAGTATCGGACGAACCCTGGTCGGGACGGATGGGCTTTGTGCATCAGGCAGTGCTCGACGACTTCAAGGATATGTCGGGCTACGACGTGTACGCTTGCGGTGCACCGGTAGTGGTGGAAGCAGCCCATCGCGAATTCACCAGCCAGCGCGGCCTGCCCAATGAGGCGTTCTATTCGGACGTCTTCACGTTCGTGCCGAAGGCCTAATACTTCCGCGACAGGTGCATCTGCCCGTTGTCCTGTTCGATACGGAACTGTTTAAGCACACTCATGCCGAGCAGTGGTTGACTGAGGTTCGGCATGACCACTGCATCGACAGACCGCAGTGTGAAGTGCCCGAATTTTAGTTTTTCTATAGTGACTGTGCAGCCCTGCGTCACTCCATTGCCGGTGCTCATCAGCGCCCGCTCCTTACATACCAGCCCGGCGCTCGCCGCTACCGACAACGGCAGCGCAACCGTGGTCGCCCCGGTGTCTACAACGAAGTTCAGATATTTGTCATTCACAGAGCCGTCGATGAAATAATGCCCACCATCACCTTGTCCGATGACGAGCACTGAGTCGGCAGAAGAGCCGCCGTCTGAATCCGTCTCTACTGAGGAAGGCGAGGTGGATGCCCAGGAAGAAACCGGTTGTGTTTCTTTGTCACAAGGTTTTTCTTGGTACTGAAAAACACCAGCCTGATTTTTGCACTTGAAGATGGTGCCAGCCCATGCTGAAGGAGCTACGACAATCAACATGAGGGCTAGAAGCTGCCTTCGTTCCATATTGAGCCACCCCCGCTTGGGCACTGTTACCTTTTCCTGCCTGACCGATTGGCCCAATAGATGAGGTTGGGTTGAACCGCCAAGAACCGTTCGTCTTGCTGTATCAGATCGCTCATCTCGCCCGGGCCGGGGTCTTGGGTCAACACCAGCAAATAGGTTTCGCCACCCAAAGCCTGAGACTCCTTGATCCCGAATCGCCCGAAAAGATCAGCGAGTGCGCTTTCGTTCACTTCGGGAGCCAAAGTGACCAAGTATTCATTCGGTACACGCGCTTGACGATCGGCGCGTTCATGTCGAGAGGGAACAACCGCCCCGGCATCTGCCACCACCGGCTTCTGCTGGCACGCCGAGACGAGCACTGCCACAGCCGCAAACAGCCCTATTTTATGGATGCGAATCATATTAACCATCTGTACTTCTCCAGAAAATCCTCTTCTCGGCGTTCGGCTTGCTTACCTTGGCCTCCCATTCCCAGACTCTAACAGTAGCGGTCCGGATGGACTATAGGCCAAAAGGCATAGAACCAAGCCTATACCTTTATCATTAACCACTCTTGCGACAAGACTATTGTACTTGTGAGGCCTTCTGGAAATACGCCAAAGCATGCTCTGGCTTGCCCATTTTTTCAGCCAGTTGACCTAGTGCTGTAAAGGCGGCTCGGCTGGTCTTGAGGCTAAGGCTGGCATCGAGATAGCTCTGGGCTTTGCCCCACAACTTTTGATGCATACAGAGCTTTCCCAGCGCCAGCATCAGCCCGGGATCGTCGGTGTGCACTTTCAGCCAGCGTTCTGCCTGATCGATCTGGGCAATGTTGTTGTCGCCATGACACTCGCCGAACAGCATGACGAGTTCCCCATCCCACTGTGCATTGAGACTTTCAGCCAGCACCTGCTGCGCACTCTGGCAATCACCCAGCTTGCCAAACGCCTTTGCAGCGACGGCGGCGATCTTGCTGCGCCGTTTGAATTCGCCGGGCACGGATTTCCATACAGTACGCAATACGGCCAGATCTGTCGTCTGGGCCGCCAGCTTTTCCAGCCAAGCCTGCTGTCGCATCTGTTCGGCAACGACCTTGTCGATGGCGTTACGTTTTTCCAGTTGCGTCATCACCTCCAGCACTGCATCCCAATTGCGCGCCTGTTGCTGGGCCTTCAACTCAAGACTGAGCGCGCCGATATGTTTGTGCATGCCCGAATCGCTCAATTCTTTCAGGGAACTGAGCGCGGATTGCGGTTGCTTCTGGTCGAGCAGGAATTCGGCTTTGGCCATCAATCGCATGGTGGATTCGCCCACGCTCTTGCCTTCGGCTTGTGCCAGATAGGTATCTCGCTTGTCGAATTCGCGCTGTTCGTGCGCTGCGCGCGCGGCAACGATGGGATTCAGTCCGGAATTTTCGCCCAGCTCCATCGCGCGTACGGCCGCTTTCTCTGCCGCAGCAAAGCGGCCTTCAAAATAAGCCCTGAGTGCTTCCATCATCGCTGCGCGACCTTTACTGACAGCGCGCTCTTTACGGAAGCTACGCACATATTCAGGCAGATTCAACGTGACGAAAGCCATGCGCAGCAGCAGATAAGCCAAGGCAAAGATGGCAGACAAACCCAATACGAATAGCGTCAGCG
>JBDRPZ010000064.1:0-23712 GCA_043826585.1 Pseudomonadota bacterium
CCGTTCGACTTGCATGTGTAAAGCATGCCGCCAGCGTTCAATCTGAGCCAGGATCAAACTCTTCAGTTTAATCTAGCTTGTTTTTTTGCAAGTCCTTTCGAACCCGCAGATCTCACTCAAAGCGAATTTACATTTCTGTAACTTCGATCAGTGCGAGGTACTTCTGTATGTCTTGAGTTCGACCCACATCACCTAAGCGATATGCGTCCGCCTCCACACACGTACCCACACTAATCGGTTGTTTTTTCTAACTTTTAAAGAACTTTTTCCAGACTTCCTTCACCACCGTGGCAGCGAAGAGGTGCGCATTATAGAGACTTAATTTCTTTCGTCAACCTAATTTTCACACCAACATTCTTTAACTGTTTGGTTGCGGGGGCAGGATTTGAACCTACGACCTTCGGGTTATGAGCCCGACGAGCTGCCAGACTGCTCCACCCCGCGTCAGTTGAGGGACGGCATTCTATAGACGCACTCCCGCTTGGTCAAGAACTTAATCGGTCTTATGTTCAATCTTGTGCTGCAACGCCCATTCGACATGCTCTCTGACAAGCGGGGATTCATGCTGCGACCTTGCTTGCAAGGCCCGCAAGCTCTCTACACTAGCCGGCGCATTGCCTAGTGCCACAGCAATATTCCTCAACCACTGCTCATATCCGATGCGATAGATCGCACTTCCCGCCATCCGCGTCTTGAATTCTTGCTCGCTCCATGAGAACAACTCGATAAGTGAGATGGCGTCCAGTCTATTCCGCACTGCAAAGTCTGGCTCTATGCTATTGCCTGCAAATCGATTCCAGGGGCAATACAGCTGGCAATCGTCACAACCATATATTCGATTGCCTATTAACGGCCTCAATGCAATAGGGATACTGCCTTTGTGCTCTATAGTCAGATATGAGATGCAACGCCGTGCATCAACTATATATGGCGCGGTGATGGCCCGCGTTGGACATACATCCATGCAGGCCACACAGGTTCCGCAATGACTTTGCTGCGCCACATCCGCCGGCAGCGGAAGGTCGATGAATATCTCCCCCAGAAAGAACCACGAGCCTTGCTCGCGTGATAGTAACAACGTGTGCTTCCCTCGCCATCCCAGATGTGCCTTCTGCGCCAACTCCACTTCCAGCACAGGAGCGCTATCAGTGAACACGCGGCACTGACACTCAACCACCTCTCTAATCTTCTGTGCCAGCCTTTCTAATCTATTTCGCAACACCTTGTGATAATCACGCCCAAGTGCGTAACGTGATACATAGGCTCTGGAAGGATCAAGCAATACTGCCGCAGCATCATGACTGGGCTCGGGAAAATAATTCATTCGCACAGAGATCACGCGCAAGGTGCCAGGCACCAACTCTATCGGTCGCGCCCGTTTGGCACCATGTTTTGCCATATAATCCATAGCACCGTGATGGCCGTCCGCTAGCCACTGGAGCAGATGTTCTTCCGCCTCGCCCAGGTTGGTATCTGAAATACCAACAGCCTGAAAGCCGAGTTCCCTGCCCCATGTCTTGATGCGCCGGGCAAGTTCATACATTTCCAATCGGGGATCACTATTTTGCATGAATCGAATCATAGCCCAATAGCTCTGCCCAATGAGGAGGCAACAGCCGCCTTTGCACGGCGATTGGCTCATGCGCTTCATCCGGGACTTGTAATCTATCTGCGCGGAGACCTTGGCGCCGGCAAGACCACACTGATTCGATTCTTGTTGCAGGCACTTGGTTATCAGGGACGAGTCAAAAGCCCAACCTATACTCTGGTTGAACACTACGAAGTGAGAGGACTACACTTACGGCACTTCGACCTCTATCGCTTTCGCGATGCCGATGAATGGGAAGAAGCTGGATTCCGTGATGAATTTGACGCACAAAACATTTGCCTGGTTGAGTGGCCGGACCAGGCAACTGGACTGCTACCCGATGCTGACATCAGCCTTACTTTTGAAATACTTCAGGATGGCCGCGAGATCTTCCTGCACGCCTATACTGAAGCAGGGAAGAAATGTTTGAACGCGCTCTGAAGTCTACCTTTCTACTGATCTTGGTATGGGCATGTGCCGCGCATGCCGAGATACCCGTCACCTCAGCCCGCCTCTGGCCCGCACAGGATTACACCCGCCTGACACTGGAATCAAAATCAGCCATCCGTTACAACCAATTCACACTCTCCAATCCCGAAAGATTGGTCATCGATCTTGAAGAAGTCGAACTCAGTACGGCCTTGAACGAGCTATCAAACAAAGTCAGTAAAGAGGATCCATATATCAGCAGCTTGCGCATAGGACGCTTCAAGCCCGGCGTCATCCGTTTGGTATTGGATCTAAAATCACAAGTCAAACCACAACTATTCAGCCTGAAACCAGTCGGAGAATATGGACATCGACTGGTTCTGGATATTTACCCTGCTGTAACAGTCGATCCTTTGATGGCATTGATAGAGCAGCAATTCTCAACAAGTGCAGGAGATAGCAAGGCAGAGGTAACGGAAATGACCTCTGCAGATATCGCCCCGCCTTCCCCGCCCGTTGCTGATTCCCCCCCCCTCTATCCAGAATTGCGCAATCGCGTACTCGTTATCGCTCTGGATGCAGGGCATGGCGGAGAGGATCCTGGGGCATTGGGGCGCAGAGGAACGCGCGAAAAAGATGTGACACTATCGATTGCACGTGAATTAAAGTCACAGATAGACTCGATCTCGGGAATGCGCGCGGTCCTCATTCGAGATGGTGATTACTTCATTCCCTTGAAAGGACGCGTGGAGAAAGCGCGACGCGCACATGCAGATCTGTTCGTCTCAATACACGCCGATGCCTTCGTCAAGCCGCACGCAAGAGGCTCGTCAGTTTTTGCACTGTCCGAAGGCGGCGCAACCAGTGCCAGTGCACGCTGGCTCGCTAAGAAGGAGAACGAGGCCGACCTCATTGGCGGTGTGAACCTTGCCGTAAAAGATCCCTACCTGGCCCGCACCCTGCTCGATCTGTCTCAAACTGCCACCATCAACGACAGCATGAAACTAGCCAATCATGTACTGAAGGAATTGGGTGGCATCAACAAGCTGCATCGCGGACGCGTGGAACAAGCAGGATTCGCTGTACTCAAGTCTCCGGATGTGCCATCCATCCTTATAGAGACAGCTTTCATCAGCAATCCAACAGAAGAGAGGAAGCTGAAAGATCGTGCTTATCAACGCAAAATGGCGCAAGCGATCCTCAACGGAATCAAACACTACTTCGCTCAGAATCCAGCACTGTCAAAGCACAAAGTAGTCTTGAACGAATGATTGGTCAGGCGGGAAACACTCCGGTAGACAGGTAACGGTCACCCCGGTCGCAGACGATGAATACGATGGTCGCATTCTGCACCTGTTGCGAAATGCGCATTGCAATGCTCAGCGCACCACCCGAAGATATCCCGCAAAAGATCCCCTCCTCTCGAGCCAAGCGGCGCGTCATCTCCTCAGCATCCTGCTGCCCGACGTATTCGATGCGATCGATATTCTGCGGGTTGTATATCTTGGGTAAGTAAGCCTCGGGCCATTTGCGGATACCGGGGATCTGCGCCCCCTCTTCAGGCTGCGCACCTATGATCTGAATGGCGGCATTCTTTTCTTTAAAAAAGCGCGCATTGCCCATAATGGTGCCTGTCGTTCCCATGCTGCTGACGAAATGTGTGATCTGACCTTGCGTGTCGCGCCAGATCTCCGGCCCGGTACCTTCGTAGTGTGCCAATGGATTATCCGGATTACCGAACTGGTCGAGGATGATGCCACGACCTTCGTCTCGCAACTTCTCAGCCGTATCACGCGCCAACTCCATGCTGCCTGCCTTGGGCGTCAGCACCAGTTCCGCGCCGAACGCACGCATGGTCTGGCGGCGCTCCACACTCTGATTCTCAGGCATCACCAGTATCATCTTGTAGCCGCGCATGGCGGCGGCCATCGCCAGCGCGATGCCGGTGTTACCGCTGGTCGCTTCGATCAAGGTGTCGCCGGGCTTGATCTGACCACGTTCTTCGGCATGTTGGATCATCGAAAGCGCCGGTCTGTCTTTTACCGAGCCGGCGGGATTGTTCCCTTCCAGCTTGGCAAGGATGACATTGGAACTATCACCGGGAATGCGTTTGAGTCTGACCAGAGGCGTGTTGCCGACATAGTCGTCCAGAGTCTTGTACATGGCTTGTTCCGTAGGAGCGATAACGCTTCCATGATAAATGCAGGCGCTATCCTTTGCACTGTCACATTAGACGGCGATACCTGAAGCGTCGAACATCCCTTCGAAAAGAATGGAACTGAGGTAGCGTTCCCCCGAATCCGGCAGGATGACAACAATAGTTTTACCTGCGTTCTCGGGCCTCTGAGCCTGCCGCACCGCAGCAGCAACGGCTGCGCCACTTGAGATACCGGATAGAATCCCCTCCTCCTGTGCCAGACGACGCGCAAACAACACAGCATCTTCGTTCGTCACCTGCTCAACTTCATCCACCAGTGACAGATCCAGCGCGCCCGGTACAAAGCCTGCGCCTATACCCTGAATCTTGTGCGGTGCCGGCTTAAGTTCCTGCCCTGCGCGTTTTTGCGTCAATATCGGACTGGCAGTCGGCTCCACGGCCACCGATTTGATCGCCTTGCCTTGGGTGTTCTTGATATAGCGAGACACGCCGGTGATCGTGCCACCAGTGCCAACACCCGCCACGAAGATATCTACCTTGCCGTCGGTATCCTTCCATATCTCGGGACCCGTCGTCGTCTCATGGATGGCAGGATTGGCCGGATTCTCGAACTGTTGCAGCAGGACGTATTTTGCATCGGACTCGGCAATCTCTTTCGCCTTGGCGATCGCACCGCCCATCCCTTTTGCACCTTCGGTCAGTACCAGCTTGGCGCCATAAGCGACCAGTAACTTGCGACGCTCGATACTCATTGTCTCGGGCATGGTCAGCGTCAGCGGAATACCGCGTGCTGCTGCCACAAAGGCCAGTGCGATACCGGTGTTACCACTGGTCGGTTCCACGAGTTCTTTGCCTGGGCCAAGCAAGCCCTTCTTCGTTGCATCGTCGATCAGCGCCACACCGATGCGGTCTTTCACAGAATAGGCCGGGTTGCGACCTTCGATCTTGGCAAGGATGGTCGCCGATGCGCCATCACTGATTTTATTCAATTTGATCAGCGGCGTACCTCCGACAGAAAGCGAATTATCTGAGAACAACTTTGACATCACATACTCCTTGAATTGAATAGCTACGATGACTCCATTATAGGCATGCACGCATCATTACCGAAAATCACATTTTTCTATTTTGTTATTCTATTTGGGCATAAAAAATCCGCCCGACTGCAGGCCGGGCGGATCGAATGATGCTATGTGAAAAACTACTTCTTATCTGGCTGGCTCACGGTAAATTCACTACGCAAGCGATCTACCGTTTTCTTGCCGAATCCTTTTACCTCATCAAGCTCTTCCACGCGCTTGAACGGCCCATGCTGTTTACGGTGCTGAACGATAGCCTCGGCTTTCGAAGCACCGATACCCTTCACAGCCTGCAATTCCTCCACGCTGGCCGTGTTCAAATCGACAGCCGCATAGAGTGAACCGGAAAACAAAAGTACCAACAGGGATAGCAACAGCTTCTTCATCACTTTCTCCTTTCGAAGTTAGCGACCTAGGTCGCGGGTTGCATACCCTCCTCCTGATTTATTTCGACTTCTCCAGCATGTAATTCACATAATTCGCCGTGCCTTGCTCCACGGTCAAGAATGGCTCGGCGTATCCAGCTTCGCGCATCGCCGAGATATCCGCCTGAGTGTAGCTCTGATACTTGCCGCGCAATGCATCCGGGAAGGGAATATAGCGAATGATCTGTTGCTGTAGCAATTGCTCCAGCGTCAATACCGGCTCCCCGTTCGCAGCACGCAAGGTATTGATCGTCGCCACGGCCACATCGTTGAAGCTCTGCGCGGTACCCGTGCCAAGATTGAAGATGCCCGATTTCTCTGGGTGATCCAGAAAGTGCATATTGACCTTGACCACATCTTCGACCGACACGAAATCTCGGAGTTGTCCGCCGTTGGCGTAGCCATCACATCCTTCGAACAGTTTCACATGTCCTTCTGCGCGATACTGATTGAAGAAGTGATATGCCACCGATGCCATGCGTCCTTTGTGCTGCTCGCGTTGCCCATACACATTGAAATAGCGGAAACCGACGATCTGCGAAGTACGCTCGGACCAGCGACGACGCACCACCTGATCGAACAGAAACTTTGAATAGGCATAGACGTTCAGCGGCGATTCGTATTCGCGACTTTCCTTGAACACGCCGCCGCCGCCATAAACAGAAGCGGAAGACGCATACAGGAAGGGGACTTCCTCGTTCTGGCAGTGATTCAGCAACTCCAGAGAATAACGATAGTTGTTCTCCATCCTGTAACGGCCATCCGTCTCCATGGTGTCTGAGCAGGCCCCTTCATGCAGCACGGCCGCCATCTCGCCGTCGAAGTCTCCACCCACTACGCGCTCGATGAAATCCTCCTTGTCCATGAAGTCGGCGATCTCACAATCAGTGAGATTCAGGAACTTGTCTGCTTTCTTGAGATTGTCGACCGCGATGATGTCAGTCACGCCGCGATCATTCAGCGCTTTGACCAGATTGGAACCAATAAAGCCGGCCGCGCCGGTAACGATGTAGTACATGATCAGCCTTTCATATCTTCAAGTATCTCTTCGCGCGAGACCACAGCCGTACCCAGCTTGGCCACTACCACGCCCGCCGCACGATTGGCGATGCGCACTGCATCCACCATATCTGCACCACTCGCCAGCATCACCGCCAATGTTGCGATGACCGTATCTCCCGCGCCGCTGACGTCGAAAACTTCGCGTGCCTGTGTCGGCTCGTGCAATATCTCTCGTTCACGGAACAGCGACATGCCTTCCTCGCTACGCGTCACCAGCAAGGCTTCCAAGCCCAACTCTGCACGCAGTTTCTGGGCTTTGTCATTCAACTCTGACTCACTCTTCCAGCTGCCCGCCACATCACGGAACTCGCTGCGGTTAGGGGTAAGCAGCGTTGCACCGCGATAGCGATCGTATTCATCCCCTTTGGGATCAACCAACACAGGCTTGCCAGCCGCACGGGCCAACTGAATCATCTCGGCGATATGGGTCAAACCGCCCTTGCCATAATCGGACAGCAACACCACATCGCAATCCGGCAGTTTGCTGCGAAAGTCAGCCAGCTTGGCCTGCAACACTTCGTGGCTGGGAGGCGTCTCAAAATCGATGCGCAGCAATTGCTGTTGACGCGCAACAGCCCTCAGTTTGACGATAGTGGAGAAGTTCTCATCGCGATGCAACAAAGCATCGACCCTGCCCTGTGCAGTCAGCAGCCGTTGCAGACAGTCTCCTGCCTCATCCGCGCCGACAACAGATAGCAGTGTGCAATGCGCGCCCAGTTCGGCGATGTTGCGCGCCACGTTGGCTGCACCACCGGGACGCTCTTCGACCCTGTTCACCTTCAACACCGGCACCGGCGCTTCCGGCGAGATGCGGCTGACATCACCGAACCAGTAGCGATCCAGCATCACGTCCCCTACGACCAATACCCGCGCTTTATCGAACGATGGCAGTTTCATGCCACATCTCCTGTTTCTTTCAGAATATCTTGCAATGCCTGCAATGGATCCGGTGCTTGCGTGATCGGTCGGCCGATAACCAGATAACTGGAACCTGCTTGCAGCGCTGCCTGTGGCGTCATGATGCGCGACTGGTCGTTAGCTGCGGCATTCGCCGGACGTATCCCCGGCGTCACCAGACAAAAATCCTCACCACACTGCTGACGCAACGTTGCCGCTTCCTGTGCCGAACACACCACGCCATCAAGGCCGCTGTCGCGCGTCAGTTGCGCCAGCCGGGATACCATCTGTGCCGGACTATCCTGAATGCCGATCCCATGCAGATCTTCCTGCGCCATGCTGGTGAGGATGGTCACCGCGATCAGTTTCGGGCGTTGGACATGATGTACCAGTGCCTCGCGCGCCGTCTCCATCATCTTGCGACCGCCCAGCGCATGCACGTTCACCATCCAAACGCCCAATGATGCTGCAGCCTTGCAGGCTTGCGCAGTAGTATTGGGGATGTCGTGGAATTTGAGATCGAGGAACACTTCGAAACCGCGCTGCTGCAATTTCTCGACAAGTTGCGGCCCAGCACTGGTGAACAACTCTTTGCCAACTTTCAAGCGGCACAAGTTTGGTTCCAGGCGTTCAGCCAGTGCCAGCGCAGACTCTGCCTGCGGATAATCCAGCGCGACGATGATCTTCGGATCTTGTTGTTTGGTGGGACTCATGCGATCAATCCATTCTCTTCACTACGTTTCGGCGAATAACTTTCCCAGCTGTGGCATGCGGGACAATGCCAATAGAAGTGTTTCGCCTTGAAACCACAATGTCCGCAACGATACATCGCAAGACTGCGAGTACGGTTGTGTATGAGCGACTTCACCAGCTCGACATCACCACGGCGCTCGCCGGTCATCTTCATCAATTGCGCTTCCAGCAGTTTATCCAAGCCCAACAGCGTAGGATTCCGCTTCAGCTCATTGAGCACCATCTGATAGGCGGCCTCGGGGCCATCGGTCGCTACCAGCGCTTCAAACAGCACATTCATGAGATCCAGCGAGGGGTGCTTCTGCAAATAACCGCGCAGCAATTCCACGCCTGCCGACTCATTGCCACCCTGCTGGTAGGCTTGCAAAATGCGCTCGGCAACCAACGGCAGATATTGCGCATCCTGCGCCTCGACTGCTTTCCATATCTCGATCGCGCGCGCCGTATCGCCGGAAGCCAAGGCAATATCACCCAGCTTGATGCTGGCCCGCACACCTTGCGGATCGACTGCGAGCGCCTGTTCCAGATGCACGACTGCGGCATCCACTTGCTGGTCTGCACACTCACGCTCCGCCAACTCGCAATAAAAGAAGGAGGCTTGTCTGGCGTAGGATTTACCGGTCAGCATCGCGAGTCGCTGCGTGATATCGATCGCCTTCAGCCAGTCCTTTTCTTTCTGATAGATCTCCAGCAGAAACTCCAGTGCAGCCTGCTCGTGGGAGGTGCCACTCAAACCATGGAAAGCCGTCTCGGCCCTATCCAATATCCCGGCCTTCAAATAATCCTGCGCCAGTTCGAACAAGGCTTGCTGCCGCTTTTCTTCGTCAAGGTCTGCGCGTTCGTATAAGTTGAGATGCATACGTATCGCGCGATCCACCTCACCACGGCGACGGAACAAACTCCCCAATGCAAAATGCAGTTCGACAGTCTGCGGATCGACCTTCACCACTTCGATAAAAGCCTCGATAGCCTGATCCTGCTGCTCGTTGAGCAGGAAGTTCAAGCCTTGAAAATAGGAGCGCGGTAGCGAACTGGATTCAGATAACAGTTCTTTGATGTCAACACGCGCAGCCAGCCATCCCATACCAAAAAACAGTGGGAAGACCAGCAACATCCAGGGTTCAAAATCCATCTTGTATATTCAGGAAGAGTGTTCGGGCGTATCAGTTTGATTCTCAGTACTGAGCCCGGATTGTTTGGATTTAGCTTCTGCACGTGCATGCGCCAGGTCACTGCGCAAACGCACCACCGTATCAAGCATCGCCAACATACCCAACACGACCCCGATGACAAGGAAACCGAACAAAGCGACTACCAGCGGCGCCTGCCATTCGTAACCGAACAGATAGCGTAGCGAAATGATCTCGTTATTCTTCATCGCAAAGCCCAACAAAGCGACAAACAACAGGATCCGCAACAACCAGGTCAAATAGCGCATTCTTTAAGATTTCATCATCGAACCGAGGTGTAAAGATAGCACGAACACGCAATTGTTTCTCGCAGGGTTATTGCCCTATGGGCAATAACCCGCAAAAAAATTGGCGGCGCATCTTGCGATGAGCCGCCAATCATTCAATCACTTGCCAATTCAGGATTGAGGGTAGTCCACGCGTTCCCGCAGTTCTTTACCTGCCTGGAAATGAGGCACGTCCTTGGCTGGCCCCTGAACCTGGTCACCGGATTTGGGATTGCGTCCCAAACGTGGTGGACGATAGTTCAAGGCGAAACTGCCAAAACCGCGAATCTCGATACGTCCACCACTGGATAAAGTGGCGGACATACTGTCCAGTATCACCTTGACCGACAACTCGGCATCCTTCCCCAGCAGCTGGGGATGACGCTCTGCCAGTCTGGCGATCAGATCGGAACGTGTCATGCCCTGCCTCCTTACTGCGTGTCAGCCTTGCTGGAATCCATCTTGGCCTTAAGCAGAGCACCCAGATTAGTGGTGCCGGAAGCACTGGTGTTCTCAGCTGCGAACTTCTGCATCGCTGCTGCCGTATCAGCCTTGTCCAGCGCCTTGATCGACAGGTTGATGCCGCGGTTCTTGCGATCCACGTTGATGATCACAGCCTTGACGGTATCGCCTTCCTTCAGGTGGTTGCGGATATCTTCCACGCGATCCACCGACACTTCGGAGGCTTTCAGGTAGGCTTCCACATCGCCTTCCAGTTGAACCACGGCACCCTTGGCATCCAGAGACTTGACCACGCCGGTAACGATCGCGCCCTTGTCATGGCCGGTCACAAAGCCGCCGAACGGATCACCTTCCAGTTGCTTGATGCCCAGAGAGATACGCTCGCGCTCGACATCGATGGCCAGCACGACTGCTTCCAGTTCGTCGCCCTTCTTGTAGTTGCGCACAGCTTCTTCGCCGGCAACGCTCCAGGACAGGTCGGACAGATGGACCAGACCGTCGATACCGCCATCCAGACCGATGAACACGCCGAAGTCGGTGATCGACTTGATCGCGCCCTTAACTTTGTCACCCTTCTGGTGGTTGGCCGCGAAGTCATCCCAAGGATTGGACTTGCACTGCTTCATGCCCAGAGAGATACGGCGGCGTTGCTCGTCGATCTCGAGGATCATCACTTCTACTTCGTCGCCCAGAGCAACGACCTTGGAAGGATGAACGTTCTTGTTGGTCCAATCCATTTCGGAAACGTGCACCAGACCTTCGATACCTTGCTCGATCTCCACGAAAGAACCGTAGTCGGTCAGGTTGGTCACCTTGCCGAACAGACGTGTACCTTGCGGGTAACGACGTGCCAGACCATTCCAAGGATCGTCGCCCATCTGCTTGATGCCCAGGGAAACGCGGTTCTTCTCTTGGTCGAATTTCAGGATCTTGGCTTCGATCTCGTCACCAACTGTCAGCACCTCGGATGGGTGCTTGACGCGGCGCCATGCCAGATCGGTGATGTGCAGCAGACCGTCGATACCGCCCAAGTCAACGAACGCACCGTAATCGGTGATGTTCTTGACGATACCCTTGACCACTGCGCCTTCCTTGAGGGTTTCCAGCAAGGATTCACGATCGGCACCCTGGGTCTCTTCCAGCACAGCACGGCGGGAAACCACCACGTTGTTGCGCTTGCGATCCAGTTTGATGACCTTGAGTTCCATGGTCTTGTTTTCGTACGGTGTAGTGTCCTTGACCGGACGAATGTCCACCAGCGAACCGGGCAAGAATGCACGGATGCCATTGACCATCGCGGTCAGACCGCCCTTGACCTTGCCGCTGACATAACCTTCAACGATACGGCCTTCTTCCATCGCCTGTTCCAGGTCGATCCAGGCTGCCAGACGCTTGGCTTTTTCGCGCGACAAACGTGTCTCGCCGTAGCCGTTTTCCAGTGATTCGATGGCCACTGTGACGAAATCGCCAGCAGCAACTTCGATTGCGCCTGTTGCGTCTTTGAATTCTTCAACAGGAATAAAACTTTCGGACTTCAGTCCGGCATTTACCACGACCACGTTCTGCTCTACGCGAACGACTTGGGCGGTAATCAACTCACCTGCGCGCATTTCTTTGCGGCTCAGGCTTTCTTCAAACATTGACTCAAAAGATTCCATTTCGGCTACAGCGGTCATTTTCGATCTACTCTCAGGTTATCCCGCAAACTGCACGGGGGGTTCGTTTATCAACCCGGATGGCGGGGAGCCAAACGGGGCCTAACTCAATGCACGGTAACGTGTCAGCACTTCTTCGACCGCTTGCTCGATGTTCAGAGGAGTCGTATCCAGCAGACTTGCACCTTGCGCCTGTTGCAGTGGAGCGACGCTTCGTTGCATATCCCGCTCGTCGCGCGCCTGTATATCCTGCAAAAGGGCGGCAATATTAGCACCCATCCCTTTTTCTTTCAACTGCTTATAACGACGTTCCGCACGGGCTTCGGCTGAGGCGGTCAGGAACACCTTCAATACCGCATCGGGGAACACCACCGACGCCATATCGCGCCCGTCCGCCACCAGTCCGGGCAACTGACGGAAGGCACGCTGTTTATCGAGCAAAGCCGCCCTCACCTGCGGCAGCGACGCCACTTTGGAGGCGGCAGACCCGGCCTCCTCGGTGCGCAATTCGTCACCGACCATCTCGCCATCCAGCCAGGTCTCTCCCTTCTCGAAGCGGATATCCACCTTGCCCGCTAGCGCAGCCAGTGCGGATTCATCATCCAAAGCAACGCCATGGCGCTGAGCCGCCAAACCCAACAAGCGATAGAGCGCACCGCTGTCAAGGTAATGCATGCCCAAAGCATCGGCCACGCGTTGTGCCACGGTCCCTTTGCCTGAAGCAGAAGGTCCGTCGATAGCGATAACTGGAACGGCTTGTGTCACTTTTGCAAACTCCGTGAAATAGTCAGGAAAGGTCTTGGCGACGCATTTTGGATCGTTGATGCGCATACCCGCACCACCGAAGGCTGCCAACGAGAAGCACATCGCCATGCGATGGTCGTCGTAGGTGTCGATGCCGGATTGAGGATTCAGGATTTCAAGTTCAGGCGGGGTGATGCGGATGTAATCTGCACCCTCTTCAACCGTCGCACCGACCTTGCGCAACTCAGTCGCCATCGCGGCGATGCGGTCGGTTTCCTTCACGCGCCAGCTGGCGATGTTTCGCAAGGTGGTCTTGCCACCGGCGAACAAAGCTGCGACGGCCAGTGTCATGGCTGCATCAGGGATGTGGTTGCAATCGAGATCGATGGCTTTCAATTTACCATCCTCTGGGCCTGTGGCTTCCATCCAGTTCGGTCCCATGGTGATGCGCACACCCATCTTTTCCAGTTCTTCGGCAAAACGGATATCACCCTGCACACTTTCCTTGCCCACACCCTCGACACGCACGGCTCCACCACCGATCGCTCCCGCAGCCAGAAAATAGGAAGCTGAAGAAGCATCGCCTTCGACATATACCTCTTGCGGTGAAACATAGCGGCTGCCTGCTGCAACCGTGAAAACCTGCCAGCCGTCGCGCTGAACAACCGCACCGAAGCGCGCCATCATCGCCAGCGTGATCTCAATGTAGGGCTTGGAGATCAATTCACCCACCACCTCCACCTTCACCGTGCGACCGAGCAAAGGCAAAGCCATCAGCAGGCCGGTCAGGAATTGGCTGGACACATCGCCGCGCACCTGCGCCGTGTCACCCGCCAGCTTGGCCGGAGAGATTTGCAGCGGTGGAAAACCTTCGTTGCCCAGATAACGAATATCAGCACCCAGTTGACGCAAAGCATCCACCAAGTCCCCGATAGGCCGCTCATGCATACGTGCCACACCAGACAACTCATAGCTGCCGCCCGACAAAGCCAGTGCTGCCGTCAACGGACGGAAAGCAGTACCTGCATTACCCAGGAACAACTTGGCTTCTTTATTGGGAATATCGCCTGCGCAGCCCGTGATGCGATAGGCATTGTCGCCCAGCGACTCCACGCCGACACCCAAAGTAGCCAAGGCTTCCAGCATGCGGTCGGTATCGTCCGACTTCAGCAGATCACGCACCACGGTCACACCTTCGGCCAGCGCCGCCAGCAACAACACGCGGTTGGAGATGCTCTTGGAACCGGGCAGGCGCACGGTGCCGTGCGCGGACATCAAGGGAGGAAGGTCGATAAATTCGTGCTGAGTCATGCGATGAGGTGAGTTTTATTGTTGAGTCCAGGTGCTGCGCACTTCGCGCGCCAGACTGAATATCTCTTCCAGCTTGGCAGCGTCGTTATCGGCCAGCGCCTGCTGCAAAGAAGAAAGCTCGTTGATGTATTGCTGCAATTCGCGTAGCAAGGCATCGCGATTAGCCATACTGATGTCGCGCCACATCTCGGGAGAGCTGGCGGCGATACGGGTGAAGTCACGGAAACCGCTGGCCGCGAAAGACAGCAACAAGTCTTTGTTATCGCGTTGCGCCAGATCGTGCACCAGCGCGAACGACAGCAGGTGCGGCAAATGGCTCACTGCAGCGAACACGCCATCATGCTCTTCCGGCGTCAGCTCGCTCACCACTGCGCCGCAGGCTTCCCATGCCTGACGCACACGCGCGACTGATTCTTTGGAATTCTCAGACAAAGGTGCGAGCACGACTTTCTTGCCTTGATACAGATCAGCCATCGCTGCCGATGCGCCACTCTTCTCGGCGCCCGCGATGGGGTGTGCAGGAATGAATTGAGAAATCTTGGCAGCCAGATGGCTGCGCGCCGCGGCAACCACATCACATTTGGTACTACCGCCGTCCGTCACCAGCGTCTGCGCGCCCAAATGAGGAGCGATACGTGCAAAAAGATCGCCCATCTGCGCCACCGGTGTCGCCAGCAACACCAGATCAGCATCACACACCTCTTGCACCACATCGCTGCCGATCCGGTCGATGATGCCCAAGCGTTTGGCTTCATCCAATGTCGCCTGAGTGCGACCGAACCCAACCACCTCGCCTACTGCACCAGCCTTTCGCAGAGCCAATGCGAACGAGCCGCCTATGAGGCCGACACCGAAGATGACGATTTTGCGGAAGGCTGGCTGCATGACTTATACCGTGCGCCCGATGGCCCCGGCGATCGCGCCCAGTGTGCTCATCAGTTTCTTGAGTTCGTCCGGTGTCAGCGCCTGATCGGCATCGCACCACGCATCGCACGGACTGGGATGCATCTCTACCAGCAAGCCGTCCGCACCGGCGGCGATGGCGGCTTGTGACAATGCCGGCACCATCCATGCCTTACCGCCCGCGTGGGAAGGATCGACGATCACCGGCAGGTGCGTCTCCTTTTTCAGAACGGCGATGGCAGTCACATCCAATACATTTCGATATGCGGTCTCGAAGGTACGAATGCCGCGCTCGCAGAAGATGATGTTGTGGTTGCCACCAGCGGCGATGTATTCCGCCGACATCAGCCATTCGCTGATGGTGGCTGACATACCGCGTTTGAGGATGACTGGCTTGTTGATACGGCCGACTTCCTTCAGCAGGTCGAAATTCTGCATATTGCGCGTGCCGATCTGGATCACATCTACGTCATACTCGAGGAAGGCGTCGATCTGGCGCGCATCCATCAGCTCGGTGACGATGGGCAGCTTGTATTGGCTTGCTGCTTTGCGGAACATGTCCAGCCCTTCCACACCATGCCCCTGAAAGGCATACGGGCTGGTGCGCGGTTTGAACGCGCCACCACGCATCAGACGGCAACCCGCTTCATGCGTGAATTTGGCGGCGAGGTCCATCTGCTCCTGCGTCTCAACCGAACATGGTCCGGCGATGATCTGGATCTGCTTGCCACCCAGCGGCACGCCGGCGATATCTATCACGGTATCGGCCTTGTGAGACTCGCGCGACACGATCTTGTATTGCTTGGCGATATGCATCGCCGACTCCACACCCGGCAGCGGTGTGAACATTTCCGCTTCCAGCTTGCGTTCGTCACCGATGGCACCGATCACGATGCGTTCGATACCGCGCGAAATATTGGCGCGCAGCCCGGCTGCTTCGATCTTCTTCACCACCGCATCGAGTTGCACATCGGTCGTGTCACTGCCCATCACGATGATCATTTGGCTTCTCCGCTCACCTGCGCATTGATGCACTTTTCCAATGCGCCAAGGAATTTCGCGTTCTCGCTTTCCAATCCGATGGAAACGCGCAACCAGCCCGGCATGTCGTAGTTCTCGATCGGGCGCACGATCACGCCCAGTTCCAGCAGGCGGCGATAGGTCGCCTTGGCATCGCCGACATTGAACGCCACAAAGTTGCCATAGGACGGAATGTATTCCAGACCCAGCTTGCCCAGCCCTTCGGTGATCTGTGCCATGCCGCGCTGATTCAGCTCAAAGGTACGCTTCACGAAAGACACATCACGCAACGCTGCCACAGCGGCAGCCTGCGCCACGCTGTTCACATTGAACGGCTGGCGCACGCGATTCCTCATGTCGGTGATCTGCTCATGCGCCATCGCATAACCCACGCGCAATCCTGCCAGGCCATAAGCCTTGGAAAAGGTGCGCGAGATGATGAGATTCGGGAATTCTTGCAGCCAGTTCACACTGTCATAGCGTTTTTCTTCCGGCAGGTATTCGTTATAGGCCTCATCCAGCACCACCAGAATATCTTGGGGCAGACCGCGCATGAATTGCAGCAATTCATCCACTTCCAAGAATGTTCCGGTCGGGTTGTTCGGATTCGCGATGAACACGATCTTGGCCTTGTTCGCTTTGGCTGCATCCAGCATGGCTGGCAGATCGTGGCCGTAGCCTTTGGTCGCCGGCACGCTGACACCTGTCGCGCCAACAGCCTGCGTCGCCAATGCGTACACCGCGAATGCATGCGCCGAATACACCACCTTGTCGCCCGGCGTGAGGAATGCACGTGCTGCCAATTCCAGCAAGTCGTTGGAGCCGTTCCCCAGGGTGATGTTGGCATGACTTACGTTGTATCGTTTGACCAGCGCATCCTTCAGTTCAAAACCATTGCCATCCGGATACAGTGCGATGTTCTTGATCGCTTCCTGCATGGCAGCCACAGCGGCACCACTTGCTCCCAGCGGGTTCTCGTTCGAGGCCAGCTTGATGATGCCGGTGATACCCAACTCGCGCTCCAGCTCGGCGATGGGTTTGCCGGGCTGATAGGGCGCGATGGCGCGGATGTAGGAAGGGGCTAAATCACAGTAATTCATATACTCAAACTCACCACAAAATATTTAAAGAGATGCCGAAAAACTGGCAGAAGCATCGGATCTTACTGACGTTCCCGCCCTGCCCGCATCCCTATGGATTAATTAATGCTGATTATTCAAACAGCGACCGGGTAGGAACCCAGCACTTTGACGAAGGCAGCGATCTGACGCAATTGATCCAATGCAGCCGCCACTTTGGCATCGTTCTGATGGCCTTCGATATCGACGTAGAATACGTATTCCCACATGCCCGCACCCGAAGGACGCGACTCCATCTTGGTCATCGACACACCGTGCTGTGCGAACGGAGTCAGCAAATCATGCATCGCACCCGGACGATTGGCGGCAGTCATCACCAGCGAGGTCTTGTCACGGCCCGAAGGGGCTACATCCTGGTTGCCGATCACGAGAAAACGCGTGGTGTTGCGTGCGTCGTCTTCGATGTTCTTTGCCAACACCTTGAGTTTGAAATGCTCTGCCGCTTGTTCCCCTGCAATGGCTGCTGAGAAAGACTCTTCTGTCGCCAAACGTGCGGCGTCTGCATTGCTGCTGGCCGTGATGCGCTCCGCATGCGGCAGATGCGCATGCAGCCAGTCCTGGCATTGCCCGAATGACTGCGGATGCGAATACACCTTGCGGATAATAGACAGTTCATTCTCGTTCGATAGCAGGCATTGATGCACCTGCAGCATCACCTCGCCACATATCTTCAGGTCGCTGTTCAATAACAGATCCAGCGTACGACCGACCGCCCCTTCGGTGGAATTCTCCACCGGCACCATGCCATAACTGGCTGCGCCGCTTTCCACTGCAGCGAACACGCCATCGATGGACTCGGCAGGCACACCCACTGTCGCCTGGCCGAAGCGCTGGAAGACCGCAGCTTCGCTGAATGTGCCATGCGGGCCCAGATAAGCCACATGTAGTGGCGCTTCCAGCGCACGACACTGCGAGATCACTTCGGTGAACAATTGCTTGATCGCCTCAGCAGAGAGTGGCCCTTTATTCTCTTGCACCAGACGCGTCAATACCTGCGCCTCGCGCTCCGGACGCAGCACGGCACTTTCACCTTTGGCATGGCCGATCAGTTGTGCGAATTTCGCGCGCCGGTTAAACATCTCCAGCAACTGGCCATCCAGCTGGTCTATCTGTTCACGATATTTCTTTAACTCGTCACTCACGCTTCATTCTCCAGCGGCAGATCACGCACCACCAGCACGCCGGGAATGGCAGCCAGATGCTCAATCAGTTTTTGTGGCAATGCGCTGTCGGTATCCACCAGCGTATATGCCATATCGCCGCGCGATTTATTGGTCATGTTATGAATATTTATTCCAGCTTCAGCCAATGCAGACGATATCTGCCCCAGCATATTCGGCACGTTGGCATTGGCAATGGCGACCCGGAACGCCGACTCACGCGGCATGGTGACATTGGGAAAGTTCACCGTGTTGGTGATATTGCCATGCTCCAGATATTCACGCAGTTGCTCTGCCACCATCACCGCACAATTCTCTTCCGCCTCTGCAGTCGACGCCCCCAGGTGCGGCAAGGCGATGATGCGTTCGTTGCCCAGTGTCTTGTTGCTGGGGAAGTCGCACACATAGCTACGCAGATGTTTGCTATTCAAGCCCGCAACCACCGCGTCCTCGTTGACGATGGCATCGCGCGAGAAGTTCAGCAACACCGAGCCAGACTTCATAGATGCCACGCGCTTTTCATCGATCAAATCGCGCGTCGCATCCAGCAAAGGCACATGCAAAGTAACGAAGTCGCTGTGCTTTAGCAGGTCCTCGATGCTGTGCGCCTTTTTCACCTGCGAGGATAATCCCCAGGCCGCATCGACCGTGATCTCAGGATCAAAACCGATCACCTGCATCCCCAGACCCAGCGCGGCATCGGCTACCAATCTGCCGATCGCCCCCAAGCCGACCACGCCCAGCGTACGTCCGCGCAATTCAGTACCGGCATAGTGTTTTTTGCCGTCCTCGACCAGCTTGTGCAGGGTCGCGTCGTCGCCGCGCAGTCCAGCCGTGAAGTTCAATGCCGGAATGATGTTGCGCGAAGCCAGCAGCATGCCGGTGATGACCAGTTCCTTCACCGCATTGGCATTCGCCCCCGGCGCGTTGAACACCGGCACGCCGCGCGCGCTCATCTGCATGACCGGCACATTGTTCGTTCCCGCCCCGGCGCGCGCGATGGCCAGCACACTGGCCGGAATATCCATCTCATGCATATTGTGGGATCGCACCAGGATCGCGTCCGGCTGATCGATGTCGTTAGCGGTCACATAGCGCCCGGCAGGCAAACGCTTCAAACCCGTCGCGGATATCTTGTTCAGCGTGAGAACCTGGAATGTGCGGCTCATGGCGGCGCGCTCGGGATTCAGGCTTTGCTGCGTGCGAACTCGTTCATGAACCCGACCAGCGCCTGCACGCCTTCCAGCGGCATGGCGTTATAGATCGAGGCACGCATGCCACCGACGGAACGGTGACCTTTCAGTTGCAACAATCCGCGTGCATCCGCCTGCTTGAGGAATTCACCATCCAGCGCGGCATCTTTCAAAGTGAACGGCACGTTCATACGCGAACGGTCAGCCTTGTTCACCGGGCAGTTGTAGAAACCGTTGCTGCTGTCGATTGCGTCATACAGCAGTTGCGACTTGGCGATATTGGTCTTCTCCATCGCGGCAATGCCGCCGTTCTTCTTCAGCCACTGGAACACCAGCCCCGCCATGTAGATGGCGAAAGTGGGCGGCGTGTTGTACATCGACTCTCCATCAGCATGCGTCTTATAGTCAAGCATGGTCGGCGTACCCGCAGCCACTTGGCCGATCAGGTCTTCGCGCACGATCACCAGCGTCAGGCCGGCCGGGCCGATATTTTTCTGTGCACCGGCATAGATCAGACCGAACTTGGAAACATCAATCTCGCGCGACAGGATGTTGGACGACATATCCGCCACCAGCGGCACATCGCCCGTCTCGGGGATCCAGTTGAACTCCACGCCGCCAATGGTCTCGTTCGGCGTGTAGTGCAAATAAGCCGCATGCGGATCGCACTTCCAGCCATCGAAAGCCGGCACATAGCTGCAGTTCTTGTCCTTGTTATCAGCGACCACATTCACCGCGCAGAACTTCTTCGCTTCGCCGATGGCCTTCTTCGACCATTCGCCGGTGTTCACATAGTCAGCCGATGCCTTGTCGCGCATCAGATTGAGCGGAATCATGGAGAACTGCAGGTGTGCACCGCCTTGCAGGAACAGCACTTTGTAATTGGCAGGAATCCCCATCAACTCTCGCAGATCCGTCTCGGCCTGGGCATGGATACCCATGTATTCCTTGCCGCGATGCGACATCTCCATCACCGACATGCCACTACCGTGCCAGTCGGCCAGTTCCGCCTGCGCCTGCAGCAACACATCCTTCGGCAATACCGCCGGCCCTGCACTGAAGTTGTAAATCGCCATGCTGTGCTCTCCTCAGAAATTATTCAGCGTCAGTCTCAGATTCGGTTCCTGCTTCAGACTCGTCTTCAGTTTCGGCGATACGGCTCAGACCGGCCAGCTTCTCGCCTTTCTCCAGATTCATCAGCGTCACACCCTGTGTGGCGCGGCTCATCTCGCGGATCTCATTGACGCGGGTACGGATCAACACACCATTGGTGCCGATCAGCATGATCTCATCCTCGGTACCGACCAGCGTGGCCGCGACGACCTTGCCGTTGCGCTCGGAAGTCTGGATCGCGATCATGCCTTTGGTACCGCGTCCGTGGCGCGTGTACTCGGTGATCGAAGTACGCTTGCCATAACCGTTCTCAGTCGCGGTCAACACAGACTGTTCCCCGTCTTCCGCCACCAGCAGAGCGATCACTTTGCCGCCCGCCGCCAGGTTCATGCCGCGCACGCCGCGTGTCACACGACCCATGGAGCGCACATCGTTCTCGTCGAAGCGTACCGCTTTGCCCTCGTCGGAGAACAACATCACGTCATGCTTGCCGTCGGTCACCGCCACGCCGATGAGGAAGTCGCCCTCGTCCAGATTGATGGCGATGATGCCGGCCTTGCGCGGGTTGGCGAAGTCGGACAATGGCGTCTTCTTGACGGTACCTTCGCTGGTAGCGAAGAAGATGAACTTGTCTTCGGCGAATTCCTTCACCGGCAACACGGCGTTGATCTGCTCACCCGCTTCCAGCGGCAACAGATTGACGATAGGACGGCCGCGCGACATGCGCGTGCCCTGCGGCACCGCATACACCTTGAGCCAGTAGCAGCGTCCGCGGTTGGAGAAGCACAGGATGTAATCGTGGGTATTGGCGATGAACAGGTTGTCGACGAAATCGTCTTCCTTGGTGGAGGCCGCCTGCTTGCCGCGACCGCCGCGTTTCTGCGCACGGTATTCGTCCAGCTTCTGCGCCTTCATGTAACCGCCGTGCGAAATGGTGACCACCACCTCTTCCGGCGCGATCAGGTCTTCCATCGACATGTCCTGCGTATGCGTGATGATCTCGCTGCGGCGCGCATCGCCGAACTGGGAACGGATGGTGACCAGCTCGTCACTGATGATCTGCGTCACACGTTCCGGCTTGGCCAGAATGTCCAGCAGGTCGGCGATCTTATCCATCACCTCACGGTACTCACCGACGATCTTGTCCTGCTCCAGGCCGGTCAGGCGTTGCAGACGCAGTTCCAGGATCGCTTGCGCTTGTGCATCGGACAGGAAGTAACCCGTGCCTTTGACCATGCCGAATTCCGGTGCCAGTCCTTCCGGACGCGAAGCTTCGTTGACACGACTCAACATATCCTCAACCAGATCCGAACGCCAGCCGCGCGACATCAGTGCACGCTTGGCTTCCGGCGGTGTGGGTGCCGCCTTGATCAAGGCGATGATCTCGTCCACATTGGACAATGCAACCGCCAGACCTTCCAGAAGGTGGCCGCGCTCGCGCGCTTTGCGCAATTCAAAGATGGTGCGGCGCGTGACAACTTCGCGGCGATGACGCAGGAAGGCCTCGATGACGTCTTTTAGATTGCACAGCTTGGGCTGGCCATCCACGATGGCGACCATATTGATGCCGAAGCTGTCCTGCATCTGCGTCGATTTGAACAGCTTGTTCAGGATCACGTCGGCGTTCTCGCCGCGCTTCAGCTCGATCACCGCGCGCATACCGGACTTGTCCGACTCGTCGCGGATCTCGGAAATACCCTCCAGCGTCTTCTCGCGCACCATCTCGCCGATCTTCATCAGCAGGCTGGCTTTATTAACCTGATATGGCAGTTCGTCGATGATGATCGCTTCGCGGTCACCCTTGCCGATGTCCTCGAAATGGGTACGGGCGCGCATCACCACGCGACCGCGGCCGGTGCGATAGCCTTCTTTCACGCCGGCCAGACCGTAGATATAGGCTGCAGTCGGGAAGTCCGGTGCGGGCACCAATTCGATCAGCTTCTCGATATCCATGTCAGGTTCGCGCAACAGCGCCAGACAGGCATCCACCACTTCGCTCATATTGTGCGGCGGGATGTTGGTCGCCATACCCACGGCGATACCGGACGAACCGTTCACCAGCAGATTGGGGAAACGCGCCGGGAACACCAGCGGCTCATTTTCGGAACCATCGTAGTTCGGCCCAAAGTCCACCGTTTCTTTTTCCAGATCTTCCAGCAGCTGATGGGCGATCTTCGCCATGCGGATCTCGGTGTAACGCATCGCCGCCGCGTTGTCGCCGTCGACCGAACCGAAGTTACCCTGACCATCCACCAGCGTGTAACGCAGCGAAAAATCCTGCGCCATACGCACGATGGTGTCGTATACCGCGGTGTCGCCGTGCGGGTGGTATTTACCGATCACATCACCGACGATACGCGCCGATTTCTTGTAGGCACGGTTCCAGTCGTTGGATAGTTCGTGCATCGCAAACAATACTCGACGGTGCACAGGCTTCAGGCCGTCGCGCACATCTGGCAAGGCACGACCAACGATCACGCTCATGGCGTAATCGAGGTAAGACTTGCGCATCTCTTCTTCTAGGCTGACTGGGAGGGTTTCTTTAGCGAATTGTTGTTCCATGAGCGACCTGACGAATGAGCCGGTTAGGCAATGAAAACGAAGGCCGCATTCTAGCACAGCGACTACACTTGCCGACTAGCTGACAGACACCTCACAAGTTTGGCTATTGGCGGTAGTTTTGTTAAAGTCAGCCACCCTCCCTACGAGATCGACAGCATGTCCAACGCAGACCCCATTGAACTTGAGAAATTCTCGCAACTCGCCCATAAGTGGTGGGATCCGAACAGCGAGTTCAAGCCGCTGCACGAGATCAACCCGCTACGGCTGGGTTATATCGACGACATCGCAAAACTGGCCGGCAAGACCGTGCTGGACGTCGGCTGCGGCGGCGGCATCCTGAGCGAGGCCCTAGCTGATGCCGGCGCGACCGTGACCGGTATCGACCTGGCCGACAAATCCCTGAGTGTGGCCAAGCTGCATCTGCTGGAAAGCGGCAAACAGGTGGAATACCGCAAGGTGACCGTTGAAGCGCTCGCGGCCGAGCAACCCGGCCACTATGATGTAGTGACCTGCATGGAGATGCTGGAGCACGTACCCGATCCTTCCGCCGTGATCGCCGCCTGCGCGCAACTGGTGAAACCGGGCGGCCATGTGTTCTTCTCC
>JBDRPZ010000065.1:0-7154 GCA_043826585.1 Pseudomonadota bacterium
GGCACCGAAATCAGCTTGAGTGACAAGCCTATTCAAGTGTAGAATTCCGCACTTTTTTTAATACCACACCTTTTTAACTGGAGAAGAAGTCAATGTCTATTACCGCCGCTCAAAAATCGCAGATCGTGACTGACTATCAGCGCGCCAAAGGCGATACAGGCTCCCCCGAAGTACAAGTCGCCCTGATGACGGCACGTATCAACTACCTGACCGACCACTTCAAGGAGCACCACAAGGATCACCACTCCCGTCGCGGTCTGCTGCGTCTGGTGAGCCGTCGTCGCAAACTGCTCGACTACCTGAAGAGCAAGAACGAAGAAGGTTACAAGGCACTGATCCAGCGCCTCGAACTGCGCAAGTAATTCTGCACTAAAGCGGGTCGCAAATGCGGCCCGCTTCGTTTTGGCGTGCCGATCCGCCCGCATCCGTACAACTTCAAGAGAGGTCTACTTTGAGCCACTATAAAAAAACACTCAGCTACGGCAATCATCAACTGACATTGGAGACCGGCGAGATCGCACGCCAAGCCAGCGGCGCAGTCATGGTCAGCCTGGGCGACACCTCGGTGCTGGTCACCGTGGTTGGCCGCAAGGATGCCAAACCGGATCAGGATTTCTTCCCGCTGACCGTCGATTATCAGGAACGCACCTACGCTGCCGGCAAGATCCCCGGCAGCTTCTTCAAGCGTGAAGGCCGCCCGAGCGAGAAAGAGATCCTGACTTCGCGTCTGATCGACCGTCCGCTGCGTCCGCTGTTCCCTGAGAGTTTCTACAACGAAGTTCAGATCGTGGCGACTGTGATGTCTTCCGATCCGCAGATCAATGCAGACATCCCAGCCATGATCGGCGCATCCGCTGCACTGGCGATCTCCGGTATTCCTTTTGACGGCCCTATCGGCGCGGCACGTGTCGGTTATGCCAATGGTCAGTACCTGCTGAATCCAAGCAAGGATGAACTGGAAACAACCCAGTTGGATCTGGTTGTTGCCGGTACTGCACAAGCCGTGCTGATGGTTGAATCCGAAGCACAGCAACTGTCTGAAGAAGTGATGTTGGGCGCAGTGGTGTTCGGCCACGAGCAGATGCAAACCGTGATCAACGCGATCATCGAAATGGCAAACGAAGTTGGCCAGGATGATTGGGATTGGACACCGGCTGCCAAGAACGAGGCTTTGATCGCACGTATCAGCGAACTGGCTGAGAGCGAGCTGCAGGCTGCCTACGCTGTGCGCGAAAAGCAGACCCGTACCCAGCAAGTGAATGCCATCCACGCCAAGGTTGCCGAAGCTCTGGCAACACCTGAATTCGAAGGCGTCTCCAAGAATGAGATCAACGAACTGTTCAGCGCGCTGGAAGCCAAGATCGTGCGCGGCCAGATCCTCAGCGGTGAGCCGCGTATCGACGGTCGCGACACCCGCACCGTGCGTCCGATCACTATCCGTACCGGCGTATTGCCGCGTGCCCACGGTTCTGTGCTGTTCACACGCGGTGAGACACAGGCTCTGGTGATCGCGACGCTTGGTTCCATGCGCGATTCACAAAAGATCGATGCGCTGGAAGGCGAGTATGTTGACCGCTTCATGCTGCATTACAACTTCCCTCCGTACTCCACAGGTGAAACCGGCCGCGTCGGTACACCGAAGCGTCGCGAGATCGGCCACGGCCGTCTGGCCAAGCGCGCACTGGTTGCCGTGCTGCCGAGCGAAGAGGAGTGTGGCTACGCGATCCGCGTGGTATCCGAGATCACCGAATCCAACGGCTCCAGCTCCATGGCTTCCGTCTGCGGTGGTTGCTTGTCGTTGATGGATGCTGGCGTGCCAGTCAAGGACCACGTGGCAGGTATCGCCATGGGCCTGATCAAGGACGGTGGTCGTTTCGCTGTGCTGACCGACATTCTGGGTGATGAAGATCACTTGGGCGACATGGACTTTAAAGTGGCGGGTACCGAGAACGGTATCACTGCGCTGCAGATGGACATCAAGATCAACGGCATCACCAAGGAGATCATGCAAGTCGCTCTGAGCCAGGCTCAGGAAGGCCGCAAGCACATCCTCGGCATCATGAAGCAGGCGATGCCTACCGTGCGTCCTGAAGTTTCTGACTTCGCACCGCGCATGATCAAGATGAAGATCAATCCGGACAAGATCCGTGACGTGATCGGCAAAGGCGGTGCGGTGATCCGTGCGCTGACTGAAGAGACAGGCACCACCATCGATATCGATGACGAAGGCAACATCACCATCGCTTGCGTGAGCGGCGATGCCGGTGAGTTGGCCAAGAAACGTATCGAAGACATCGTGGCCGAAGTTGAAGTCGGCAAGGTATACGAAGGCCCAGTGGTCAAACTGCTGGACTTCGGTGCACTGATCAACATCCTGCCGGGCAAGGATGGTCTGCTGCATATCTCGCAGATCTCGCACGAGCGCATCGCCGCCGTGGCTGACCACCTCAAAGAAGGTCAAGTGGTCAAGGTCAAGGTTCTGGAAGTGGACGACAAAGGCCGCATGCGTTTGAGCATGAAGGCATTGCAGGAACAGCCTGCTGCTGCCGCCCCGGCCGCTGAATAAGCTAGCCCGCTGTCTGGACGAGCCCCGCCGCGAGCGGGGCTTTTCATTGCAGAAGCGGAATCGGACGTAAGGAAAATATGAACCCATCCTCACTTTCATTGGCACGCAGATTGGTTGCTACCTTGCCATCCGGAAAACCTGGATTGTTCAATCCTTGGGCAGATCATTGTCCGCATGATGCAGAAGGGAACGGTCCGGCAGCCAAGCTGAAGCGCTTGGCTGCACATCTGGATTGCGAACCGGAATTCATCCTGGCGGGTGAGGCACCGGGCTACCAAGGGTGCCGATACAGCGGCATCGCCTTTACCAGCGAGCGTTTGCTGGGCGAGGGGGCTATCCCGCGCATCGCAGCGCTGCCGCAGCGTTTATCGACGCGGCGATTGCCATTCTCCGAGCCTTCGGCCACTATCGTGTGGAAGACCTTGTACAGATTGGGTATCGCCGAGCGCACCATTCTATGGAATGCGCTGCAGCTCCATCCGCATCGCTCGGATGATCTATGGTCGAACAGAACACCTTCACCACAAGAGATCGCATTGGGTGAACCGGCACTAAGCATGCTGATCGAAGCTTTCCCGCAGGCAAAGGTCGTCGCGGTAGGAAAGAAGGCAGAGGGGTTGCTGAGTGAGATGGGCGTTAAGGTCACTGGCGCTGTCAGGCATCCCGCGAATGGGGGCGCTACCGAGTTTGCAAGAGGTCTTCAGGCACTGATCTAAAGATGACAGACGAAGTATTCGATTCGAAGTCCTTTCTCGCCAGCCTGCCGCTGCAGCCCGGCGTATATCGCATGCTGGATAAAGACGGCCAAGTGCTGTACGTCGGCAAGGCCAACCAGCTCAAAAAGCGCGTCAGTTCCTATTTCCAGAAGAGCAATCTGTCGCCGCGCATCCAGTTGATGGTGTCGCACATCGCGCGCATCGAGACCACGGTGACGCGCTCGGAAGCTGAGGCTTTATTGCTGGAAAACAACCTCATCAAATCATTAAAGCCGCGCTACAACATATTGTTTCGCGACGATAAATCTTATCCGTATATCGTTTTTACCGGCAGCCCGTCACCGCGCTTGACCTACTATCGCGGTGTCACGGATAAACGCCATCAATACTTCGGTCCCTATCCCAATGCACAGGCGGCAAAGGAGAGTATCAACTTGCTGCAGAAGGTGTTCAAACTGCGCACCTGCGAAGAGGGGGTGTTCAACAACCGCACACGACCCTGCTTGCTGCACCAGATCCATCGCTGCAGTGCGCCGTGTGTGGGATTGATCAGTGCCGAGGATTACGCCACCGATGTGCGCAATGCCGGCCTGCTCTTGCAGGGCAAGTTCGATGAAGTAGAGAAACGCTTGCGCACGGCGATGGAGCAAGCCGCCGAAGCGCTGGAGTACGAACATGCCGCAGCCCTGCGCGACCAGTTGCAGGCCTTGCACACCGTGCAGCAGAGACAGTTCGTAGAAAGTGGACGCGATACCGATGCCGACATCGTAGCCGTGGTTGAAGCGGAAGGCGCTTTATGCCTGAATCTGGCTGTGGTGCGCGGAGGGCGCCATCTGGGGGACAAGCCGTTCTACCCATCCAATGTGCAGGGGCAGGATGCCGGCGAAGTGCTGGAGGCGTTCCTTGCCCAGCATTATCTCGACCGCAGTGTGCCGCCGCTCATCATCACCAGCCTGGAGGTACAGGACGAAGCGTTGGAGGCGTTGCTAAGTGAACAGGCTGGGCACAAGGTGCAGATACGTCATTCGGTGACTGGAGAGCGGCGACAGTGGCTGGAGATGGCGCAGGCCAATGCTTTGTTAGGGCTGAAGCAGCAAGCCGGTATGCATGCAGGACAAACCTTGCGACTTGAGGCATTGCGCAATGAGTTGGCGTTGCCCGACCTCAAACGTATAGAGTGTTTCGATATCAGCCATACCATGGGCGAGGCGACAGTCGCTTCATGCGTGGTGTATGACGATCTGGCGATCCGTCCGCAGGAGTATCGCCGCTACAACATCAGCGGCATCACACCCGGCGATGACTACGCCGCCATGAAGCAGGCTTTACAGAAGCGCTACCAAAAATTGCAGGCTGGAGAAGGCAAGCGCCCCGATCTCATCCTTATCGACGGTGGTGCAGGACAGTTGGCAATGGCGATAGAAGTGATGACCGAGTTCGGCTTATCCGATATCGCGCTGGTCGGTGTGGCGAAAGGTGTTGAACGAAAGGCTGGCTTGGAGCAATTGCTGCGACCCGGTGTGGAAAAGTCGCTACAATTGCCGCCAGCTCATCCCGCGCTGCATCTGATCCAGCAAGTACGCGATGAAGCGCACCGTTTCGCGATCACGGGACACAGAGCCAAGCGAGGCAAAGCACGTACCACGTCGTCGCTGGAAGAGATCGAAGGGGTGGGGGAGAAACGTCGCCGCAACCTGCTGACTCACTTCGGCGGACTAAAAGGCGTTCAGCAAGCCAGTGTTGAAGAGCTGGCGCGAGTAGAAGGAATTAGCCCTGTACTTGCCGAGAAGATTTATAACCAATTGCACTGATATGCCGATCAATATTCCAAACCTGCTGACCTGGTTCCGCATCATCCTGATACCGGTGTTCATCGCCGTGTTCTACGTCTCGGACGAAACGCTGTCTCTACATCACAAACATGTGCTGGGGACTTTCATCTTCTGGTTGGCATCTATAACCGACTGGCTGGACGGCTATCTGGCGCGCATGCTGAACCAAGGCTCCGCTTTCGGCGCATTTCTGGATCCGGTCGCGGACAAGTTGATGGTGGTCGCAGCCCTGGTGATCTTGCTCAAGCTGGGGTATGTCGATGCCATCATCGCATTCATCATCATCGGGCGTGAACTGACCATCTCGGCATTGCGCGAATGGATGGCACAACTCGGCAGCAGCAAAAGTGTCGCAGTATCCATGTTGGGTAAACTCAAAACCACCTTCCAGATGCTGGCCATCATGTTCCTTTTGTATCAAGAATCGTTGTTCGGTATTCCTTGCGATACCGTTGGTACGGTGCTGATCTATCTGGCCGCGATCCTTACTTTGTGGTCGATGGTGTACTACTTGATATTGGCGATCCCACAAATTTCTGAAAAAACTCGAAATCAAAATTGATTTTTAGAATTCGCTCTGTATAATGCCGCGCTCTCGGGGAGTAGCGAACCCAGGTCGCGCGCCAGCAAAGGGACCAGGATGTCGGGAGTTCGAATCTCTCCACCCCGACCAGGTTTTAGAAGTAGTAGTTTGGTGGATACCGAAAGAATTGTGCCCGTAGCTCAACCGGATAGAGCACCAGCCTTCTAAGCTGGGGGTTACAGGTTCGATTCCTGTCGGGCACGCCAAATAGTCCCAAGTTTCAACGGTGGCTGTAGCTCAGTTGGTAGAGCCCTGGATTGTGATTCCAGTTGTCGTGGGTTCGAGCCCCATCAGCCACCCCAAAACATCAAAAGACCCGCCCACTGTGGCGGGTCTTTTGTTTTATCGGTGTAGAATCACGGCTCTGAAATATGGGAGGGTAGCGCAGTGGAAAAGATCAAAGGCATGATCCTTGCAGCCGGGCAGGGGACGCGCGTCAGGCCGCTGACACAGGACCTCCCCAAGCCGATGATCCCCATCCTGGGCAAGCCCGTCATGGAATACCTGATCGACCATCTGGCACGCTATGGCGTGAACGAGATCATGGTCAACGTCGCCTACAAACACTGGAAGATCGAGAACTACTTCGGCAACGGTAGCACCTGGGGCGTCAACATCGGCTACTCCTTCGAAGGCGTTTACGAATATGGTGAGATCACGCCCAAATCACTCGGCTCTGCAGGTGGTATGCGTCGCATCCAGGACTTTGGCGGCTTCTTCGACACCACCACCATCGTATTGTGCGGTGATGCACTGATCGATCTCGACATCGGCGCAGCCGTGTGGGAACACAAGACCAAAAAAGCGATGGCCAGTGTGGTCACGCTGGAAGTACCGAATGCCGACGTCAGCAACTACGGTGTGGTCGAGACCGACGACGAAGGTCGCATCCTCTCTTTTCAGGAAAAACCCAAGCCGGAAGAGGCGCGCTCCAACTTTGCCAGCACCGGTATCTACATCTTCGAGCCGGAAGTCATCAATATGATCCCCCCCGGGCAGGTGTTCGATATCGGCAGCCAGTTGTTCCCCATGCTGGCCGAAAAGGGCATGCCCTTCTACGCACAGAAGCGCCACTTCAACTGGATCGACATCGGGCACATCGCCGACTACTGGAGCGTGCTGCAGCGCGTGCTCAGAGGGGAGATCGCGCACATGCAGATGCCGGGCAAAGAGATCAAGCCGGGCGTATGGGTGGGTATCAACACTTGTATCAACTGGGACAAAGTCAAAATTGAAGGCCCGGTCTACATCGATTCCGGCGTGTGTATCGAAGACGGTGCCGAGATCATCGGGCCGACCTGGATCACACGCGGTTCGCATATCTGTGCGAATGCCAAGGTCATCCGCAGCATCCTGCTGGAATACACGCGCATCACGCATGACATGGTGTTCGAAGAGACCATCGTCTCGCCCAAATACTGCGTTGAACACAAAACCGGCTCGACCTGGTACATCGG
>JBDRPZ010000066.1:0-2845 GCA_043826585.1 Pseudomonadota bacterium
AATCACTGCGTGTTGATGGTTTGGAATGTTTACACCGGCAATACGAGCCATGCAGCTACCCTATCGTTCAAAAGTTGCGAATTCTAACATCCAGCGGCGATTGTACTCAATCAACCCTGGCGCTGTTTGTGGCGAGGATCACTACTGCAGATCACACGTACCACACGGTTGCGACGCACAATCTTGCAATTGCGGCACATTTTTTTTACGGATGCTTGGACTTTCATTTGTTTCTCCTTGCTTCTTCAATTCAAAGCCGCGTACTCGGCATAGTGCAAAGTATTCAGCAATGCCTCTACCGTTTAACCGGCTTTAAAGTTTGCTTTCTTCAATAGATTCTCATACTGGTGCGTCATCAAGTATGACTGCACCTGCGCCATGAAATCCATTGTCACAACAACAAGAATCAAGAGCGAAGTACCGCCGAAATAGAACGGCACATTCCACTTGACCACCAAAAACTCAGGCAACAAGCAAACCAGCGTGATGTAAACAGCACCCACCATAGTCAGGCGCAGCATGATCTTTTCGATATAGCGCGCCGTCTGATCGCCTGGTCGGATCCCCGGCAGGAAGGCGCCACTTTTCTTCAGATTGTCTGCGGTCTCTTTCGGACTGAACACCAGCGCGGTGTAGAAGAAACAAAAGAAGATGATCGCAGCTGCATAAAACATCACATAGATCGGCTGTCCCGGCGCAAGTTTGTCGCTCACATCCTTCAACCAGGTCATGCTGCTACCGCTACCGAACCAGCCGGCCAGTGTCGCGGGAAACAGGATGATGCTGGAAGCGAAGATCGGAGGTATCACACCGGCCATATTCAGCTTCAGTGGCAGATGCGAGCTCTGTCCACCCATGATCTTGTTGCCCACCTGGCGTTTAGCGTAGTTCACCAGTACCTTGCGTTGACCGCGCTCTACGAACACCACCAGTGCTGTCACAGCAATGGCACCGAAGAACAGTGCAAGCACCAGCGGCACAGAGAAAGCTCCGGTTCTTGCCATTTCCAGTGTGTTGCCAATCGCGCTGGGTAAACCAGCCGCAATACCCGCAAAGATGATCAGCGAAATACCGTTACCCAAACCGCGTTCGGTGATCTGTTCGCCCAGCCACATCAGGAACATCGTACCGGTGACCAGGGTCACCACTGTTGTCATCTGGAACATCATGCCCGGGTTGAGCACCAGATCCTTTTGCGACTGGAGCATCACAGCGATACCGAACGACTGGAACAAAGCCAGCACCAAAGTACCGTAACGCGTGTACTGGGTTATCTTGCGACGTCCAGCTTCCCCGTCTTTTTTCAATTGCTCCAAATGCGGCACCGCAATCGATGCTAACTGCATGATGATCGATGCAGAGATATACGGCATGATGCCCAGCGCCAAGATAGTGAAACGCTCAAGCGCGCCACCCGAGAACATGTTGAACATGCCAAGGATGCCGCCCTGCTGCTGCTTGAACAGATCAGCCAGAACGTTCGGATCGATACCCGGCACTGGAATATGCGCACCTATGCGATACACCACCAATGCCCCAAGCAAGAACCAAAGACGCTTGCTCAGATCACCGTATTTATTCTTGGCTACAGCGCTCACAGACTATCCTTACTCTGCGATGCTGCCACCGGCAGCTTCAACAGCGGCGCGCGCGCCTTTGGTCAACAGCAGACCTTGCAGCTTGACTGCTCGAGTCAGCTCACCGGCCAGGATCACTTTTGCACCCAGAGCTGTGGCAGCAACAACGCCAGCCTGCTTCAGAGCCAGCAAGTCGATGGTATCGACCGGCATCTTTTCCAGATCGGACAGACGAACTTGCGCTGTGTCATTGCGTGTCAAAGAAACAAAGCCGCGCTTGGGCAAACGGCGCTGCAAAGGCATCTGACCGCCTTCAAAGCCCACTTTGTGGAAGCCGCCTGCACGAGACTTTTGACCTTTGTGACCACGACCGGCGGTTTTACCCAGACCGGAACCAATACCACGACCGACACGACGCTTGTAATGCTTTGCACCTGCACCGGGTTTAATTTGATTGAGTTCCATTTATGCCTCGCACTTGACCAGGTAGAACACCTTGTTAATCATGCCGCGTACTGCCGGGGTGTCTTCCAGAACAACCGTGTGGTTGATCCGACGCAGCCCCAAGCCGCGAATGGTGTCGCGATGCGACTGCTTAGTTCCGATCAGGCCTTTGACCTGCGTAACCTTCAATGTTTTTTCTTTAGCCATGATTACCCCGCGATCTCTTCAACGCTCTTGCCACGCTTTGCAGCGATCTCAGCCGGAGAATTCAGCGCTTGCAGACCATTCAATGTTGCGCGAACAACGTTGTATGGATTGTTGGAGCCAAGACACTTGGCCACACAGTTGCGAACACCGACTGCCTCGAAAACTGCGCGCATCGCGCCACCAGCAAAACTTCCGGTACCTTCGGAAGCGGGAAGCATAACAACCTTGGCGGCGCCATGACGACCGATCACCGCATGATGCAGAGTGCCATCCTTCAGGTTCACCTTGGTCAGATTGCGACGGCATTCATCCATCGCCTTTTGGACTGCGACCGGCACTTCCTTGGATTTGCCCTTGCCCATAGCAACGCGACCATCGCCATCACCCACTTCTGTGAGCTCAGCGAAACCCATAATACGACCACCCTTTACCACCTTGGTGACGCGGTTCACATGGATCATCTTTTCGATGAGGCCATCACCTTTGTCTTCGGGCTGCTGATTCTTACCTTGTGCTTTAGCCATGATTCACCTCGATCTTAGAACTGCAAGCCATTTTCGCGCGCCGCTTCTGCCAGCGCCTTGATGCGACCATGGTACTTGTTGCCGGAACGGTCA